>JAETOP010000178.1 GCA_021771675.1 Oscillospiraceae bacterium | reverse complement strand
CCAAGACCTTTGAGGTCACCGTGCTTGCCAAGGCCGCGTCTTCCTCCGGCGGCGGTTCCGGCTCCGGCTCCAGCAGTTCCACCGTCAGCGTGGACAGCGGCCGAAATGGCTCTGTGACCGTCAGTCCCAAGAACGCCAGCAAGGGCACCACTGTGACCATCACCGTCAAGCCCGACAAGGGCTATGAGCTGGATGAGCTGACCGTCACCGACAGCAAGGGCAACGAGCTGAAGCTGACGAAGAAGAGCGACACCCGGTATACCTTTACCATGCCCAGCGGCAAGGTGACGGTGGAGGCCAGCTTTGCCAAGATTGAGGTTGCGCCTGACGAGGGCCTGGCTTTCGTGGATGTTCCCGCAAACGCCTACTACGCCGACGCCGTGGCCTGGGCTGTGGAGAACGGCATCACCTCCGGCACCTCTGCCACCACGTTCAGCCCCAACGCCGCCTGCACCCGCGCCCAGATGGTGACGTTCCTCTGGCGGGCCGCCGGTTCTCCCAAGGCTGCCGGCAATAACCCGTTCACCGATTTGGATGCCAGTGCCTACTACTATGACGCGGTGCTGTGGGCGGTGTCCGAAGGCATCACCTCCGGCACCAGCGCCACCACCTTTGGTCCCAACGACACCGTGACCCGTGGGCAGACCGTGACATTCCTCTATCGTGCCAGCGGCTCCCCCACATCCTCCGGCAATTCCTTTGCGGATGTGGCCCCCGATGCCTACTACGCCAATGCGGTAGCCTGGGCGGTGTCCGAGGGCATTACCTCCGGCACTGGGAACAATGCGTTCAGCCCGGACGCAGACTGCACCCGCGGGCAAATCGTCACCTTTATGTACCGCAACATGGCATGATTTTTAAGCAATTCCTACTCAAAACTGCAAGTTTGACCAAGTAAATCCCCACCAAAGCGGAGGGCGGGACGGCATAGCCGTTCCGCCCTCCCTGTCTGTGCGGAATTTGTCGGAAAATAAATCGCACCGTGCGATTTATTTTCGAGCCACCAAAGAACGGGGGAAATGAATGAACAGACGCCCCTTTTGAGATCCCTCCGGGCAGGCCGCCCAACACAACCCATTTTCTAAAAGCGCGGAAAACCGTTGATTGGTTTTCCGCGCCTCGTTTTTCTCTCGACAGCTTTTCCGAATATTCCCTATCAAAATATAGGGGCTATTCGGAAAGGCCGTCGAACATCACCGCCCTTTTCCATGCCCTTCTCTCCCATCAAGGGGAATTTTTAGAATTTTCCAAACTTTTTGCAGGAAAAAGGTATTCTGCACGTTCTCCTCCCGATTTTCAATGCTTCCCCGCGAACTATCGAAAATCAAAGGAGGACCGACCATGTTTGATCGAAAAAGCGACTATGCCTTGAACAAGAAAGACCCGGAGGCTATTATCTGCAAAAGCAGCACCGGCGTACATATCCGTTTGACCCGGCTGGACTTCGACAGCCAGGAGGAGTTTGAACGCTGGAAACGCTGGTCTGACGAGGACTACCACGACACGGAAAGGGCGGACCATGTGTATTCCAACCATACCGTTTCAGTGGACAAGCTGGTGGAGGTCTCCATCACCGTGATCTCCCCGGAGGATGAACTGATGGAGGTGTTCAGCAGGCAGGAGCGCGAAGAACTGTACCGACGCCTGGAGAACGGCCTGGAGACACGTCTAACCCCCATCCAGCGCCGCAGGCTGTGGATGTACCTGGAGGGTACAACGGAAAGCCAAATTGCGGAAATGGAAAACGTCCGCCAGCAGAGTGTTTCAGCCTGTTTGCGGGCCGCAATAAAAAAGTTAAAAAAATTTTTCAAAAACACACTGTAAAACCCCGTGAAAATCGGCGGTAAGTGAGGGGGGGGCTTTGGGGAGCCAGGCCCGGCTGGCTTGCCCAGCCGGGCCTGCCCGAAATCTGCCTCAAATTGAGGTAGATTTCGACACCGTTTGCCTATCGGCACAGGCGCACCAAACGGTGCGTTGATGTGCGCTGGCGAAAAACCTGTACCTTGTAAATTCCATGACCGTCCAAAGAGGATATGCTCTCCGGCGAAGCATCGCGTCCGCGTGCCAAGGAGGGCTATACGCCGCTGACAAAGCAGGGGCAGGAACGGCTTTGGGAAGAACGGCACCCTTCTATCAAGGCCGCGTCTGCATGAGGGCGCAGCCTTGCTTAAAATCAGAGAGAAATAAAGGACAAGCAGACTATCATATACATTTTTTTAGTATTGGCGAGGAGGTGCGCAAAGTTAATATTATCGTGCATTTCCCGAAAGATAGAGAAATGCAACGGGAACTTTCAAAAAAAGTCGCTTCCGTTCACGCACAAACAGTCATTGAGAAAGTCAAGGCCATGCCTTGTCCCTTGGAGCAGAAAGCGGAGCTGCTTGACGCAATTAAGCGGTACATACAAAGCGGGGGTGGGGCTTAAATGCCCACCCCATTTTTCGCTATCCTTTGTCCTTCAGCAACTCCCAGCTATGCTTTGTAATCCGAACTAAGTCCAGTTCCCAGTCCCGCAACGTGGAAGAATAGATGCCAAGATGCTGGGCGTATTCAGTCCGCGACATATTTCTGAATTTCCGCAAGATCTGAATTTGCTTTCCCTGTCCATGGTAAAGAAACAGGTTATACTCGTCCAACAATTCTGTAACCGAAACAGAAAACAGTTCAGCGATTTTCCGCATGATGTCTATGGGATAGTAGTCATACACCCCCTTTTCATATCTCGAATATGTATGCTGGTCGATTCCTGCAAACTTTGCCACATCTCGTTGCAGGAGGCCATGATGATAACGATACCACCGCAGCCTGTCCGGTGTATTGGTAATTTGATATGGAGCAGTATAGCAGATATTAAACTTTTCCGCCTCCACCAGAGTATGGGGTTGCACGATTTGGAAGCTATGGATGTAAAACGGAGCGTAGCTTATTGAGTTGTTAGCATAGCGCGTCATTACTATCATTTGGTTTGATATGCGCCCAAATACACTCCATTTTTCGCTAAAATTAGCGTTTTGGGCGGGTTTTATCGGGTTTCGGGCCGCTATGATAGAGTAGCATT
>JAETOP010000029.1 GCA_021771675.1 Oscillospiraceae bacterium | reverse complement strand
GCCACCCGCTATGACAAGCTGGCAGTGTCCTTTGCTGCCTTTATTCACCTTGCTTCTATCTGCATTTTGTTGAAATAGTACAATCGCTTTGTGTTTTCAGATACGCCCTAGTATTATATCTTAATTTGCGAGGCATATTATGACCATTTTCAGTATTCTTTTTGGCATTCTTTTGTTCAGTCTTCTGATCTTTATCCATGAGCTGGGCCATTTTCTGGCGGCCAAGTCCTTTGGCGTTCAGGTCAACGAATTTTCCATGTTTATGGGCCCCGTGCTTTGGAAAAAGCAGAAGGGGGAGACCCTGTATTCCATCCGCCTTGTTCCCATCGGCGGTTTCTGCGAGATGGAGGGGGAGAACGGCGACAGCGTAAGCCCCCGCTCCTTCATGGCCGCCGCCTGGTGGAAGCGGCTGTTGATTCTGGTGGCGGGGCCTGTGATGAACCTGCTGTCTGGACTGCTGCTCTTTGCCTGCTTCTTCGCCCCCCAGCAGCGCTATATCCTCCCCGTGGTGGATGTGGTGGAGCCGGGCAGCGCCATTGCCGCCGTTGGAGACGATTGGGAGGGCATCAAGCAAGGCGACCGGATTCTGAAAGTGGACGGCGAAAGAATCTATATGTATACGGATTTTGAGCTGGTTCTCACTGCTAATTCCGACCTGGAAAAGAATCCAGAAAACCGGCATGATTTGGTGTTGCTGCGGGACGGAGAACAGATTGAGCTGAAGAATTTCCCCATGCAGAAGCGAACCTTCCAGGATGAGAATGGCGCTTCCCAGCGTTATGGCTTTAGCTTTGGTTCCGTGGAAAGGACCGTTCCAGCTCTATTGAGGCAGACGTGGAATGCGGCATTGTCCAATGTCCAGATGGTGTGGATCAGCCTGGGAATGCTCTTCAGCGGGAAAGCGGGGCTGAAGGATATGAGCGGCCCGGTGGGCATCGTGCAGATGATGACCGAAACCAGCGCCAGGTCTTCCAGCCTGTACTATGCGTTTTTGAACATGCTCAGCTTTGGCGGCCTGATTTCCGTGAACCTGGGAATCATGAATCTGCTGCCCATCCCGGCGCTGGATGGCGGGCGCTCTGTTGGCACCCTGCTCACCGCTGCGGTGGAGGGCATTACCCGCAGAAAACTCAATCCAAAATACGAGGGCTATATTCACGGAGCAGGCATGATTGTTCTGCTTGCCTTCATGGGGCTGATTATGTTTAAGGATATATTTATGATTTTTAAGGGGTAAGAAAAAGATGACAAGACAGATTCTTGTGGGAAACGTCCCCATTGGCGGCGGTGCTCCGGTATCCATCCAGTCCATGCTGAACACCAAAACCACGGATGTGGAAGGGTCTCTTGCCCAAATCAAAAAGCTGGCCTCCGCCGGCTGCCAGATTGTCCGGCTGGCAGTGCCCAACCGGGAGGCTGCAAGGGGCTTTGCTGAAATCTGCAAAGAGAGTCCCCTGCCTCTGGTGGCAGATATTCATTTTGACTATCAGCTGGCGATTCTCGCCGCAGAGGGCGGCGCTGCCAAAATCCGCATCAACCCCGGCAACATCGGCGGGGAGGATCGGGTGAAGGCTGTGGTGGCGGCTTGCAAGGACAAGAAAATTCCCATCCGAATTGGCGTCAACGGCGGCAGCTTGGATAAGGCGCTTCTGGAAAAATACGGCCATCCCACCCCGGAGGCCCTGGTGGAAAGCGCCTTCCAGCATCTGGAGCTTCTGGAAAAGGAGGGCTTCTACGATACCTGTGTGTCCATGAAATCCTCCACCGTGCCCAATATGGTGGCGGCGGCCCGGCTCTTCCGGAGCCGGTGCGATTATCCTCTTCACATCGGTGTGACGGAGACCGGGCCGGTGCGCCAGGGCCTCATCAAGTCCGCCATGGGAATCGGCGCACTGCTGCTGGACGGCATCGGCGATACCCTGCGGGTCAGCCTCACCGACGACCCAGTGGAGGAGGTCTACGCCGCTAAGGATATTCTGAAAGCGGCCGGACTGCGCAAGCAGGGCGTGGACATCATCTCCTGCCCTACCTGCGGCAGAACGAGGATCGACCTGATCGGTTTGGTAAACAAGGTGGATGAGGCCCTGAAAGAATGCCAAAAGCCCATCACCGTGGCGGTTATGGGCTGCATCGTCAACGGCCCCGGAGAGGCCCGGGAGGCGGACATCGGCATTGCCGGCGGCGACGGCTGGGGCATGATTTTTGAGAAGGGTGTGCAGGTGGAAAAGCTTCCCTATGACGAGCTGCTTCCCGCCCTGCTGGCACGGATCGAAAAGCTGTGATGAAGCGCAGGGCGCTTCACCCCAATGCGCACAGGGTTGATCAGTCGCTGTTTTCGCCCTGACCCGCCCGGTAACGCTTTTGCTTCCCCAAACGCCAATTAAGAGATTTATACTCAGTATTATTACGTCGAATTGATTAAAAAATGAAAGAAATCGTTTATTTACTGGATATGTTTTCGGACTATGAGCCGCCTGAGGGGATCGCAAAGGCCCTGTCTCAGGCGGCCATTGCCGCTGCCGACATTCATGCGGAAAGCCGCAGAATCCATGTGGCGGCCCACAGCTCCAGCTACATACCCCGGCGAATTCTGGAAACCGCAGAGCGGGACATTGCTGCTCTCTACGGCCTGGCCCGGGTGGAGATCACCCTGACGCACCCGCAGACCGAGCTGCAAAAAATCGAGCCGGAGGAGCTGATGATGCTCTTCGTCAACCGCAACTCCATGACCCGGGGTTCTTTGGCCGGGGCCAAATGGATGTGGGAAGGGGAGAGGCTTACGGTGAAGCTCCGGGCCAATGGCAAGGCCTCCATCGAAGAGTTGATTCCCCAGGTCCAGCAGGAGCTGCGGGAGCGCTTTGCCGCTCCCGTGACCATTGCGGTGGAGGCGGGAAGCGACCTGGAAGGGAAGGCGCTGTTCGACGCGGTAGACAGTCTGCGTCAGGCGGCCATGGAAGCCTATCCCAGCGTCCAGACCAACCAGGCCAAGCAACAGACCTCCGAAGCAAAGCAGGAAGGGCCCACCTTCTATGGCAAGCCCTTCCGGGGCAATACCGTGGCCATGAAGGACATGACCATGGATATGGGAACCATCATCCTGGAGGGCAAGGTATTTGCCATCGACCACAAGGAACTGACCAAGCGCAACGCCTATGTAGTGAAATTTGACATGACGGACAATACGGGCTCCATCCGGATCAGCCGGTTTCTGGAGGCCAAGGAGGCCAAGCCCATCATTGAAAATGTGCAGATCGGCTCCGTTCTGCGGATTCAGGGCAAGCTCATCGAGGACCGGTTTGAAAATGACATGGTTCTCAAGCCCTATGCCATGATGCCCGGCTCCATGCCCAAGCGGAAGGACCTGGCCACGGGAGAAAAGCGGGTGGAGCTGCATCTGCACACCACCATGAGCAATATGGACGCCCTGACAGATACCGCCGCTGCGGTGAAGCAGGCAGCCGCCTGGGGCCATAAGGCCATTGCCATTACCGACCACGGCGTGGCCCAATCCTTCCCCGATGCCATGAAGGCAGCCAGCAAGGCCAAGGTGGCGGGCACCGACCAGAATATCAAAATTCTCTACGGCTGTGAGGGCTACTACGTCAACGACGTGGACGACCGGATTGTGGTTCATGGCAGTCAAGAGATGGACTTTGACCAGGAATATGTGGCCTTCGATCTGGAAACTACCGGCCTCAGCTCCCGGAAGGATACCATCATTGAGATCGGCGCCGTGATTTTGAAGCGGGGCGTGGAGATTGACCGGTTCCAGACCTTCGTGGATCCGGAGCGGCCGTTGGAGCAGAAAATTGTGGAGCTTACCGGCATCTCTCAGGACATGCTGGTGGGAGCTCCCAAGCTTCAGGAGGTACTTCCAAAGTTTCTGGAATTCATCGGTGGACGGGTGCTGGTGGCCCACAACTCCGATTTTGATACCGGTTTCATCCGGGCCGCCTGTGCCAAGCTGGGGTATGAATACAGCTTTACGGCGGTGGATACCCTGATTCTGGCTCAGAACATGCTGCCCCAGCTGAACAAGTATAAGCTGGACATTGTGTCGGCTGCCCTGAGCCTGCCGGACTTTAACCACCACCGGGCCGGGGACGATGCCATGACCTGCGGCCTGATTATGGATCGGCTGATGAAGAAAATGGAGGAAGAGCTGGACATCCACACCCTCCAGAAGGTGAATCCCGCCATGGTGTCCCTGCGTTCCAAGGGACGCATCACCGACCGCCATGCCCGGCACATCATCCTCTTTGCCAAAAATCAGGTGGGTCTGCGCAATCTCTACCATTTGATTTCCGACTCCAATCTGAAATATTTCAAACGGGTGCCCCGGATGCCCAAATCCGAGATTCTCGCCATGCGGGAGGGACTGATTATCGGCTCCGCCTGTGAGGCGGGAGAGCTGTTCCAGGCCATTCTGGACGGCAAGAGCGAGGACGAGCTGAAACGGATTGCCTCCTTCTATGACTATCTGGAAATCCAGCCCCTGGACAACAACCGCTTTATGCTGGAAAAGGGGATTGCCAAGGATGAGGAAGACCTGCGCAATTTCAACCGCACCGTGGTCCGCCTGGCAGAGGAGCTGGGCAAGCCAGTGGTGGCCACTGGGGACGTTCACTTCCTGAACCCGGAGGATGAGATTTTCCGCCACATCCTGCTGGCCACCAAGGGCTTCGAGGATGCGGACAAGCCCAATCCTCTGTACTTCCGCACCACCGATGAAATGCTCCGGGAGTTCAGCTATCTGGGGGAGGAGAAGGCCTATGAGATTGTGGTTACGAATCCCAACAAAATTGCCGATATGTGCGAGAGCCTGCGCCCGGTGCCCCACAACCTGTTTGCTCCCAAGATTGAAAACTCCGTGGAGGATTTGAAGAGCCTGGTTTACGGCAAGTTCCGCCGGCTCTACGGGGACAACCCGCCGGAGCTGATGACGAGGCGTGTGGAAACGGAGCTCCACGACATCATCAACTGCCACTACGACGTGATCTACATGTCCGCCCAAAGATTAGTGCAGAACAGTCTGGAGCATGGCTACTTGGTGGGCTCCCGGGGCTCTGTGGGCTCCTCCATTGTGGCCTACATGTCCGGTATCACCGAGGTGAATTCCTTCCCGCCCCATTACCGCTGCCCCAATCCGGAGTGCAAATTCTCCACCTTTGACGTGCCCAAGGGCTATGGCTGCGGGGCTGACCTGCCGGACGCAATCTGCCCCAAATGCGGCACCAAGTTTGAAAAGGACGGCTTCAACATCCCCTTCGAGACCTTCCTGGGCTTCGGCGGCGACAAGGTGCCGGATATTGACCTGAACTTCTCCGGCGAGTACCAGTCCAAGGCCCACGCCTACTGTATTGAGATGTTCGGAAAGTCCCATGTGTTCCGGGCGGGCACCATCGGCACTGTGGCGGAGAAGACCGCCTTTGGCTATGTGAAAAAGTACCTGTCCGAGCGGGGGAAGACAGCATCCCGGGCGGAGGAGGGGAGACTGGCAGCCGGATGCGTGGGTGTCCGCCGCACCACCGGCCAGCACCCTGGCGGCCTGGTGGTCATTCCCCAGGAGAACGAGATATGGGATTTCTGCCCGGTGCAGCATCCCGCCGATGACCCCAATGCCGACCAGATCACCACCCATTTTGAATATCACTCCATGGAGGAAAATCTGCTGAAGCTGGATATGCTGGGCCACGATGACCCCACCATGATCCGTATGATGGAGGATATGACCGGGGTGGACGCCAAGAAAATCCCTCTGGACGACAAGCGAACCATGTCCATCTTCACCTCCTCCAAGGAGCTGGGCTATGAGAATGACAAAATTTTGGGCCCCACCGGGGCGGTGGCCATTCCGGAGTTCAACACCAGGTTCACCCGGGGGATGCTGCTGGATACCATGCCCACCCGGTTCGACACCCTGCTTCGACTCTCCGGCTTTTCCCATGGCACTGACGTGTGGCTGGGCAACGCCAAGGATTTGATAACCTCCAAGACGGCCACCGTTGATCAGGCCATCGGCTGCCGTGACGACATCATGCTCTACCTGATCTCCTGTGGAATGCCGGAGAAGCGCTCCTTTAAGATTATGGAGGCCGTCCGAAAGGGCAGGGGACTGCCGGAGGGGGCGGAGCAGGAGATGATCGACGCCGGCGTGCCGGATTGGTACATCGGCTCCTGCAAGAAGATTAAATACCTGTTCCCCAAGGCCCATGCCGTGGCCTACGTCATGATGGCCTTCCGGATCGCCTGGTTCAAGGTCTACCATCCCCTGGCCTTTTACGCCGCCTATTTCTATCGCCGCAGCCAGAAGGGCGGCTTTGACGCCGTGCTGATGACCAGGGGAAAGGAGGCGGTGATGGCCAACATCGACGCCATTGAGGGCAACGAAAACGCCACGGACAAGGACGAGGACCTGCTTACCACCATGGAGGTGGTGTATGAATACTACCTCCGGGGCTTTGAGTTTTTGCCCATCGACGTCTACAAAAGCCATGCAACCAAGTTCTTAATTGAGGATGGAAAGCTTCTGCCCCCCTTTGTCTCCATTTCCGGCCTGGGAGAAAACGCCGCCTGGGACCTGATGAACGGCCGGGAGGGAAAGAGCTTCCTGTCCATTGAAGAGGTTTCATTGGCCTGCCCTAAGGTATCCAAAACCCATATCCAGATGCTCAAGGACGCCGGTGCCTTCGGAAACCTGCCGGACACCAGCCAGATCAGCCTGTTTTAACCCCGGCAGTGCCGGGCTGTGCTTCAAAAGCAAATTGGGAGGTATAAAACATGAGCATTATTGCGAATCTTTTCTGGTTCATCTTCATCGGCCTGATTTCCGGCCTGGGCTGGATTTTTGCGGGCATCATCTGCTGTATTACCATCGTCGGCATTCCGCTGGGCCTTCAAAGCTTCAAAATGGCAGGCCTGACCTTCTGCCCCTTTGGCAAAGAGGTGGTCTATGGGGGCGGCGGGGTGTCCTTTCTTGCCAATGTGCTGTGGATTGTCTTCTTCGGCTGGGAGCTGGCGGTATACTACCTGGTGATGGGGCTGATCTGCTGCGTCACCATTATCGGAATCCCTCTGGGCTTGCAGTGCTTCAAAATGGCAAAGCTGGCCCTGATGCCCTTCGGAGCCAGCGTACAGTAACGGCAGTGCCGCCCCACGTTGTCAAAGACTGTGCTCCAAATAAAATCATCTGTTTGCCTCTGGACAACAATCTGGATGCTTTGCTGGAAAAGTGAACGATTTAAGCACAATAACAAAAGTTTTCCTATGATTTTTGTTGACATTTTCGGAAAAGTGCGTATAATACAACCTGTATGGTTATGAAAAACGATTGTACGATCCCCAATTGCGTCGATTTGCCCCAAGCCGGAAGGATTCTGGTAGGGGCCAAGCAGCTGAAAAAGGCCATCCTCAGCGGCACTGCCCGGCAGGTTTTCCTGGCGGAGGACGCAGACCCCGCTGTGACGGAGCCTTTGGAGGAACTGTGTAAGCAGTATGGAATCCCATATTCCTATGTCCGCTCCAAGGCGGATTTGGGACGCTCCTGCCACATTGAGGTGGGGGCCGCTGCGGCAGCCATTGCCGACTAATCTGGTTCTATCGGAATATTCCGTAGAATAAACACCCGCCCCCCGGGGCGAGAACAAAAGAAAGGAGAAAATAGATGCCTACTTTTAATCAGCTCGTGAGAAACGGCCGTCAGCAGGCTACCTACAAGTCCACCGCTCCCGCTTTGCAGAGAGGTCTGAACACCCTGGAGAACAAGGCTACCACCCTGCCCTCCCCCCAGAAGCGCGGCGTGTGCACTGCCGTCCGTACCATCACCCCCAAGAAGCCCAACTCCGCACTGCGTAAGATCGCTCGTGTGCGCCTGACCAACGGCATGGAAGTTTCCGCTTACATCCCCGGTGTCGGCCACAACCTGCAGGAGCACTCCGTGGTTCTGATCCGCGGCGGTCGTGTCAAGGACCTGCCTGGCGTTCGTTACCACATCATCCGCGGCACTCTGGATACCCAGGGCGTTCAGAACCGGATGCAGGCCCGCTCCAAGTACGGCGCAAAGCGGCCCAAGGCCGGCAAGAAGAAGTAATTTCTTCTGCTTTCCAAAACTTGAATTTGTTCCACGCCCTTTCGCAAGGCAAGGCCTTGCCAGCGTTTTAATATAGAGTATTAAACCTCTGGCAGGCACAACGAAAGACTCACTTTCGAGTACCGATGAAATCATTATTTTATGAAGGAGGGAAGCAAAGTGCCCAGAAGAGGTAATGTTCCCAAGAGAGAGGTTCTGCCCGATCCTCAGTACAATTCCGTTCTGGTTACCAAGCTCGTTAACAGCATCATGCTGGACGGCAAGAAGGGTGTTGCCCAGAAGGTCGTCTATGGTGCTTTTGAAATTGTCGAGAACAAGACCGGCAAGAACGGCCTGGAAGTTTTCCAGCAGGCCATGGAAAATATCATGCCCGCTGTGGAGCTGAAGGCCCGCCGTGTGGGCGGCGCAACCTATCAGGTGCCCATCGAAGTTCGTCCCGACCGCCGTCAGACCTTGGGTCTGCGTTGGATCACCCTGTACAGCCGTGGTCGCAGCGAGAACACCATGAAAGAGCGGCTGGCTGCTGAGATTATGGATGCAGCCAACAACACCGGCTCCTCCGTGAAGAAGCGTGAGGATGTCCACAAGATGGCCGAAGCCAACAAGGCCTTCGCCCATTTCCGCTGGTAATCAAGGAGAAATTCAAACATGCCTAGACAGTATTCTCTGGAAAACACCAGAAACTTTGGCATCATGGCTCACATCGATGCCGGTAAGACCACTACCACCGAGCGTATCCTGTTCTACACCGGCCGCAACTACAAGATCGGTGAGACCCACGATGGCTCCGCCACCATGGACTGGATGGCTCAGGAGCAGGAGCGTGGTATTACCATCACCAGCGCCGCCACCACCTGCTTCTGGAAGGGCTGCCGGCTGAACATCATCGACACTCCGGGCCACGTTGACTTTACCGTTGAGGTGGAGCGCTCCCTGCGTGTTCTGGACGGTGCTGTCACCGTTCTGTGCGCCAAGGGCGGTGTCGAGCCCCAGACTGAGACCGTTTGGCGTCAGGCCGACGAATACAAGGTTCCCCGCATGATCTACGTCAACAAGATGGACATCATGGGCGCCGACTTCTACCGTGTTCTCGAGATGATCGACGAGCGGCTGAAGTGCAACGCCGTGCCCATCCAGCTGCCCATCGGTTCCGAGGCTTTCTTCCGGGGTAACGTTGACCTGCTGACCATGAAGGCAAACGTCTTCTATGATGAGCTGGGTAAAGACGTTCGTGTGGAAGACATCCCTGCCGACATGGTTGACATCTGCGAGGAGTACCGTGAGAAGCTGATGGATGCCGTCACAGCTCTGGACGATGATTTGGCTATGGCTTATCTGGAGGGAGAGGAAATCTCTGTTGACCAGATCAAGGCGGTTATCCGCCGGGCCACTATTGCCAACGAGATGGTTCCTGTGGTCTGCGGCACGTCCTACAAGAACAAGGGTGTGCAGGAAGTCCTGGATGCCGTTGTGGACTATATGCCCAGCCCCTTGGATAAGAAGGGCATCAAGGGTGTGAACCCTGAAACCGAGGAAGAGGACTTCCGTCCCGCTTCTGACGAGGCCCCCTTCTCCGCTCTGGCCTTTAAGATCGCCACCGACCCCTATGTGGGCAAGCTGTGCTACTTCCGGGTGTACTCCGGTACGCTGGAGAAGGGCACCACTGTCCTGAACTGCACCAAGGGCACCAACGAGCGCCTGGGCCGTATTCTGCAGATGCACGCCAACCACCGGGAGGACATCGATGTGGTGTATGCCGGTGACATCGCCGCCGCCGTGGGCGTGAAGAACACCACTACCGGCGATACCCTCTGCGATCCCGACCATCCCATCATCCTGGAGTCCATGGTCTTCCCTGAGCCCGTTATCCGGGTGGCCATCGAGCCCAAGACCAAGGCCGGTCAGGAGAAAATGGGCATTGCTCTGGCTAAGCTGGCCGAGGAAGACCCCACCTTCCGGACCTACACTGACGAAGAGACCGGCCAGACCATCATTGCCGGTATGGGCGAGCTCCATCTGGAGATTATCGTTGACCGTCTGCTCCGGGAATTTAAGGTAGAGGCCAACGTGGGCGCACCCCAGGTTGCCTACAAGGAGACCATCCGTAAGAGCGTTGAGCAGGATACCAAGTATGCCCGTCAGTCCGGCGGTAAGGGCCAGTACGGTCATGTTAAGATCCGTGTGGAGCCCAACGAGCCCGGCAAGGGTTACGAGTTCATCAATGCTGTCGTCGGCGGCGCTATTCCCAAGGAATATATCCCCGCTGTCGATGCCGGTATTCAGGGCGCTATGACCGCCGGTGTGCTGGCCGGATTCCCTGTGGTGGATGTGAAGGTCACTCTGTTCGACGGCTCCTACCATGAGGTTGACTCCTCTGAAATGGCCTTTAAGATTGCCGGTTCCATGGCATTCAAGGAAGCCTGCCGGAAGGCAAACCCTGCCATCCTGGAGCCCATCATGAAGGTCGCCATTGTGGTGCCTGATGATTATATGGGCGTTGTGATCGGCGACGTGACCGCCCGCCGGGGCAACATCCTGGGCCAGATCACCCGTACCGGTTCTGTTCAGGTGGACGCCAACGTGCCTCTGGCTGAGATGTTCGGCTACGCTACCGACCTGCGTTCCAAGACCCAGGGCCGTGGTCAATACTCCATGGAGCCCAGCCACTACACGGAGCTGCCCAAGTCCAAGAGCGAGGAGATCATCAAGAGCCGCATGAAGGGTTAATTTTCCCTGAAAAGCCCTTGAATTTTAGAAATTTACAAAATTTCTCTTGTGTTTCTTCCGCAGTTGTGGTATTCTGTACCTGATGTGCGGGGAACACGCACCGTAAAACTGTATTCAAATTATTTTTCTACTAACAGGAGGAATATTTCAAATGGCAAAGCAGAAGTTTGAAAGAAATAAGCCCCATGTTAACATCGGCACCATCGGCCATGTTGACCACGGCAAGACCACTCTGACCGCTGCTATCACCAAGTACCTGTCTCTGAAGGGCTTCGCTGATTTCGAGGACTATGCTTCCATCGATAAGGCTCCCGAGGAGAAGGCTCGTGGTATCACGATCAACACCGCTCACGTTGAGTATCAGACCGACAACCGTCACTATGCTCACGTTGACTGCCCGGGCCACGCCGACTATATCAAGAACATGATTACCGGTGCTGCTCAGATGGACGGCGCCATCCTGGTTATCGCCGCTACCGACGGCCCCATGGCTCAGACCAAGGAGCACCTGCTGCTGGCCCGTCAGGTTGGCGTGCCCGCCATCGTTGTGTTCCTGAACAAGTGCGATCAGGTTGACGACGAGGAGCTGCTGGAGCTGGTTGAGATGGAAGTCCGTGAGACCCTGGCTTCCTACGAGTTCGACGAGGAAGCCCCCGTTATCAAGGGCTCCGCTCTGAACGCTCTGATCTCCGAGTCCAAGGATGTCAACGCTCCCGAGTATGCCTGCATCAAGGAACTGATGGATGCTGTTGACACCTATATCCCCACTCCCGACCGTAAGGCTGACCAGCCCTTCCTGATGCCCGTTGAGGACGTCTTCACCATCTCCGGCCGTGGCACCGTTGCTACCGGTCGTGTGGAGCGTGGCGTCATCAAGAAGAACGAGCCTGTCGAGATCGTTGGCCTGCGTGAGGACAAGCTGTCCACCGTCGTGACTGACATCGAGATGTTCCACAAGCTGCTGGACTACGCTGAGGCTGGCGACAACATCGGCGCTCTGCTGCGTGGTATCGACAAGAAGAACATCGAGAGAGGCCAGGTTCTGTCCAAGCCCAACTCCATCCATCCTCTGACCAAGTTCGCTGGCCAGGTTTACGTCCTGTCCAAGGAAGAGGGCGGCCGTCATACCCCCTTCTTCAACAACTATCGTCCTCAGTTCTACTTCCGTACTACCGACGTTACCGGCATCATCACCCTGCCCGAGGGCACTGAGATGTGCATGCCCGGCGATAACGTGACCATGAAGGTCGAGCTGATCACCCCCATCGCTATCGAGAAGGGCCTGCGTTTCGCTATCCGTGAAGGCGGCCGTACCGTTGGTTCCGGCGTTGTTACCGAGATCTACGAGTAATCAATAGCTCCTTTGTCCCCCGCTCCGAACGGAGCGGGGGATTTTTATCAAAACACGTTGACAATTCGCAGCGGCGGGATTATAATACCACCATCTTTACAAAAGGAGGGTTTATCATGCTGAAAAATCTGTTCCATGATTCTTGCCAATTCAGCGCCTCGGGAAGCCCTCTTTTTGCTGTATCCCGCTGACGGGATAACCGCATCATCAGCGCAGGCTTCGGCCTGCGTTTTTTGTTACTATGAGGTTGAATATGGATTATGAAATTGATAACCCTTTCCGGAAGATTGGGCCGTCCATTTGCTATTTACCTGCTTCTGAACAGCCCCTTTCCGCAGAGGTATATTTTATCCAGGGGGAGAAAAATACCTACCTGTATGACGTAGGCAATCATTCGCCCGAGCTTCGTGTTATCCAATCTTTACCCAAGCCGCCCATCGCTATCCTGTCCCATCACCATGCCGACCACACCGGAAATGTTTTGAAAGGCGCTTTTCAAAAGATATATGTGGGGGACTTCACAAGGGAAAAGCTGGGTGTGGGGACGGTGGTGTCTGAGCCCATGACCATTGACGATGGGATTGAACTGGAAATCATTCCCTGCCCCTCCGTTCACACCCCCGGCAGCCTGATTCTCAATGTGAATCGGGAGTACTGCCTGATTGGCGACCTGTTTTTCCGCAAGCCGCCGGTTTCCACGGAGCTGGCCCGGCAAATGCTGGAGGCGCTGAGCCAGGTTGAAACGGGCTTTTTTGTGGTCAGCCACAGCGGAGCGGAAAACATATTTGATAAGAAAAGCTTTCTTTTGGAATTACGCAGAGAATTGATGAAGGAGGAATCTCAATGAACGCACCCATTGACATTACCGGTGTGGAGCTGCACACCCAGCGCCTGACCCTCCGCCCCTGGCGGCAGAGCGATTTGCAGGACTTTTTTGAATACGCCTCGGTGGAGGGTGTGGGCCAGATGGCCGGCTGGCTGCCCCACAGGGATACCGCTGAGAGCCAGAAAATCCTGGACAGCTTCATAACCCATAAGAAAACCTTCGCCCTGGACTACCAGGGGAAGGCCATTGGCTCCCTGGGCATTGAAAAATACACTGAGGAGCATTATCCTGCCCTGATGGACCTTCGCTGCCGGGTACTGGGGTTTGTCCTGTCCAAGGAATACTGGGGCAGGGGACTGATGCCGGAGGCGGTGAATGCGGTCATTCGCTGGCTTTTTGAGGAAATCGGCCTGGATGCCATCCTCTGCGCCCACTTCGACTGGAATACCCAGTCCGCCAGGGTGCAGCAGAAGTGCGGCTTCCAGCCCTTCGCGGAGGGCACTTATGAAACCCGATACGGGAAAAAAGAAAAAGACATCATCAATATCCTGTACCGGGAGGACTGGGAGGCAGTACATCGATAAAATACATTGAAGGAAACTGATTGAAAAACCACGCTGTAAGAAAGGAGTGAAGCCAATGCCCCATCCTAATTTGGAAACAGTGCGTATGATCCTCCGCCTGGTGACACCGGAGGATTACCAGGCGGTGTTCCGCTGGTGCGCAGATCCGGCGGTCAATCGATTTATGATTTATTCCCTCTATCACAGCCCTCAGGAGGTTCTGACCTGGCTGGAATCCAGACCCGCCGATTCCCCGGATGAATTCGACTATGGCTTTGTCCTGAAGGAAACCGGGGAGCTGGTGGGCGAGGGCGGCATGTACTATCATCCGAAGGAGGGAATCTGGCACATCGGCTATAACCTCCGCTCCGACCTGTGGGGCAGGGGGCTGACTACCGAGGCCATGGGAGCAATCATCGACTATGTCCGCACCGTGCGGGAGGTGCGGGTCATTGAAGCCTGCCACGCAGTCAGCAATCCCGCCAGTGGGGCTGTGATGCGAAAGCTGGGCCTAAGCTTTGACCGGGACAGCCAGTACTCCAAGCAGGACGGCAGTGAAACCTTCCCCGCCAAAACCTACCGATGGGAGGAAAACAGCTGAAAATACAGCAGTGCGCCGCAAGGGCGCACTGCTGACACACTCAGAAAAATTTAATGTGCTTATGTTTCACTCAGCTAGTTGGTGAATGGAGCCAGGCAACAGCTCCTGAGTCAAGGCTTCCCCCGGGGCAATGTCATCAACTTAAGACATCCCGTAGGGGAGGCTATTAGCCTCCCGCTTTCGTAACGGTTTTTGAGTGTTCCGGTGAATGGGGCCAGAAAATAGAAAATGAAGCGGATTTGCCTGACTTTGTGCCGCTTTTAGGGATTGTTCTGCGCGGGAGGCTAATAGCCTCCCCTACAGTAGAATCCTTAAGTTGATGACATTGCCCCCCGGGGGAAGGTATTTCCCGACGGCACATAATGCCATTCAACTTGCTGCCGAACTTCAATCTACCTGTTTGCTGAGTTAAACTGATAAGCACAATATTTAATTCTCAGGTTCTTGCCAGGCCGTCTACGCTCAGTACCACGCCGGTGATATAGGAGGCTTCCTGGGAAGCCAGGAATACGAAGGCGTTGGCAATGTCCTCCGGCTGACCCAGGCGGCGCAGGGGAATCTGGGCGATGAGAGGATCCACCAGGTGCTTGGGCACGGCCTTCATCATGTCGGTTTCCGTGATGCCGGGGGCCACGGCGTTGACCCGGATGCCCTTGGGGCCCAGCTCCCGGGCCAGGGACAGCGTCATACCGTTGATGGCAAATTTGGAGGTGGGGTAGGCAATGCCCGAGGGCTGGCCGTAGCGGCTGACCATGGAAGAGGTGTTCAGAATCACGCCGGAGCCCTGCTCCACCATTGTCTCCACAATGGCCCGGGTGGCGTTGAATACGCCCTTGACGTTCAAATCCATGATTTTATCAAACTGCTCCTCCGTGTAGCTCTGGAAGGGGGTGCTGTCGGAGGCGCCGGCGTTGTTCACCAGGATGTCCACCCGGCCAAACCGCTCCAGTACCTGGGCGAAAGCTTTGCGCACGTCTTCCAGCTCTGCCAGATTGGGGCTGATGCCCATTACGTCGGAACCGGGGAAAGCCTCCCGGAGGCTGGCAGCGGCTTTGTCGGCGTTGGCCTGATTGGAGGCGGTGAAAACCACGGCGGCTCCCTCCCGCAGGAAGGCTTCGGCGGTGGCACGGCCAATGCCCCGGCTGCCGCCGGTGATGATGGCAACTTTTCCTTGTAATCTCATAATGAAACCTCCTCAAATGAAAGTATGGCAGGGGATGAATTATCCCACTTGAAATCCATGTGGCAATTATAACATAAGTCTCCCGAATTATAAAGAACTTTTTGTTAAATAATAACATTTTTTATGAGAGGGATTCAACAATCTTCGTTTGGGCTGACTGCAATGGGTTGGACGATTGGGAAGAACTGTTTCCCTGTTAAAAACCGCCGATTCCAAGTGGAAGCGGCGGCTTGGAGCTACAGCGTATGGTTTGCGGCGATGCTGGTTACAAGCTCCTGCATTTCTCCTTTGCTGCGAACCTGATGAGTCCGGTTCAGGATTGACTGCTTTTGCTTCTCGTCCATGTCGGCATAGGCTTTCATGGCGGGCTCATTCATGGCTAGGGCCATGCCAAAGCCAACAGGTACGTTTCCGGAATTCATGCTGCATCCTCCTTTTACGCTGCTGCATCCAGCATATTCTGAATATAGATGCCGTACCCCACGGTGGGGTCGTTGACAAGAACATGGGTCACCGCACCCACCAGCTTTCCATCCTGGATAATGGGGGAGCCGGACATGCCCTGCACAATGCCCCCGGTAGTTTCCAGCAGGGTGGGGTCGGTGATTTTCAACAGCAGATTCCGCCCATCCGCCCGGGAAGCGGGATAGACCTTCAGAATTTCCGCAGAGTAGTCCCCGGTGGCGGAGCCATTGACGGTGGAGCGGATGGTGGCCTGCCCCGGGTGAACCTGCTCCGGAGCGGCAATGGGAATGGGTTCGCCCAGCCAGCCCCGGCTGGATTTCCCGAATACCCCCTGGGGGGTGTTGCGCAGCAGCTCTCCGCAGGCATCCACATCGTCACAGCTGCCCTTGAGCTGGCCGGGACGGCCGCTTTTCCCCTTGGTGACGGACTGGACCTGTGCGGGGTAGGTGGTACCCTGGGCCATTCTCAGCAGCACGCCGCCGGTGCCGTTGACCCCATGGCCCAGGGCCCCAAATCGCCCGGTGGCGGGGTCATACCAGGTGACAGTGCCGATGCCGGTGATGCCCTGCTTCAAGTACACCCCCAGCTTGGCGCCGGAATCTGTGGGGGTGATTTTCACCGGCAGCTCCAGCTCCTTGCTGCCCCGGCGGATGAGCAGGGAAGCAGGGGAGCCGGAGGAATTCAGGATGCTGCGAACCTCGTCGGTGTTATGCACGGCTTTTCCATTCACCTTGACGATCAGATCCCCGATTTTCAGCCCGGCGTCTCTGGCCTGGCTGCCCAGGGAGTCGTCAAAGGCGGCAATGGTTACAGTGTTGTCCCGTAGTTGTAGCCCCACCGTCTGTCCCACCGGCACCAGAAGGGGCTCCGCCTGGGCGGTGGAAAAAAATGCTGCCAAACAAATTGTCAGCACGATTGCCATTCGTCTCATGTTCAGTCCTCCATTTCCTGCAAGGTTAATATGCCGCAGATCATGGATTGTAACCGCTGAAAAAGTCGAAAAATCAGGAAGAGTATGGCCCGATTGTCAAAATCAGGGTGGAAATATAACATTAACAAAAGCTTAATGGAATTGCAGACAAGCTTGTGGTATTATAAAAATGATATGCAAATCGGTTCGTTCAGCTAATTTACAAACTGTAATTTAACGGGATGCCTGTAGGGCTCATGAGCCCGCCCTACGATGGACTGGCAAAACATCTTGCCAGACACCGATTTGTAAATTAGCTGCGTGAAGCTAATCAGCAAAAAAGCTGGTAAATGGAAGAGAGGAAGGAAAATGAAAGAATTTTACTCGGAATTGACGGCCCAGCTCCTGGCCCTGACGGAGGGGGTGCCCTATCTGACGGCGAATCTGGCCAATACCGCCGCCCTGCTCTGGCAGAATCTTCCGGACATCAATTGGGCGGGCTTCTATCAGCTACAGGGGGATCAGCTGATTCTCGGCCCCTTCCAGGGAAAGCCCGCCTGCATTCAAATTCCCGTGGGGAAGGGAGTTTGCGGCAGGGCAGTGGCGGAAAACAGGCTTCAGCGGGTGGAAAATGTCCACAATTTCCCCGGGCACATTGCCTGCGACAGCGCCTCCAATTCAGAAATCGTGCTGCCACTGTACTGCCGGGGGAAAATCTGGGGGGTGCTGGACATTGACAGTCCCAGCCTGAATCGTTTTTCTTCGGAGGATGAAGCAGGGCTGGCGGCGGTTTCAAGGGTAATTAGTGAAATGATTTCGGGAATTGCATAAAAACTGGGGAGTTTCCCCTTGCATATTGGGTAAGGATTATGTAATATATAGGAGAAAGTGTGCCGCTTATTATGGGATTTGGTACAAATAACAAATGAGAATAATGCTGATAAAGGAGTTTACAAACTATGGGTCTTGTTAAAGCACTTATGGGTTCCGCCGGGGGCGTTCTGGCTGACCAGTGGAAGGAATATTTTTATTGTGACGCAATCCCCGAGACCGTTCTGGGGGTCAAGGGCAGCAAGCGGGTTTCCGGCCGCTCCTCCAACAAGCGGGGCTCCGACAACCTGATTTCCGATGGCAGCGTCATTGCCGTGGCCGACGGACAGTGCATGATGATTGTGGATCAGGGCAAGGTGGTGGAATTCTCTGCGGAGCCCGGTGAATTCATCTACGACGCCTCCACGGAGCCCTCCATCTTCTCCGGCAATCTGGGCCAGAGCATTTTGGAGACCTTCAAAACCGTGGGCAGGCGTTTCACCTTCGGCGGGGATACCGGCAAGGATCAGCGGGTCTATTACTTCAATTTGAAGGAACTGGTGGGCAACAAGTATGGCACCCCCAGCCCTGTGCCCTTCCGGGTGGTGGATCGCAACATCAATTTGGACTGGGAGATTTCCATCCGCTGCTTTGGCGAGTACAGTTTCCACATCTGCGATCCGCTGCTGTTTTATACAAATGTTTCCGGCAATTTTGACGGGGAGTACACCCGGGACCGGCTGGAAGGGCAGATGAAAACCGAGCTGCTCACCGCCTTGCAGCCCGCCTTTGCCAGAATTTCCGAAATGGGCATCCGCTACAGCAGCCTCCCGGGGCATACCATGGAGCTGGCCGACGCCCTGAACGAGGTGCTGTCCCAGAAGTGGCGTAACCTGCGGGGTATTGAAATTGTCTCCTTCGGCGTTTCCAGCGTGAAGGCCTCCGAGGAAGACGAGAAAATGCTCAAGGATATGCAGCGCACCGCCGTCTACTCCAATCCCAACATGGCCGCCGCCTATGACGTGATGGCCCGGGGCGACGCCATGAAGACTGCCGCCGGGAATTCCGCCGGGGCGATGACCGGATTTATGGGGATGGGCATGGCCCAGGGCATGGGCGGTGGCACCAATGCGGCACAGCTGTTCCAAATGGGGCAGCAGACCCAGCAGACTGCTCCGGCTGCCCCCGGGGCCTCCGGATGGAGATGCAGCTGCGGTGCCACTGCCACCGGCAAGTTCTGTCCGGAATGCGGCGCCAGGAAGCCGGAACCCGCTGCCGGCTGGACCTGCTCCTGCGGCGCGGTGAACCAGGGGAAATTCTGCTCTGCGTGCGGCGCACGGAAGCCCGCCGGGGCGCCCCAGTACCGGTGCGACAAGTGCGGCTGGATGCCAGAGGATCCCCAAAATCCCCCCAGATTCTGCCCGGAATGCGGCGATAAATTCGGCGACGAGGACATTATCTGATCTTCCCTTCCGAAGAGGGGGCGCTGCGCGTTTAAGCAGCGCCCCGAGAAAGGAGCATACCCTATGGCAAATGAGATTACCAATTACCAGTGTCCCTCCTGCACCGGCCCCCTGCATTTTGGAAGTGAGACCGGCGTATTGGAGTGTGACTACTGTGGCAGCCGTTTCACGGTGGACGACATTGAGGACATGTTCGCCGAAAAGAACGCCCACGCCGAGGATGCTGCCCGGGAGCTGGAAGAAAAAGAGGCGGAGGAGCACATCCGCCAGGGCCAGTGGGACATGGATTCCGCCGGGGAGGATTGGGGAGAGGAGGAAGAAAACCTTCATTCTTATAACTGCCCCTCCTGCGGCGCGGAGCTGATCTGCGACCAGACCACTGCCGCCACCTCCTGCCCCTACTGCGGCAATCCCTCCATCATCCCCGGCAAGCTCTCCGGCAGCAAAAAACCGGACTTGATTATCCCCTTCAAGGTAGATAAAACCGCCGCTGTGGCGGCGCTGAAAAAACACTGCGGCCGCAAGCCGCTGCTGCCCAAGGCCTTCAAGTCGGAAAACCACATCCAGGAGATTAAGGGGGTTTACGTACCCTTCTGGCTCTACGACGCCCAGGTCAGTGCGGATATGACCTTCAATACCACCAGAGTCCATACCCACACCACCCCCAAGGAGTACATCACAGAGACGGACCATTTCCTGGTGCACCGGACTGGCACCCTGGATTTCAAAAATGTGCCGGTGGACGGCTCCAGCCAGATGCCCGACGGGCACATGGATGCCATCGAGCCCTATCAGTTTGAGGAGCTGAAGCCCTTTTCACTGGCCTATCTTCCCGGCTTCCTGGCTGACCGCTACGATGTGTCCAAGGAGGAGTGCGCCTCCCGGGCGAACCAGCGCTGCGCCGCCAGTACGGAGGACGCCATCCGGGGGACGGTGCTGGGCTATGCCTCCTGCATTACCACCCGGAAAAACATTGACATCCGGCCCGGACAGGTGAAATACGCTCTGCTTCCGGTGTGGATGCTTAGCACCCAGTGGAAGGGAAAGAATTTCCTCTTTGCCATGAACGGCCAGACCGGGAAATTCATCGGCGATCTTCCCATTGACAAGGGAAAGCTGGCGCTGTACTGTGCCGGGGCCTTCGTGGCGGCTGCGGCGGTGTCGCTTCTGTTCCTGTTGTAGAGGAGGGGGAGAATATGAAAAGCAAACGTCTTTTTGCGATTCTCCTGGCGCTGCTGCTTGCCGCCTGCCTGACGGTGACGGTATTTGCCGCAGAGGGGCAGCAGGCCCATGTTATCGACCAGGCGGGGCTCTTCACCGATGAGCAGCGCCAGGCTTTGGAACAGCGGGCCCAAAGCATCAGCGAAACCTATGACTTTGGCGTCTACATCGTCACGGTGGAGGATTTCACGGACTACACCAATTCCACCAGAATTGAGAAATTCGCCGTTAAGTTCTATGATGAAAATAATTTTGGATATGGAGAGGATCATGCCGGAACCATGCTGATGCTCAGCATGGCGGAGCGGGATTATGATCTGGATTTCAACAGCAAGCGGGCGGACAACATTTTCACCGAGGCAGGGCGGGACTGGATGGAGAATCGGTTTCTGGTCCACTTCCGGGGCAATGATTTCTACAGCGGCTTCAATGAGTATCTGAACACCTGCGAGGAGTATTTGCGGGCGGCCCAGGAGGGGACGCCCGTGGGGCAGGGGCAGTCCAGCTCTCATGACGAAAAGAAGCTCTCTCCCGCCATCGCTTTGATTCCGGGAGCCATTGCGGCCCTGCTTGCGGGGATCATCACCTGCGCCCCTATGCATTCCGCCAAAATGAAGCGGGATGCCGACCAGTATATGGTTCGGGGCAGTCTGAATCTCATTCGCCGGTCGGATATGTTCCTGCACCGCAGCGTTTCCCGCCGCCCCCGGGAAACCCAGTCCTCCGGCAGCTCCGGCGGTTCTCACAGCTATTCCTCCGGCAGTCACTCTGGCAGGAGCGGAAAATTCTGATACCATTCAATGCCCCCCGCTGAGCGGGGGGCATTATTCACGAAAAAGGAGGGGCTTTTCGGCAAAAAAACAGCGGGATTACGCTTTGACTTCTGTGAAAAAGGGGAGTATAATTCCACTCGCTGAATATTGATACGGGAGGGAAATTCCACGTGGTGAAGAGAACGGAAAGAAACATGCTCCAAGGCCCCCTGGCCATGGGCATTCTGCTGTATACCCTGCCAATCATCCTCACCAGCTATTTGCAGCTGCTGTTTAACGCAGCAGACCTGGTGGTGGTGGGACGCTTCTGCGGCAGCGTTTCCGTGGCGGCGGTGGGAGTCACCGGAGCCATTACCAATCTGATTATCAATTTGTTCATGGGGTTGTCCGTGGGCGCCGGTGTGGCGGTGGCCCATGCCATTGGCAGCCGGGAGTCCCAGGTGGTTCACCGCACGGTGCACACAGCCATGCTCACCGCATTGATCGGAGGCGTAGTTCTGACGGCGGTGGGAGTTGCCTATTCGCCCACCTTCCTGCGGTGGATGGACACGCCGGAAAACGTGCTGCCTCTGTCCAGCGTCTATATGCGCATCTATTTTGCCGGCATTACCTTTACCATGGTATATAACTACTGTACTTCCATTCTCCGTGCCGCCGGGGATACCCAGAGCCCCATGATTATTCTCATGGCCGCCGGTGTGGTCAATGTGATTCTGAATGTGGTATTTGTGGCGGCGTTTCATATGAATGTGGCGGGGGTGGCGCTGGCGACAGTGATCTCCCAGGCCCTTTCCGCCCTGGCGGTGACGGTGGTGCTGATGCGCCGGAGGGATGACATTCGATTCTATCCCACCAAAATGCGCCTGTATTGGCCCCAGATGAAAAAGATTGTTCGCATCGGGCTTCCGGCAGGAATTCAGGGGGCTACCTTCTCTGTGTCCAACGTGATTATCCAATCCGCTATGAATTCCTTTGGAGAGGTGCTGGTCTCCGGTAATGCGGCGGTTTCCAATTTGGAGGGCTTCTGCTTTGCTACGGTAAACGGCTTCCATCAGGCGGCGGTGAATTATATCGGCCAGAATGTGGGAGCTCAGCAGTATGACCGGGTGAAGAAAATTTTTAAGCTCTGCGTGCTCTATGCCTCTCTGGCCGGTTTGCTGGTGGGCGGGGCGCTGACCATTTTCCGGCGCCCCCTGCTGAGCATCTACATCACCGACTCTCAGCAGGCTTTGGAAGTGGGAATGATTCGTGTGTTCTTTACCTCTGCTCCCTATTTTCTCTATGGCTTGCTGGATGCGGCGGCAGGTTCTCTGCGTGGCTTGGGCGCATCCACCATCTCCATGCTGATCTCCGTGCTGGGCATCTGCGGTTCCCGGCTGCTGTGGATATTCACCGTATTCCAGATCCCGGAGCTTCATACTCCCATCTGCCTGTATTCCTCCTATCCCATCTCCTGGATTCTCACTGCCATTGCGGAATTTGTGGTGTTCCCCATTATTTTTCGGCGCATGGCAGAAAGGGGCAGACAGCCGGGATAATAACCACGATAAACACAAAACCGTCTCACCTTTTGTTGGGTGAGACGGTTTTTGCATTACAGCATTTCCAGAATTTTTGCCTTGGGGATGGCCCCCACGGACTGCTTGACCACCTGGCCGTTTTTGAACACCAGCAGGGTGGGAATGCTGGACACGTGATAGGAGGCGGCCAGCTCCTGCTCCTCGTCCACATTAACCTTGCAGACCTTCACATCCGGACGCTGGGCGGCCACCTCTTCCAGCACCGGGGCGATCATCCGGCAGGGGCCGCACCAGCTGGCCCAGAAATCCACCAGAACGGTTTTGGCGCTCTCTTTCACAATGCTCTGAAAATTATCCTGATTCACATGAAGAACAGACATTTTCATTCTCCTTTCACAACTACAGGGTGTGTTATTTCCGTGCCCATCATAATGGAAAATTCAGGAAAAAGCAAGTGGTTTCCTCGAAAATCGAAGGTAATCCTTTTTTAACATCCCCTTAATGAATCCTTAAGCTCTGCGCAGTTGACATTTTGCATGGGATGGATTATGATGGGGCAGATGAAATATGACCCTTGACGGAGGAATTTTAATATGAAAAAAGCTGCTGCTTGGGTGCTGGCCGGCTGCCTGATGCTGAGCCTGTCATCCTGCTCTGTAAAAGAAAATCATGTGTTTGTGCAAAAGGTTTCCAGCCTTTCCCAGATGAGCGGCATCGGCGCCAATGACCGCTTTAACGGCATGGTGGTTTCCGAAAGCGTGACAGAAATTAAGCGTGACGAGGATAAGGTGGTGGAGGCGGTCTATGTCCGGGAGGGCGACGATGTGACCGAGGGGCAGAAGCTTTTCACCTATGACACCGACCAGCTCCAGCTGACCCTGGAAAAACAGAAGCTGGAATTGGAGCAGCTGGCCTCCTCCATTGAAAACTACGGTGAACAGATTGTCCAGCTGGAAAAGGATCGGGATCGGGCCTATTCGGCGTCGGACAAGCTGAAATATACCCTCCAGATTCAGACCAATCAGATCGATTTAAAGGAAGCGGAGCTGAAGCTGAAAACCAAGCAGTCTGAGGTGCAGAAGAGTGAACACCTGCTGGCTAATGCCCTGGTGACGTCTCCGGTGGACGGCCGGGTCACCAGCATCAATGAGGAGGGCGGCACCGACGATTACGGCAAGCCCAAGGCTTACATCACCATCCAGCAGACCGGCTCCTATCGGGTGAAGGGAACCCTGAATGAAATGCAGCGGGGAGCCATCATGGAGGGAAACCGGATGCGCATGGAATCCCGGCTGGACCCCAGCCAGTTCTGGATGGGCACCGTCACCTTGGTGGACTATGAGAATCCGGTTCAGGGAAATAACAGCCGTTATGTCATTGCGAGTTCCGACGAGATGGGCTTCTCCAGCTGGTATCCATTCTACGTGGAGCTGGACAGTAGCGACGGAATGATTCTGGGCCAGCACCTGTACATGACAGTGGCAGGGGAGGAGGAAAAGACGCTGGAGGGCGTGACCCTCGGCAGTTCCTTCCTCTGCTATGATGAAGATGGGAACACCTACGTCTGGGCGGACAATCAGGGCAGGCTGGAAAAGCGAGCCGTGGAGCTGGGAGAGCACGACATGATGCGCGACGCCTACCAGATTCTCTCCGGCCTGGAGGACAGCGACTACGTGGCATTCCCGGATGAGGCGGTGTGCATCGAGGGGGCTCCCACCACCAAGACGGCACAGGAAGGCGGTAAAGAGCAATGACCATCCTGAAGCTGACCGACATCTGCAAGGACTATCTCCAGGGCAAGCAGACCGTCCGGGTGCTGAAGAACATCAATTTGACAGTGGAGCAGGGGGAATACCTGGCCATCATGGGCCCCTCCGGTTCCGGCAAGAGTACCCTGATGAATCTCATTGGCTGCCTGGACGTGCCCACCTCGGGCACCTATGAGTTGAACGGAAAGAATCTGCAAAACACCAGTGACAACGCACTGGCGGAGATTCGCAACAAGTACATCGGTTTCGTGTTCCAGAGCTTCCACCTGATGCCCAAGCTGGATGCGGTGGACAATGTGGCGCTGCCCCTGCTGTATGCCGGGGTGTCTTTGAAGGAGCGCCGGGCCAGAGCTGTGGAGGCACTGAACTCCGTGGGCCTGGGAGATCGGATTCATTTCCGGCCCAACCAGCTCTCCGGCGGTCAATGCCAGCGGGTGGCCATTGCCCGGGCCATTGTGACGAGGCCCACCCTGTTGCTGGCGGACGAGCCCACCGGCGCATTGGATACCAAGGCAGGCAATCAGATCATGGATATTTTCCGTTCCCTGAGCAACGATGGCATGACCATTATCATGATTACCCATGAACCCGCCATTGCCGAATGTGCGGATAAAACTTATCATATTCTGGACGGCGAACTGCTGACCAATGGAGGTGCTGCGTCCAATGAAGAAACTTAAAAAAATCATCATCGCTGTTGCTGTAATTGGCGCTGTTGGCGTTGGCAGCCTGATTGGATGGACATATCTGCGGAAGAACAATGTGCAGCCGGTGAAGGTGTTTTCCTTTGATAATGTGGGTATGACCCAATATTGGGGCGACACCAAGGAGAGTTACGGCCCTGTCTCTACGGACAATATCCAAACCATCTACCTCAGCGACACCCAAACTGTTTCCGAAATCCTGGTGGAGGAGGGGCAGACGGTAAAAAAGGGCGACCTGCTCATGAGCTTTGACACCACTCTGTCCCAGCTGGAGCTGGAACGGAAAAAATTGGAGATTCAAAAGCTGGAAATGGATTTGGAGGATGCCTACAAGGAGGCCCAGCGAATCAGCTGGATGACTCCTATGGGGGTTCCTCCCACAGAGCCTACCACTCTGCCCACCGCACCGGCAACGATTATGTTCCGAAACGGAGATTATTCCCTGTTCCGGGAGAAAGGACACGACGGCTCCTCCCCGGAGACGGCCATGATCTGCTGGATGCCCATGGGAAAGCAGATCACAAGAGAGTTTTTGCAGGAGAAGATCGGCGAGCTGATTCAGGAGGAAACGCCCACGGAGCCCACCAATCCCACTGACTCCGGCAATCCTAATCCCACTGACCCTGGCGATCCTAATCCCACTGACCCTGGCAATCCTAATCCCACTGACCCTGGCGATCCCACCGGCCCCAGTGATGCTGCAACCCCCGAGGAAACCACGGCTCCTACTGCCGCAGAGACGGTGCCGGAAACCACGGCCCCAGAACAAGATACCACGGTACAAAGCATTTCCGGGGATGAGAATCTGGTTGCCTTTATCGCTCTGCTCACAGAGGATGGAACTGTGGAGAATGTGCCCCAGACGGCGGAGGAAACCCCTGGATCCACAGATGGAACTGCGGCACCCGCCGAGGGCAGCGATATTCCCACCGAGGGTGGCAATACGCCCACCGAGGGTGGCAATACGCCCACCGAGGGCGGCAGCACGCCCACCGAGGGTGGCGATACGCCCACCGAGGGTGGCAGCATGCCCACCGAGGGTGGCGATACGCCCACTGAGGGCGGCAATACGCCCACTGAGGGCGGCGACACCCCTACTGAAGAGACCCCCGCTCCGGAAAAGTATGGAACTGTGGTCTGCAACGACGCTGTGAATATCCGCAGCGGCCCCGGGACGGATTATCCAATCGTGGACAGCGCAAGAAATGGACAGCGGGTGGCTATTTATGAGAGCGTGGATGTAAACGGCACCGGTTGGGGCCGCATTGGCGAGGGCCGCTGGATTTGTCTGACCTATGTGCTCCTGGACGGAGCAGCCACCCAGCCAACGGAAACGCCCACCCAGCCTGCGGAATCCACCAACCCCACGGATTCTACTGACCCTGCGGAATCCACCAACCCCACGGATTCTACTGACCCTGCGGAATCCACCAACCCCACGGATTCTACTGACCCTGCGGAATCCACCAATCCCACGGATTCCACTGACCCTGCGGAATCCACCAACCCCACGGATTCCACTGATCCTGCGGAATCCACCAACCCCACGGATTCTACTGACCCTGCGGAATCCACCAATCCCACGGAGACAACGGACCCCACAGAACCTGATCCCACCGAACCCACCGAGGAAGAGCCGGAAAAGCGTTGCCGTCCTTATTACGTGGTGTTCAAGGTCACGGAGAACAATTATCTCCGGGGCGAGATGCTGGTTTGGGTGGGCGCCCATGTGAATTCCGACGGAAGCTTCTCCTTCTTTGATGCCCGGAATGTGGAGGATGTCAGTATCCGGGAACAGGAGCCGGAGGAAACCGAGCCGACGGCAAACTGGATGGGCAGCGGCTATACCTATGCGGAAATCCAGAAGATGAAGGAAGAGCAGGATAAAAAGATCAAGGATCTGGAGATCAATCTGAAGCTGGCGGAAGCGGACCTGAAGCTCATGGAGCGGGAGCTCAGCGACGGCAACATCTACTCTGAGCAGGATGGCAAGGTCATCTCTCTGCTCACTGAGGAGGATGCAAGGCTGAATTCCCAACCCATTATGAAGGTTTCCGGCGGAGGCGGCTATTATGTGGAGGCCACCGTCAGTGAGCTGGATCGGGATACCGTTGCCATCGGCATGGAGGTCACCATCAATGACTGGGATACCGGCAATACCTACACCGGCGAGGTGATCTCTGTCGGAGACATTCCCAGCTCCAGCAACAGCTACAATGGCATGAATAACCCCAACGCTTCCAGCTATCCCTTCCGGGTATTTGTGGATGAGAGCGCTGATTTGAAGGCGGGCAGCTATGTCAGCGTGGAGTATTCCTCCGCCGCAGAGGGTGGCATCTATCTGCAAAATCCCTTCCTCCGTACTGTCCAGGGCAGAAGCTTTGTCTATGTCCTTGGAGAGGACGGAAAGCTGGAGGAGCGCACCGTTACCGTGGGTAAGACCCTGGGCGGCAGCTATACCCAGATTCTGGATGGCCTGACTGTCGATGATCTGATCGCTTTCCCCTACGGCAAAAATGTGAAGCCCGGTGTCCCTGCCGAAAAGGGTGATATGCGGGACCTCTACAACTGATGGGGAGGGAGAAGCATGTTTGAGAATGTACGTCTGGCCTTTCAGGGTGTCTGGAGCCACAAGATGCGAAGCATCCTGACCATGCTGGGCATCATCATCGGTATCGCTGCCATCATCACCATTGTCTCCACCATCAAGGGCACCAACGAGCAGATTAAGGAAAATCTGATCGGTGCGGGCAACAATGTGGTCACGGTGCAGCTGAACCAGAGCGGCTATCCCTATGATCTGTCCTGGAATGCAGTCCCTCCCGGGGTTCGCCCCATTTCGGAATCCACCCGCCAGGATTTGGAGGCCATTCCGGGGGCCCAGAAGGTGTCCCTCTACCGCTCCCGGGACTATTCTGAAAATGTTTATTACAAAAACACGTCCTTCAGCGGCAGCATGTATGGGGTGGACAGCAACTATTTCGCGGCTTATGGCTATCAGATCCGCTCCGGCCGGGGCTTTACCCAGGCGGACTATCAGAATTTCCGCAAGGTGGCCATTGTGGATGCCAATGCCATATCCGGGCTGTTCTCCGGCGGCGATCCCATTGGAGAGTCCATCGAAATTCAGGGAGATGTGTTTACGATCATTGGTGTTGTGGCCATGTCCCAGGAGTTCACGCCCACCATCAATTCCATAAGCGATTACCACATGTATTCCGGGAACTCCGGAGGAGCCATCTTCATCCCGGACGCGGTGTGGCCGGTGGCCTATCAGTTTGATGAGCCCCAGAATGTGGCCATCAAGGTGGAAAATACCGACGTGATGACCACCGTGGGCCAGAGCGCCGCGGATATTCTGACGGAGCGGCAGTTTGTGGGTGATCGTGGTGAATTCGATTACCGCAGCCAGGATATGCTGGAACAGGCGCAGCAGCTTCAGAAAATGAGCCAGGCCACCAACACCCAGCTGATTTGGATCGCCAGCATCTCGCTGCTGGTGGGCGGCATCGGCGTGATGAACATTATGCTGGTGTCCGTCACCGAGCGGACGGCTGAAATCGGACTGAAAAAGGCTATTGGCGCAAAAAAGCGGCGGATTCTGATGCAGTTTCTCACCGAGGCCGCCGTGCTCACCAGCCTGGGCGGCATCATCGGCGTGGCCACCGGCATCGGCATGGCGGAGCTGATTTCCCGGATGATGGAGATTCCTGTGGCCATCAGCGTTCCCGCCATTGGCATCAGCGTGGCCTTCTCCACCCTCATCGGCGTGGTGTTCGGCTTGCTCCCTGCCACCCAGGCGGCCAACCTGAATCCCATCGAAGCCCTTCGCAGGGTATAATCCTTCATCGCCCCGGCATTTGCCGGGGCGATGTTTGGCGTTGTTTTTTTGGAAATATGTGGTATACTATAGGGACATGCAATGGATGGAGGCCAAAAGGAATGAAATTGGTTGCAAAAACCGCCCTGGCAGCGCTGCTGGCGCTGTTTCTTTGCGGATGCGCTCAGGTGATGCCGGAACCCACCCAGCCCAAGGTGGAGCGGGTAAATATGATGGTGACAGAGCAGACGCTGCTGGAATTGGAGCAGAACTATCCCGATTTGGTGGAGGCGGATTTCACCGGAAGCGAATGCTATGACGCCATCCGTGCCTATGCTGCCCGGAATCCCCAGGTGAAGGTTCGCTACCTGGTGCGGCTGGGAAGCACGGGAGCCGACCCGGACGCAGAGGCTTTAGACTTAAATCCCGGGGATTTTGACTATGACATTCTGCGTCAGAATCTGCGTTATCTGACCAAGCTCCAAAAGGTGTCCATTCAGCAGGCGGCCTTGTCGCCGGAGCAGGTCAGGCTTCTGCGGCAGGAGTACCCCAATGTGCAAATCGAGTGCGGCGTGGATTTCTGCGGCATTCTCTGCGATGAGAATACCTCGGAACTGGACCTTTCCGGCCTGGAGCCGGAGACGGTGCTGTCCTCCGCCGCTCTGCTGTCCGAGCTGCCCAATCTGCGGCAGATTGAACTGATGGCCGGGGATGATACTACGGCTTACACATTGGAACAGGCGGCCCGACTGCAGGAATATGTCCCCGAGGCATTGCTGCATTTCTCCTTCGACCTGTTCGGCCAGCAAGTCTCTACCACCGATGGGGAAGTGAGCTATGCCAATAAAGCCATTGGCAACCAGCCTGGAGCGCTGGATACCCTGCGGACGGCCCTGACGGTGATGCGGGGCTGCAAGCGCCTGCTGCTGGACAATTGCCGATTCTCCAACGAGGAGCTGGCGGAGGTTCGGGAGGAATTCCGGGGAACCACTAAGGTGGTCTGGCGGGTGTGGTTTGGCGAGGGCGGCTGCCTGACGGATCGGACGGTAATCCGCCATGTATACGGACTGTATGATTACAACAGCGCAAATCTGATTTACTGCGAGGATGCGGAGTTCCTGGATTTTGGTCACAATGAAGTGCTGAAACAGTGCGATTTCATTGCGGGAATGCCCAAGCTTCGGGCGGCGATCCTCTCCGGCTCCATGATTTCCGATCTGAGCCCTCTGGCCGGATGTCAGAACCTGGAATTTCTGGAGCTGACCTACTGCGGCTATGTGACGGACATTTCGCCCCTGTCCAACTGCCAGAGCCTCCAGCGGCTGAACATCGCCTATACCAAGGTCTCTGATTTGTCCCCGCTGGATGGACTGAATTTACAGGTTTTGGTGGATGCCCGCTCCCAGACCGGGGAGGAGGAACGCTCCCGGTTTGACGAGCTCCATCCCGACTGCCTGGTACAGCACACCGGAGACGCTGCGGATGACAATCCCTACGGCTATCCCTGGCGCTATGAGCAAAATGGCGACCCCAACGAATACTATGCCCTGCTGAAAGAGAAGTTTGGCTACCCCAATCCCTCCAACACCCTTTACTGATAACCAACAAAAGCTCCTTCGGGAGCTTTTTCAGGCCGTCGAAAATCCCTTCTGGGGCTTTCCGACGGAAGGGTTGCAGTCTGCTTAGCGCACTCCTTGTGCGCTTGTGGCGCACAACTCGCACACACGCAGCCTGGAATGTATTTTCTGCCACGCACATGTCGCGGCGGAAAATGATCCTGATTTTATTCGCCGCTGCGGCGGCGAACTCTGCGAGGCCTTTTTCGACACGCTGCAAAAGCTCCTTCGGGAGCTTTTTGTTGTTTTTTCAGGAAAGATATGATAAGATAAAATGTACGCAGCCCAAAAGCCTGGCAGGGATTGGCGGGCTTTTCTTGAAATAATTTCTGAACCGATTATAGAAATGAGGTTTGACCATGATTTCCAGCATTGTATTCGACATGGGCGGGGTATTGATCCGGTGGAATCCGGAGGACATGCTCCGGCAATATGAGCTATCTCGGCAGGATATGGAAATCCTGAACCGGGAGCTGTTTAAAAGTGTGGAATGGATTCAGCAGGACCGGGGCATTCTCTCGGAGGAGGAGCTGGTGCGGGCGGTGTGCGCCAGAATCCCGGAGCGCCTGCATCAGCCGGTGAAAACGCTGGTTTATGGCTGGCACAGAAGGCATCTTTCCCCCATGCCGGAGATGGCGGGGCTGGTGCGGGAGCTGAAGCAGGCGGGCTATCACATCTATCTGCTCTCCAATGCCAGCCTTGCTCTGCGGGAGTATTTCCCCCGGATTCCCGGGTCGGAGTGCTTTGACAAGCTGATGGTTTCCGCTGAGGAAAAACTGTTGAAGCCCTCCCACGAGATATTTGAGCGGCTGTATGAGAAATTCGGCCTCAACCCCGGGCAGTGCTGGTTTATTGACGACTCCCCCCAGAATGTGGAGGGGGCGATTCAAACCGGCATGGGAGGCAGTGTGTTTTATGGGGATGTAAAACGGCTTCGGCGGGAGCTGATTCGGGCGGGAATTCGGTGTAAGGAGTAACAATATGACGTTAGAAGAATTGAAAGAAAAATTGGACGAAGCCGGTTATGTCTATGACGATGTGCTGGCCACGGTGCTCTATGTGTCCCTGACCCTGGGCCGCCCCCTGCTCATTGAGGGCGCCGCCGGGGTGGGCAAAACCGAGGTGGCCAAGGTCATGGCCGCCGCCCTGGGCCGGGAGCTGGTGCGGCTGCAATGCTATGAGGGATTGGACGAAAGCAAGGCCCTCTATGAGTGGAACTATCAGAAGCAGCTGCTGGCCATCCAGGTGAACATGAATACTGTCTCCGCCGACAGTCTGACCCGGGAGCTATTCTCCGACGAGTATCTGTTGGAGCGGCCTTTGCTGAAATCCATCCGTTCCGAAAAGCCGGTGGTGCTTCTCATCGACGAGATCGACAAGGCAGATGAGGAATTCGAGGCCTTCCTGCTGGAGCTGCTGTCGGAGCAGCAGGTCACCGTGCCGGAGATTGGAACCATCCGGGCGAAATCAGTGCCCTTCGTGGTGCTCACCTCCAACCGGGCAAGGCCACTTTCCGAGGCCCTGCGCCGCCGGTGCGCCTATCTGCACATAGATTACCCTGATATGGATAAGGAGCTGCGCATCCTTCGCAGAAAGCTGCCCCATGTGGATGACCGGCTCTGCGCCCAGGTGGCGCTGGCGGTTCAGAAGCTGCGCAGCAGCGAGTCGATCCTGAAAAAGCCCTCCATCGCCGAGACATTGGACTGGGCGGCGGCGCTGGATGCCCTGGGGATGCGGGAGCTGACGCCGGATGTGCTGCGGCAGACCGCCGGATTCGTACTGAAAAACAACGAGGATTTGGAAACTCTGGCAGGGGAGGAGCCCCAGGCGGAGGATGGTCACTGCGGCCATTGCCAGGAGCACAGCCATGGTTGAGCCGGGGGTCTATCTGGAAAAGCTCTCCGCCTTTTCCCGCCTGCTGCGGCTGAAGGGGCTGAATGTGGGCCCCAGAGAAACCGGCGACGCCGCGCGGGTGCTTGCGGCCCTGGGGCTGGCGGATCGGGAGACGGTGAAAACCGCTTTGCGCACCGTCTATGCCAGCAGCCGGGAGGAGCAGCTGAGCTTTGATGCCGTGTTCGACGGCTTCTTCCTCTCGGAGGAGCGGATGCGGCAGCAGGCCAAGCAGCAGCAGGAAAAGGAGCAGGAGCGCCAGCGCCGCCGCCGGGAGGCGGAGGCGGAGCTGGAGCAGGTGGGCCAGCAGGCCAGGCTCTCCCAGCAGCAGCGGGACACCTATGTCACCATGCCCGAGGAGGCGAGACAACGGCTAAAGGACTTTGCTCAGCGCTACAAGAACAATATGGAGCGCAACCCGGGGCTCTACAGCGAGTTCATCCACTCCGTCTTTGCCAAAACCATTTTGGAGCAGCAGCTGCTGATGGAAAACGCTGGGGAGAACTGTATGGCAACCGACCCGGAGGTGGGGATTCTCTACCGGGAGTTGGGGGAGTTTCAGGACTCCGAGATTCCCAAGGCCATTTCCATCATCCAGGGAATTGCCAAGCAGATCAACGGAGAACTGTCCTCTAAGCGCAAAGCGGGGGCCCACGGGGGAAAGCTGGACTTCCGCTCCACCATCCGCAGAGGGCTGGAGACCGGCGGAACCTTCCAGCGGCTGCGTTACCGGAAAAAGCGGGAACACCGGAAAAAGCTGGTGATTCTCTGCGATGTGTCTGGCTCTATGGTGCAGTTTTCGGAATTTGCCCTCCGGTTCATCCAGTCTCTAAACCAGGTTTCGGAGAATTCCCAGACCTTCCTGTTTTCCGAGGGGCTGGTGGAGGCGGGTGCCTTTCAGCTGCACAACATGGACTCTTTCCGCAGCTTTGTCCGGAAGTCCGGCATCTATGGCCGGGGTACCGACCTGGGCACTGCGCTGGAAGAAATCTGCTCCCGCCGCCCGGCAGTCCTGGGGGCGGGAACCACGCTGATTATCCTTTCGGATACCAAGACCATCGACCAGCCCAGAGCCGTTCAGGCGGTGCTGGAGGCCAAGCGCCAGGCGGCCAGGGTAATCTGGCTGAATCCCATCCCGGAGGCGAAGTGGCAGTATCTCAGAAGCGTCCAGGTTATGGCGGCTCTGGTGCCCATGCTCAGCTGCAGCACCCTGCGGGAGCTGGCGGCGGCAGGGCGGAAGCTGGCGCAGCTTTCTTAAGGCAACACCGCACAATAGGAGCTGCGGGTTTCGGCGGATCTTTTGTACCCACTCTTCAGTTTGGAAAAAGGGAAATACACAAAGTATTCCGCCTTTTGGGGGACTTTG
>JAETOP010000028.1 GCA_021771675.1 Oscillospiraceae bacterium | reverse complement strand
CTGACAGCCCCCCTTACACAGAGGGGCCTTTCTCAGAAACCATTCCTCCCCACCATTCAACGGAACACTCAGGTATTTTACCTGGCGGGCATCTGCAGCCTCCCCTACGATCAAGTGGGAAATGCGGCAACCCGCCAAACGCCAATTTGCCGAATTGCTTATTTAACCCGATAACCAAAACCTGGTTTCATCCGTTTTGTGTATAAAGAGAGTCGTTTTTGATGTGGCAAAGCGGGAATGGGTCAATTATACTTATCTTGTATAATATGTGCGGATTTCGGGGGGCTGAGCCCCTCGCCATTGGATAGATTCCATCATAAAGGGAGCTCGGAGTCAATTTCCGATTCCGTCAGAGATTCCTCAATTCTGTCAGAGGGGGCATCAATTTGGCTTACTTAACTCTAAAGGACGTTAACAAAATCTACCCCAACGGCTTCCACGCCGTCCACGACTTCAACCTGGAAATTGAGAAGGGCGAGTTCATTGTCTTCGTGGGCTCCTCCGGCTGCGGCAAGTCCACCACCCTGCGGATGATTGCGGGGCTGGAGGAGATCAGCAAGGGAGAGTTCCTCATCGACGGCAAGCGGGCCAACGAAATGGGGCCCCGGGAGCGGGGCATCGCCATGGTGTTCCAGAGCTACGCCCTGTACCCCCACATGTCCGTCTACGACAATCTGGCCTTCGGCCTGACCTTGCAGGGCGTGGACGAGGATGTGATCGACGAGAAGGTTCGCCGCACCGCCGCCGTGCTGGGCCTGACGGACTACCTGGACCGGATGCCCCGGGCCCTTTCCGGCGGCCAGCGCCAGCGTGTGGCGGTGGGCCGGGCCATCATCCGCAAGGTGGGGGTGTTCCTGATGGACGAGCCCCTCTCCAACCTGGATGCCAAGCAGCGGGTGACCATGCGCTCTGAAATCACCCAGATTCACCGGGAGACCGGCGCCACCACCATCTACGTCACCCACGACCAGACCGAGGCCATGACCATGGCCGACCGGATTGTGGTCATGCGGGACGGCCGGATTCAGCAGGTGGGCACCCCCTATGAGCTCTATTTCCGTCCCGCCAATGTGTTCGTGGCCGGGTTCATCGGGGAACCGCCCATGAATTTCCTCCGGGATACGGTGACAAAGGGCTGCATCCGCTTTGGCGGCGGAGAAATCGACCTGGAGCCCGTACTGGGGGAGAAGCTCAAGCAGTATGAGGGCAAATCCCTTGTCTTCGGCTTCCGCCCCGAGGCCATCCGGCTGGAAGCGGGGGAGGACGCCTACCGGCTGCGCTGCCAGGTGGAGCTGACGGAGATGCTGGGAGACAACACCAATGTCTACATCAACGCCGGCGAAGACCGGGCAATTTTGAAGGTGGATCCCCACGACACCCCTGCCATGGATGCGCCCTTTGAATTCTCTGTTCCTTATGAAAGTGTCAGCCTGTTCGATGGTGAAACCGAGCTGGCTGTCCCCACCAAATATTCCAAATAAGAAAGGAAAACACGCAATATGGATATTCGCTATTCCGCCCATCCCAGAGATGTGGCCCGCTACACCACCGAGGAGCTTCGCAAAGAGTTCTTGATTACGGACCTTTATCAGCCTGATACCGTCCAGGCCACCTATTCCCATGTGGACCGGATGGTGGTGCTGGGCATCATGCCGGTGGAGGAGACGGTTCCCATCGACAAGGGAATCGACATCTGGGCCAATTTCGGCACCCACTATTTCCTGGAGCGCCGGGAGGCCGGTGTGTTCAACCTGGGCGGCCCGGGCTGCATCGAGGCCGACGGGGAGAAGTTCGACCTGAACTTTGAGGACTGCCTGTACATCGCCAAGCAGACCAAATCCGTGTCCTTCCGCAGCTTTGACCCTCAGAATCCCGCCAAATTCTACCTCTGTTCCACCCCCGCCCACAAGGTGTGCAAGACCACCTTCCTGTCCTTTGCCGACGCCAACAAGCGGCCCCTGGGCGGCGAGGAGCATTCTAACAAGCGGGTCATCAACCAGTTCATCCACCCCGACGTGCTGGAAACCTGCCAGCTGTCCATGGGCCTGACCCAGCTGGCCCCCGGCAGCGTGTGGAACTCCATGCCCTGCCACACCCATGAGCGCCGGATGGAGGTCTATACCTACTTCGGAATGCCCCAGGAGGATGTGGTGATGCACTTTATGGGCCAGCCCACCCAGGTGCGGCCCCTGGTGATGCAGAATTTTGACGCGGTGATCTCTCCCTCCTGGTCCATCCACTGCGGCTGCGGCACCACCAACTATACCTTCATCTGGGCCATGGGCGGCGAGAACCAGGCCTTTGACGATATGGACAATCTGGTCCCCAATCAGCTGAGATAAGGAGAAAATACAATGAGCTTTGATTTGAGCAGCTTCTCTCTGGAGGGCAAGGTGGCCCTGGTCACCGGCGCTGCCTATGGCATCGGCTTTGCCATTGCGGAGGCTTACGCCAAGGCAGGCGCCAAAATCGCCTTCAACTGCCGGGGCAAGGAGCATATGGAAAAGGCCCTGGCCGACTACGCCGCCAAGGGCATCGACGCCAAGGGCTACTTCTGCGACGTGACCAAGGAGGACGAGGTTCAGCAGATGGTGGCGGACATCCGGCGGGATTTGGGCGCCATTGACATTCTGGTGAACAACGCCGGCATCATCAAGCGCATCCCCATGACCGAGATGGCCAGCTCGGACTTCCGGCAGGTCGTCGACATTGACCTGGTGGCCCCCTTCATCATGGCCAAGGCCGTGATTCCCGGCATGATTGAAAAGGGCCATGGCAAGATCATCAACGTCTGCTCCATGATGAGCGAGCTGGGCCGGGAGACCGTCTCCGCCTACGCTGCCGCCAAGGGCGGATTGAAAATGCTCACCCGGAACATCTGCTCCGAGTACGGCGCTTACAACATCCAGTGCAACGGCATTGGCCCGGGCTACATCGCCACCCCCCAGACTGCCCCCCTGCGTCAGCCCCAGGCTGACGGCAGCCGCCATCCCTTCGACAGCTTCATCCTGGCCAAAACCCCGGCGGGACGCTGGGGCGACCCGGAGGACCTGGCCGGCCCCGCCGTCTTCCTGGCCTCCGACGCCTCCAACTTTGTCAACGGCCACATCCTCTATGTGGACGGCGGCATCCTGGCCTACATCGGCAAGCAGCCCTGACCAGTGAAAGATACATCAAAATCCCACCCGATTCCCGGGTGGGATTTTTCTAACGGGAGGAGTTAGGAATTAGGAGTTAGGAATGAGGAATGAGGAGTTAGGAATTGAGGGGGGTGCCCTGTAGGGGCAGTGCGGAGAATTTTTGCGGCCGCAAAAGCGTAACCGGGCGGGTTAGGGAAAAAACGATGACTGACCAGCCCCGTGCGAGTTTGGGGTGAAGCGCCCTGCGCTTCCTGGAGGGGCTGGGGAAAGTTCTCTTGTAGAAAACAGTTTTTTCTGTGAAAAAGGGTTGAATTTCTGGCCTACTTGTGATACGATAAGCTTGTATCGATATGGGGTCAGTGCGCCCATTCGGTATCCGATGCTTTCGGGAATGGGTTTCCCGGGAAAAATCGGCATGACTATCTGCAAAGGGAGCATTTACTATGGCTACACCTCATACTATCGCAGTTGCCGGAAAGGGCGGAGTGGGTAAAACCACCACCTGCGGTATGATTATTGATTATCTGTGCAAGAAGCACGTTGGCCCCGTTCTGGTGGTGGACGCAGATGCCAACTCCAACCTGAACGAGGTGCTGGGGGTGGAGGCGGAGACTTCCCTGGGGCAAATCCGGGAGGAGATGGCCCAGGCGGAGCTGAAAGGCACCATCCCCAAGGGCATGACCAAGGCCGACTACGCCGAAATGAAATTCAACGATGCCCTCATTGAGGAAGACGACTTTGACATGATCGTTATGGGCCGCACCCAGGGCAAGGGCTGCTACTGCTATGTCAACGGTGTGCTCAAGGCCCAGGTGGATAAATACGCCAAGAACTATTCCTATATCGTCATGGACAATGAGGCGGGGCTGGAGCATGTAGCCCGGGGGACGCTCCCCCATGTGGATACCATGCTGCTGATCTCCGACTGCTCCCGCCGGGGCATCCAGGCGGTGGCAAGACTGGCGGAAATGATTGGCGAAATGGAATTGAATCCTGCAAAGATGGGGCTGATCGTCAACCGTGCTCCCGGCGGTGTGCTGGAAGACGGGGTGAAGGCGGAGATTGAGAAGCACGGCCTGACGCTCTTCGGCGTGCTGCCCCAGGATGAGCAGGTCTACCGCTGCGACTGCAACGGAGAGCCCTCCGCCCGCCTGCCGGAATCCGACGAAATGAAGGCCGCCTTGCGGGAAGTCCTGCAAAATCTCGGTCTCTGAAACTGGAGATATGAGATACAAGATAGTACTGTGATAATCTCATATCTTAATATCTCGCATCTTAAACATTGTATATTGCATGGAAAACCGCCGGAATGGGGCTTGCGCCTGCGGCTTCCAAAGGTGCGATTTTCAAGTTTCCCCAGGCGGGAAATTTGAAAATCGTCCCTGGGGAGCGGCGTGCCACGTCCCTGTCGGGCGATTCCCGTGTGATTAATATCTCTAAGAAAAAACAAGGGGGAAACATTACAATGGCTTTTACACCCAAGAAGGTTGCGTACCGCGGCGCCATCAACGCCGTTACCCTGGGCACCGGCGACAAGGCAATCGTCATCGGCGGTCAGAACGTGCTGCCCTTCTACACCTTCGATGCGCCCATTGAGAACGCACCCAAGATCGGTGTAGAAATCTCCGACTGCGCCGGTGAGTGGACCGCTCCTGCGCTGAAGGAGTTCTATGCCGGCTGCACCACCATGGCCGACTACGCCAAGAAGGCGGAAACCATGCCCGGCGCTGACTTCCTGTGCCTGCATTTCGAGTCCGCCGATCCCAATGGAGCCAACCGCTCTGTAGCTGACTGCGTGGCCGACGCCAAGGCAGTGGCCGATGCAGTGTCCATGCCCATCGTGGTCATGGGCTGCAAGAACATCGAGAAGGACGGCGAGCTGTTCAGCAAGATCGCCGAAGCCCTCCAGGGCAAGAACATCCTGGTGCTCTCTGCCCGCAGCGAGGACTACAAGACCGTTGGCGCTTCCGTGGCCCTGGCCTACGGCCAGAAGGTTGGCGCCGAGACCGCCGACGACATTAACCTGGCCAAGCAGCTGAACATCATGCTCAAGGGCCTGACCGTGGCTCCCACCTCCATCGTGATGAACGTGGGTACCGCCGCCGTGGGCTACGGCTATGAGTACGTGGCCTCCACCCTGGATCGTGTCCGCCTGGCCGCACTGGCCCAGTCTGATGCAGACCTGCAAATGCCCATCATTGCCCCCGTGTCCACCGACACCTGGAGCGTGAAGGAAGCTACCGCCTCCGAAGAGGACGAGCCCGCCTGGGGCAACGCCGAGGATCGGGGCGTTAGCATGGAAGTTGCCACTGCGGCTGCCAACCTGACCGGCGGCGCCGATGCCGTTATCATGCGTCATCCGGCGGCCATTGCGGCGGTTAAGCAGTTCATCACTGAACTGGTCTGATTGGAAGGAGGATACATACCATGGCTTTGAAAGGTCTTGACATTTTTAAGCTGTCTCCCAAGAAAAACTGTAAGGAGTGCGGCAGCCCCACCTGTATGGCGTTTTGCATGAAGGTGGCCCAGGGCGCTGTGTCCATCGACAAGTGCCCCTACTTCTCCGATGACGCCAAGGCAATGCTCAACGAGCAGACCGCTCCTCCCATGAAGACCATTACCGTGGGCGATGGCCTGAAGCTGGGCGGCGAGACCGTGCTGTTCCGTCATGAGAAGACCCTGGTGAACAAGAACCTGTTCGCCGTTCCCGTGTGCACCAAGATGAGCGGCGACGACGTGGACACCAAGCTGGCTGACATGGCCAAGGTGGACTACGAGCGTATCGGCGAGCGGATGTACGTGGAATTCGTCTACGTCAAGAGCCACGGCGGCGATGCTGATGCCACCGTGGAGCTGGTCAAGAAGGCAATGGCCACCGGCCGTGCTCTGGTGCTGGATATTAAGGACGTGGATGTGGCCAAGGCGGCTGTGGAAGTCTGCAAGGCTGGCAAGCCCATCCTGAACGGCGCCACTCCCGAGAACTGGGAGGCTATGAACGCCGTCGCCACTGCCGCTGGCGTGACCCTGGGCGTTTCCGCTCCCAATGTGTCCGATCTGTATGACCTGGTGAAGAAGCTGGAAGGCGCCGGCAACAAGAACCTGGTGCTGGATGTCACCGGCGAGAATGCCAAGCAGACCCTGGCCACCGCTGTTCAGGTCCGCCGCACCGCTCTGGTGGATGGCGACCGCAGCTTTGGCTACCCCTCCATCGTCAACGTGGCGCACCTGGCCAAGGGCAACAAGCAGCTGCAAATTGCCTACGCCGCCATGTTCACCGAGCGCTATGCCTCCATCATCGTCATGGAGCAGATGGACTACACCGCGGCCCTGCCTCTGTACGGCCTGCGCCAGAACATCTACACCGATCCTCAGAAGCCCATGAAGGTGGAAGCCAAGATCTACCCCCTGAACGGCGCCGACGAGAACAGCCCCTGCGCCCTGACCGTTGACTTCGCCCTGACCTACTTCCTGGTCTCCGGCGAGCTGGAGCGCTCCAACGAGCCTGTGAACCTGATCATCTCCGACGCCTCCGGCATGTCCGTTCTGACTGCCTGGGCTGCCGGTAAGTTCTCCTCCTCCTCCATCAAGAAGACCTTCGAGACTCTGGACATTGAGAACAAGATCAAGAACCGCACCCTGATCATCCCCGGCAAGGTTGCCGTGATGAAGGGCGAAATCCAGGAGAAGCTGCCCGGCTGGAATGTGGTGGTCGGACCCACCGAGGCTGTCCAGCTGCCCAAGTATATGAAGGACAAGGAGTACGAGGCTGCCGCCAAGGCCGCCGCTGCCGAGGCCGCCGCCAAGGCTTCCACCACCGTGGAGACCAAGGAGCTGACCTTCGACGAGCTGCTGGCTACCAAGGTGCCCGCCATTGAAGTGGTGGACATGGGCGTCAAGTACGGCGGCTACAACCCCGAATCTTCCACCTTCGTCACCATCGGCGAGCGGATTCACTGCATCTCTCCCGTCATCCGCAAGGCCATGGACGAGCGTGACCCCGCTCCCATCCTGAAGCGTGCCGCCGAGCAGATCGCCGCTGGCGCCACCTACCTGGATGTGAACATCGGACCTGCCGAGAAGGACGGCCCCGAGCGCATGATGTGGGCAGTCAAGCTGCTGCAGGAGAACTTCAACAATGTGCCTCTGGCTCTGGATACCGCCAACAAGAAGGCCATCGAGGCCGGTATTAAGGTGTACAACCGGACCAACGGCAAGCCCATTGTGAACTCCGCCGACGCCGGCTCCCGTATCTCCAACATCGACCTGGCCGCTGCCAACGACGCCATCGTCATCGCCCTGTGCTCTGCCGACGGCATTGCCAAGGACAACGAGGAGCGGATGAAGCACTGCCACAACATGCTGGAGCGTGGCCTGAGCCTGGGCATGGAGGCCACCGACCTGTGGTTTGACCCCCTGTTCCTGGTGGTCAAGGGTATGCAGGACAAGCAGATGGACGTGCTGAACGCCATCAAGATGTTTGCCGACGAGGGCCTGAAGTCCACCGGCGGCCTGTCCAACAACTCCAACGGCGCACCCAAGAAGGTTCGTCCCATCATGGACTCCGCTCTGGTGGCCATGGCCATGATGCAGGGCCTGACCTCCGCCATCGTCAACCCCTGCGACCTGCGGCTGATGGAGACCATCAAGTCCTGCGACATCTTCAAGAACCACATGCTGTACTCCGACAGCTACCTGGGCGACCGTCCCGACCTGCTGTAAGCATAGCGTTCATCCCCGCGATTCTTGGCTGGGAGGGGTCCTCCCTCCCAGCCTTTGCCCTTTCTGTTGAAAGATACAGGATAGTTAGGAATTAGGAGTTAGGAATTGGGAATTGCTCCGAAATGTATCATTCCTAATTCCTAACCCCTAATTTCACTTCGTATATTCAGCCGGGCTTCGGCTTGATATATTCCCCAATTTCCAATTTTAGGAGGAGTCAATTATGAGCGTATTAACCGATCTGATTTATGGCGGTTCCAATGCGGTTGCGGGCCTGACCGAGGGCGCTGTCAACAATGCCATCGCCAAATACGGTGCTGACAAGGAAATTGCATTCCCCGATACTGCCTACTTCTTCCCCACGATCTATGCCGCCACCGGCGTGAAGGTCAAGACCCTGGGCGATCTGCCCGCCTGCGTGGGCGTGCTGAAAAGCCTGATTACAAACCAGGAGGATTTGGGCCAGGCGCTGAACGCCGGCCTTGCCACCGCTGTGGGTGCCGAGATTATCGAGGGCCTGAAATACGTGGAGGGCGGTAATCCCTACGAAAATGAGTCCGGCATCGGCTTTGTGCCCGATCCCATCATCCGTTCCCTGGGCGTGCCCCTGGTTACCGGCGACATCCCAGGTGTGGCTGTGGTGCTGGGCAAGGCGGAGAATCCCGCCGACGTGGTGAAGGTGGTCAAGGACTACCAGTCCAAGGGCATCATGACCTTCCTGGTGGGCGACTGCATCGAGCAGTGTGCCGAGGGCGGCGTGAAGATGGGCCTGGAGCTCCGGGTCATCCCCCTGGGCCATGACGTGACCAGTGTGATTCATGTGGTCACTGTGGCCATCCGTGCGGCTCTGATCTTCGGCAACATCCAGCCCGGCGATCTGGCCGGTCTGCTGGAGTACACCAAGCAGAGAGTCCCCGCCTTTGTGAATACCTTCGGCGCCATTGACGCCGTAGTGGTCTCCGCCGGTGCCGGCGCCATCGCCCTGGGCTTCCCCGTGGTGGTGGACATTGACCTGGGCGAGAACCAGGTGCCCGGTGCGCTGGAATCTGTGCTGGATCACAACGAGACGGTGAAAAAGTCTCTGGAGCTGCGCAGCATCAAGATCAAGACCACCGAGCTGCCCATCCCCGTGGCCTTCGCCGCCGCCTTTGAGGGCGAGATCATCCGCAAGTCCGATATGCACAACGAGTGCTGGTCCTCCAAGAACCCCACCGCCGAGCTGGTGCTCATGCGGGAGATGAACGAGATCGAGGATCACAGGATCAGTATCATCGGGCCGGATTTCGACGAGGCAAAGGATCTGGCGCTGGCTACCTTCGTAGAAGTGGCAGGCAAGAAGATGCAGACCGACTTCGAGTCCGTCATTGAGCGGAAATTCCACGCCTGGTTCAACTACATGGAGGGCGTGATGCACACCGGCCAGCGGAACCAGGTTCGTGTCCGTGTGAGCAATGCCGCTTATGATGCGGGTCTGCGGCTGAAGGACTTCGCCGAGGTGCTCTACGTCATGATTATGAACGAGTTTGACGCTGTGGTGGATAAGTGCCAGGTCACGCTGATTACCGATCCCGCCCAGGCCGCGGCCTTCCGGGATGAGGTGGCCATGCCCCGCTACAACCAGAGAGACGACCGGCTGGCTTCCATGACCGACGAGGCCGTGGACCGCTACTATACCTGCATCCTCTGCCAGTCCTTCGCCCCCGCCCACTGCTGCGTGGTCACTCCCGAGCGTCTGGGCCTGTGCGGCGCCGTGTCCTGGCTGGATGCCAAGGCCACCAATGAGCTGAACCCCAACGGCCCCTGCCAGCCCATCTTCAAGGAGGGCTGCACCGATGAGCGCCTGGGCCGGTATGATTCCGTCAACGCTGCCATCGCCGAGGCCACCCATGGCGCGGTGGAGAACGTGACGCTCTACTCCCTGCTGGAGGATCCCATGACCTCCTGCGGCTGCTTCGAGTGCATCTGCGGCATCGAGCCCATGTCCATGGGCGTGATTGTGGTCAACCGGGAATTCAAGGGCATGACCCCTGTGGGCATGACCTTCGGCGAGCTGGCTTCCTGCACTGGCGGCGGCGTCCAGACGCCCGGCTACATGGGCCATGGCCGTCACTTCATCTCCTCTAAGAAGTTCGTCTCCGCCGAGGGTGGCATCCAGAGAATTGTGTGGATGCCCAAGGAGCTGAAGGACGATGTGGCCGAGCGGCTGAACAAGACCGCCATGGAGCTCTATGGCATCGAGAACTTCACCGATATGGTTGCCGACGAGACCATCACCACCGACGGCGAGGAGCTGCTGAACTGGCTGACCGAGAAGGGCCATCCCGTTCTGGGCCTGGAGCCTCTGATGTAAGCGGCCAGTGGCCGCAGACAATTCGCAGCGAGGCTGGGCAGAGGTCGTTTTTGCCCTAACCCGCCCGGTATCGATTCTGCGGTAAGCACTGTTACCCGACAGCGGCGGGGAATCATCTCCGCCGCTGTTTTCAGGGAGGAGCAGGCACCTTTGAAAAGTTCAAGCATTTTCTCCGGGAGAAGCGCCCGGATTTAAGAATCCCAGAATGATGAGTTATTACCAATTGAAAGGAACTTTACCCTATGAAAGTAACCTTCCAAATCGAGGGCGGAAGCCCTGTTATCGTGGAATGCAACGCCGGAGACAATCTTTTGGAGCTGGCCCGCCGGGCCAACGTGGCCATCGACGCCCCCTGCGGGGGGAACGGCTCCTGCGGCAAGTGTAAGGTTCAGCTGCTCCAGGGGCAGCTGGAATCCCCCAAAAGCCGACACATCTCCGACGAGGAATATGAATCCGGCTGGCGGCTCTCCTGCTGCTCCAAGGTGCTCTCGGATGTGACCGTCCTGGTGCCGGATATTGCCAGCGCCTACCAGTCCCGGATGAAGACCGCCGATTTGTCCAGCCCCAAGGAAATTGAAATTTTCGAGAACTGCCAGGCCCAGCTCCGCACAAGCGGCATCCATTTTGAAAACTGCTACCGCAGTGTGGTACTCACTCTGGCAGAGCCCACCCTGGATGACACCATGCCCGACAACGAGCGCCTCACTCGGGCCATTGAGGATGCTCTGGGCGTGGAAATCGTGAAAATCCCCTTTGCCGTGATGGTTCATCTGGCCCATACCCTCCGGGAAAATAACTGGGAGGTCTGCGTCAAGGGGGAACAGAAGGACGGAATCTTCACCTGCATGGAGATCACGGCCCCGTCGGATACCGCCCTGGTGGGCTGTGCCATCGACATCGGCACCACCACCGTGACCATGGTGCTTGTTGATTTGGAGTCCGGAAAAATCCTGGCCAAGGGTTCCTCCGGCAACGGCCAGATTCGCTATGGTGCCGACGTGATCAACCGAATCATTGAGCAGAGCAAATCCGGGGGCCGGAAAAAGCTCCAGGACGCCATCATCAAGGAGACGCTCTCTCCCATCATTGCAAATCTCTGCAAGTCCGCGGGCATCTCCGCCCGGAGCATTCTGCGCCTGTCCGTGGGCGCCAACACCACCATGAACCACCTGTTTGTGGGGGTGGATACCCAGAGCGTGCGGATGGAGCCCTATGTGCCCAGCTTCTTCTCCTGGGAGGGGCTGCTGGCCGGTGACGTGAAGCTCCCTGCAAACCCCCTGGCGCCTGTTCTGATAGCACCCAACATCGGCTCCTATGTGGGCGGCGACATTACCGCCGGTACTTTGGCCGCCGGACTCTGGGACCGGGATGAAATGAGCCTGTTCATCGACCTGGGCACCAACGGCGAGCTGGTGTTCGGCAACCGGGACTTCATGATGAGCTGTGCCTGCTCTGCCGGCCCCGCCTTTGAGGGCGGCGACATCTCCTGCGGAATGCGGGCCACCGATGGTGCCATTGAGGCCTGCACTCTGGACAAGGCGACTATGGAGCCCACCCTCTCCATTGTGGGAGAGCCGGGCCAGCGGCCTGTGGGCATCTGCGGCTCCGGCATCATCGACATCATCTCCGAACTCTTCCGCTGCGGCATCATCAACGCCAAGGGCCTGTTCATCCGGGAAGGGGAGCGGGTTCAGCGGGACGCCCATGGCATGGGCAGGTTCGTCATCGTCCGGGCGGAGGATTCCGAGACCGGCCGGGAGGTGTCCATCAACGAGGTGGACATCGACAATTTCATCCGGGCCAAGGGTGCCATTTTCTCCGCCATCTCCACTTTGCTTGATAGTGTGGACATGCCGGTGGAGGCCATTGACCGGGTGTATGTGGCCGGCGGCATCGGCTCCGGCATCAATATGAAAAATGCGGTGAACATTGGCATGTTCCCGGATGTTGAGCTGGAGAAATTCTGTTACATCGGCAATTCCTCCCTGGCCGGGGCCTATGCTATGGTCATGAGCGATGAAGCAAACCGGAAGCTCTCGGAGATTTCCGCCAATATGACCTATCTGGAGCTGAGCACCCACCCGGGATATATGGATTCCTTCGTGGCCGCCTGCTTCCTGCCCCACACCGATTCCAGCCTGTTCCCCCACAGCAGACAGGAATGAATTAGGAGTTAGGAATTAGGAATGCTATCTGGCGCACGGCCCTTTTCACTGTAGGGGAGGCTATTAGCCTCCCGCCAAGTAATGTATTTTGAGTGTTTCGGTGAATGGGAAATGATACGAATTTGCCTGAACTTGTACCATTTTTGGGGATTGTTCTGCGCGGGCGGCTAATAGCCGCCCCTACAGGTAATCCGTACCTGCCCGCCAAATTACAATTTTTCGCTCCGCTGAATGACACATCCACAAAATGAGGTAATATCTTGGAAATTGAAAATCATAAAGAAGAAGTGCCCTTTGCCCATTATGAGCAGCTTTTTTCCGCCCTGGACCCTCAGGAGGCCATGGTGCGGCTGGGGGAAGAGAACTGGGACGGGAAGGAATTCCACCTGAAGCTGCTGGGCCGGACATTTGCCATTTCCCATCCGGTTTATGGCATCCGTGCCTTAGACGGCGGCGGTGTGCCGCCCCTGCCCACCCAGACCTTCCTGCTGCGATACCTGCTGGAGAGCAAGAAAATCCCTTGGGAAGGAACCTGGAAGACCTTTCGGGAGATGCCCTGGGGGGAAATGTATATCAAGCCCTACACCGGTCGGGTGCTGACCCGGGCAGCATTCACCTTCGGCACCCGGATCGACACCTTCCGTGCCGCCTGTGAGAAAATGGGCGCCGTGGCCCTCTCCCACGGGGACGCAGGCTACCAGTTCGACTTCACCGGCGGCTATGGAATGCAGATTCTGGTTTGGGAGGGGGACGAGGAGTTCCCGCCCAGCGCACAGGTGCTCTATTCCGACAATTTCGCTCAGGGCTTCGCCCCGGAGGATCGGGTGGTGGCGGGGGATATTCTGATCTCCACCATCAAATCAAATTTTTAATCACAGCCCCCTCCGGGTTTCGCCGGAGGGGTAGCTATCGAAACGGGGAAGATATTCATATGGCAGCAAGAAAAGATATGGGCACCGGCAGCGTCAAGGCCTTGATGATTCAGATGGCCCTGCCCGCTGTGGTGGCACAGGTTGTGAATCTCCTGTATAACATTGTGGACAGGATTTACATCGGCCACATTCCGGAAATCGGCGGCACGGCACTCACCGGCGTGGGACTGTTTACCCCGCTGCTGATGCTGATTACCGCTTTCGCCGCCCTGGCTGGTTCCGGCGGTGCGCCCCGGGCGGCCATCGCCATGGGGGAGGGGAGGAAGGACAGCGCCGAAAAGATCATGGGCAACTGCTTCACCACATTGATGCTTTTTGCCCTGGTGCTGACGCCGGTTTTATATGTTCTGGCCCCCTGGCTGATTGGTATTTTCGGAGGCAGTGAAAACACCCTCCCCTATGCCCTGGAATATGGCCGGATTTACATTCTGGGCAGCGTGCTGGTGCTGGTGGTGATGGGAATGAATCCCTTTATCACCACCCAGGGCTTTTCCAAGATCAGCATGCTCAGCACGGTCATTGGAGCAGTAATCAACATTGTGCTGGACCCCGTCTTTATTTTTCTGCTGGACATGGGGGTTCGGGGAGCGGCCCTGGCCACGGTGCTCAGCCAGGCGGTGAGCGCAGCTTGGATTCTGCAGTTTCTTACCGGTAATCAGACCAATCTGAAATTGCAGCGAATTCACCTTCGGCTAGAAAAGAAGGTCATTCTTCCCTGCCTGGGGCTGGGCGTATCCTCCTTTGTGATGATCTCCACAGAGAGCCTGCTCTCCGTCAGCTTCACCTCCAGCCTTGCCCGGTACGGTGGGGATGTGGCAGTGGGAGCCATGACGGTGCTGAATTCTCTGAATCAGTTGGTTTCCATGCCCATGACCGGTATTTGTCAGGGCGGCCAGCCCATCATCAGCTATAACTACGGCGCAGGGAAAACAAATCGGGTGCGGGAGGCCTTCTACTGCCAGTTTACGGCATGTATCGCCTATTCGGGACTGTTCTGGTGCCTGGCCATGGCGGCTCCCCGGCTGTTGGCGGGGATATTCACCGATGATGCCGCACTGGTGAACTATGCGGCCTGGGCCATTCGGATATTCCTGGCCGCAAGCTTCTCCGTTGGCTTCCAGATGAGCTGCCAGCAGGCCTTCGTGGCTCTGGGACAGGCGAAGATCAGCCTGTTCATGGCCTGCCTGCGGAAGCTGATTCTGCTGATTCCCCTGATTTTTCTGCTGCCTCTGTTCTTCCCCAATCCGGCGGACAAGGCCATGGCGGTCTTCCTGGCAGAGCCTGTCAGCGATTTCCTGGCTGCCACCGTCACCACCTGCACCTTCTTCCGGTTCTTTCACCGATTGAAACAAAAGTGAATATTAAATGGGCTGGCTCTCGTTCGTGAGCCAGCCCATTGCAGTTATTCCTGATCTTCCAGTAAAGTCCATTGGGTGGGGGTAATGATGCCATCGTCCTGATCCGGGAGGAAGCAGACCTGATAGACGGGGGAATCTGCTCCTGCGCCCAGGATATTGGAAAAATCGGCGGAAGCAGCCTCCTCTTCTCCCGAATCGGCGGCGGTGCTGGCACTCTCGGCACGCTCGGCGGTAGGGGCCGCTGCCGCACCCATCGCTCCAACCGGCCCGCTTTCCGGCAGGGCAATCTCTACCCGATCCTCCGGCTGGAAGTCACTGGTGCCCGGATCGACGACCACACAGATCAGCTTGCCCTCCACCTGTTCCACCACCCGAACGGTCATCTGAACGGGGGAGGGGGCCATCTGAAATCTGGCTGCGGCGGGGAAGGGATCTTTATGGGCGGCAGTTTCCTCCAGAGTCCCGCCGGTCTGGGCGGAGGAAACCATGGGAGCGTTGTTGTCCATCGCCTGTTCCTTGATGAGCTGTTCCGGCCAGAATTGCCAGGCGCCTACCAATACCAGAGCGAGGCAGGCGGCGGAAACGAGGATTTCCGGCCAGTGGCGGCGCCTGGGTGTTTCCTCCGCCTCGGCAATGTATTTTTCATCTATATGGGTCATGGACTCGATCAAATCTTTTCCATTCATAGGGTATATCCCTCCTTTTCCAGGAAGCTCCGCAGTTCATTTCGGGCGCGAAACAGCCGGGTCTTGACCTTGCTCTCTCCCAGATGGTAGCGCTGGGCGATTTCTCCGATGGAGTCGGCATACCAGTACCGGCGCATGAAAATTTTTCGGCTTTCCTCATTCAGGGTGCCCAAAAAGGCGTTCAGCAGCTGGCCCAGCTCCCGGGATTCCATTTGCAGTTCCCGGGACAAATCCGGGATGCACAGCTCCATCTCGGCGGTGAGCTCCACGATCTCCGCCTTTCGCTTGGCAGCGTTCTTCCAGTCCAGCTTGCCGAAGGAGAGAAAGCGGCAGATTTTGGAAAGATAGGCGTAAAAATAAGTGGGCCGGGTGGGGGGGATGGATTCCCAGGCCTTCAGGTATGTATCGCTGACGGTTTCCTCTGCGTCCTCCCGGTTCAGCAGAATCCGGTAGGAGAGGGTATAGAGCTTGTGCCCGTGGGCAGCCTCGGTCTGACGGATGGCGTCCTCGTCCCGCTGAAAATACAGGTCGATAATCTGCGCATCCTCCATAGGAGCACCTCCTGTTTCTTGCCTCATCCAATATGAGGGATTTTTGATTTGATCGGTTACGGGTTAATGGAATCTTAATGTGTGTTATTCGGGACAACCCAGACAAATTGGAATTTGGCGGGCAGGTACGGGTGTGTGCAGCGAATCACCAAACACCAATTTGTCGGTTTCCGGAAAACACCGCCCGCTCCCGGGGTGGGAGCGGGTGGCGGGGTTATTTTTCCAGAATCACCGGGCAGTGGGTGTCCAGGGCGCTTTTTATGTGGGCAGCGGCTTCCTCCGCCGTCAGCTTCCACTGTTCACCGGTGGCCATGTCCTTGACAGAACAGACTCCCTCGTTGATTTCGTCCTCTCCCAGCAGAACGGCAAAGGGAACCCCCAGCTTGTTGGCATAGGCCATCTTCTGCTTGAATTTTTTCTGCTCGCCGTAGAGCTGTACCCGCAGGCCGGCGCTGCGCAGTTTTTCCGCCAGGGCAATGGCCAGGGCGGGACTTTCGGTCATGGGCAGCACCAGAGCGTCGGCGGGAGCGCTGGGCAGGGCGGGGTTTAAGAGGCCCTGCTCGTCCAATACATAGAAGAGCCTGGTCAGGCCGATGGAAATGCCCACGCCGGGCAGGGCCTTGTCGATGTAGTAGCCTGCCAGATTGTCGTACCGGCCGCCGGAGCAGACGGAACCGATCTCCGGATGATCCAGCAGGGTGGTCTCATAGACGGTGCCGGTGTAGTAGTCCAGGCCCCGGGCAATGGTCAGGTCAACGGCAAAATTCTCCTCCGGCACCCCAAAGGCGGCCAGATTGGCGGTGACGGCTTTCAGCTCCGCCAGGCCCTGGTCAAAGAGCTCGTTTTTCCCGGCATAGCCCTCCAGGGCGGCAATCACTTCCGCATTGGTGCCCTGAACGGCCATAAATTTCAGAATTTCATCCGCCTGCTGTTCTGTCAGGCCGCAGTCCTCCAGCAGAATTACTTTCACCTTGTCGGCGCCGATCTTATCCAGCTTGTCCACGGTGCGCATGATGTCCCCGGATTTCTCCGTCAGGCCCAAGAGGCAATAGAAGCCGTTCAGAATTTTCCGATTGTTCACCCGAATCTGGAACCGGGTCAGGCCGAAGCCCCGGAACACCTTGTAGATGATGGCGGGGATTTCCGCCTCGTTGAGGATGTCCAGCTTGCCGTCGCCGATGATGTCGATGTCCGCCTGGTAGAATTCCCGGAACCGGCCCCGCTGGGCCCGCTCTCCCCGGTAGACCTTGCTGATCTGGAACCGACGGAAGGGGAAGGCCAGTTCACTGTAGTGCAGGGCCACGTACTTTGCCAGGGGGACGGTGAGATCAAACCGGAGAGCCAGGTCGCTGTCACCCTTCTGGAAGCGGTAGATCTGCTTCTCCGTCTCGCCGCCGCCCTTGGCCAGCAGAATCTGGGCGTCCTCGATGGCGGGGGTGTCCAGAGGGGCAAAGCCGTAGGAGGCATAGGTACGGCGGAGAATCTCCGCCATGGTCTCAAACTGAATTTGTTTTTCCGGCAGCAGCTCCATGAAGCCGGAGAGGGTACGGGGTTTGATGATTTCCATAATCAGATTCCTTTCAAGAAAACCGCCCGCCGAAATTGGTGGGCGGTGTGGTAAAAAAGCGCAAAAACACACCCCAAAGTGTGAATCAATGTGGGTTCAGCAGGCTTCAGCAGTCAGAAACGAGTCTTGGTATGCAGCATTTCCCGCCAGTCCAGATCGCCCCGCTGCAAGCCCATGATAAACATCTCGGCGCTGGCCAGATTGGTGGCGATGGGCACATTGTGCTTGTCACAGTGGCGGATGGTTTCGATCATCTGACTGTCGTCCCAGGGGTCGGTGGTGTTGGGGTCGGTGAACAGCAGCACCAGGTCGATTTCGTTGTAGGCGATGCGGGCGTTGATCTGCTGATGACCGCCCTGTTTATGGGAGAGAAGCAGGGTGATGGGCAGACCAGTATTGTCCACGATCAGGCGGCCGGTGGTGGCGGTGGCGAACAGATTGTGCTTCATCAGCACGCTCTTGTAGGCAGTGCAGAACTGAACCATCAGTTCCTTCTTCTTGTCATGTGCCAGAAAAGCAATATTCACAACGGTCACTCCTTCTTTATATCATGGGAGCCCTTGCCGGGACTCCCGGGGAAGCATTAGGGAAGCTCTGATTAAATCGGCAAGAGCTGGCAGCAGAAGATTTTGGCTCAGGCGAAAGTTTGGTAAGTGGAGGAATACTGTATGTATTTCCCACTTTTCAAACTGAACGTCTGGGGCAAAAGATTCGCTGCTCAGCCGCAGACGATTTATTCAGAGGTTCCTTAGCGGAAGGGAATGGGCTGACGGATTCCCTGAATGCGGGCGGCGATTCGCCGATAGGCCCTGGCGGCGTCGCACCGGCTGGCGTATTGCAGCAGGGGCGCTGAGAAGGCGGCGGCCAGGGTCACGTGGGGATCCTCCAGCACGATCCCAGCCAGGGGCAGCCCGGCGGTGTCCATAATGTCGTCAATGGTCATCCGGACGGTGGAGAGCATGGCCTTGTCCACCCGGTTCACCACCAGCCGGACACCGGTCTTCCCGGCCAGCTCCAGCAGCTCTCCCACTCTGGCAGCATCCCGCACGGCGGCGGGGCCTGCGCCGGTAACCAGAAGAAACTGGTCCGCTCCGCCGGTGGCCAGGCGGAAGCCCGCCTCCACCCCGGCGGGGGCATCCAGAAAAATAAAATCAAATTCCGACCGGGCCCGGTAGAGCAGCTGGGTGAAGGGCCCGGGGTCGATGTCCTCAGCGCTCCGGTTCATGGGGGCGGTGAGAAAGCTTAAATTTGGGTAGACACTGTGACAGGGGGCGTTTTTCAAATCGTAGCCGTATTCGGAAACGTCGAGAAAGGATAGATTGCCATTGTCGGACATGCCCAGGGAAATATCCAGATTGCGCAGCCCCACGTCGCAGTCCACGCATAGCACCCGTTTCCCGCCTTCGGCCAGGGCGGTGGCAATTCCGGCACAGACGGAGGTTTTCCCGGTGCCGCCCTTGCCGGAAACAACAGCATACACTTCGCCCAAGCCAATCGCCCCTCATCATAGTTTCCTTCATTATAAAGTAATTTCTCACAAAAATCAATAGGAAAATCACAGTCTGAAAAAGAAATTTCATCAATTTAACCAAAGGAAAATCCTGATTCCCGAAAACCCACGGGAAATGGGAGAAGTGAAAAAAAAGACTTGCACCCTGGGGGAAACTGAGATATAATTTAACTGTAAAAAATGGGCATTTTGCCCGGATATATGGAGGTTGATTCCAATGTTCACTGCAATGATTGAAACCTTGAAGAAAAATCCCCGGAAGATCGTCTTTACCGAGGGCACCGACAATCGTATTCTGGAGGCCACTTCCCGGCTGGTGGAGGGCGGCTTCCTGACTCCTGTACTGGTTGGCAATGTGGAAGCTGTCAAGGCCGCCGCTGCCAAGGGCGGCTTCAATATCGAGGGCGTGGAAATCCTGGATCCCGCCACCTACGCCGGTATGGACGAAATGGTGGAGACCATGGTTGCCCTGCGCAAGGGCAAGATGTCTGCCGACGAGTGCCGTGCCGCTCTGAGCAAGGGCAACTATTTCGGCACCATGCTGGTCAAGCAGGGCAAGGTGGACTGCCTGCTGGGCGGCGCTACTTACTCCACCGCCGATACTGTCCGTCCCGCTTTGCAGCTGGTGAAGACCAAGCCCGGCGCTCATCTGGTTTCCTCCTGCTTCATCATGGTTCGTGGAGATGAGAAGCTGGCCATGGGCGACTGCGCCATCAACATCAGCTATGAGGACACCGTGGACAAGGAGGGCAACGTGGTGGTTTCCGCTGCCCAGAAGCTGGCCGAGGTAGCGGTGGAGACTGCCAAGACCGCCAAGGTCTTCGGCATCGATCCCAAGGTTGCCATGCTGAGCTTCTCCACCAACGGCTCCGGCAAGGGCGGCACGGTGAAGCTGAGCCACGATGCCACTGCCATCGCCAAGCAGATGGCCCCCGAGCTGATGATCGACGGCGAGATGCAGTTTGACGCCGCCGTGGCTCCCGAGGTTGGCCAGCTGAAGTTCCCCGGGTCCCCTGTGGCGGGCTATGCCAATACCTTCATCTTCCCCAACATCGAGGCCGGTAACATCGGCTACAAGATCGGCCAGCGTCTGGGCGGCTTCGAGGGCTATGGCCCCATCCTCCAGGGCCTGGCTGCCCCCATCAACGACCTGTCCCGGGGCTGCAACGCCGAGGAAGTCTACAAGATGGCCATCATCACCGCCGCAATGGCGTAAGCTTTTCAAGACATTTGGGGCTGCCTCCGGGCAGCCTCAAAACATACCATCGAAAATCCCCTTTGGGGCTTTCCGACGGGAAGATTGCAGTCTGCTTAGCGCACTCCTTGTGCGCCTACGGCGCACAACTCGCACACACGCAGCCTGAGATGTATTTTCTGCCAGGTACACGCCCTGGCAGAAAATGATTTGACTTTATTTGCCGCTGCGGCGGCAAACTCTGCGAGGCCTTTTGGGGCACTCTGGGGCTGCTTTCGGGTAGCCTCAAATTTTTTCACCTTTTTGGTCAGAAAGGGCCTTGTTTTGCGTCATGTAGGGTGAAGGCCTTTTATGCTGCACGAAATGGAGGAAATTCTATGAACGATGAGCAGATTGTGGCGCTGTACTTCGCCCGGGATGAACAGGCGCTGGTTCAGACAGAGGTAAAATACGGTGGCTACTGCTTTTCCCTGGCGAACCGGATTCTATGCAGTCCCCCCGATGCGGAGGAGACGGTCAGCGACACCTATCTGAAAGCCTGGCAGTCCATCCCGCCCACTCGCCCCAGGGTGCTGCGGCAGTTCCTGGCGAAAATCACCCGGAATCTGGCGTTCACCCGGTGGCGGGCCGACCACGCCCAGAAGCGGGGCGGGGGAGAAGTCCAGCTGGCGCTGGAGGAGCTGGAGGAGTGCGTGGGCACGGACTCCAACGTGGAGGCGGCCTGGGAGGCCAAGGAATTGACCAAGGCCATCGCCGCTTTCCTAGACACCCAGCCGGAGCGGGAGCAGAATGTGTTCCTCCGCCGCTACTTCTTCGTGGAGGATACGACTGCCATCGCCCAGCGCTTTCATATGAAGCCGGAGGCGGTTCTCAAAAGCCTGAGCCGCACCCGGCAAAAGCTGAAAGCACACTTGACGCAGGAGGGATACATATTATGAAGGCGGAAGAACTATTTTTGGCCATCGGGCGCTTGGGGGAGAACAGACTGGAAAAGACAGAGGGGAAAAACAGCGGCCACTCCGGCGGAAAGCTGGGGCGGCTGCTGCTGGCGGCGGTGATTGCTACGGCCCTGATCGGCACGGCCTTCGCTGCTGTGGGCTTTCTTCTTTACGACAACCCGGCACAGATGATCCAGGGCCTGTATGGGGAGCACACCGGCTTCGACAAAGAGGAGCCCAGCCTGGTTTCCGACCCTCAGAAGCCCTGGCCCAATGTTATGGTGCAGCCGGGGTATGAAAAAACCCCGGTGGAGGAAACCGTTGCCCAGGAGCTGGAAAAATGGGTCTCCCCGGTAGGCCAGACCGTTCAGACTGATGGCTATAAGCTGACGGTGGACGCCTACGTCTATGACAATGAAACCCGCAGCGGCTTCATCACTCTGGCCCTGGAGCATGACGAGCCTCTGGATGAAACCAGGCTGCAAAAGCAACCCAATGGGGGGATTTGGCCTTATATGCTGGAGATCAACCAGTATGGCTACGCCTATCAGATTCCTGAAAAGACCACGGACGGCTGCCTTGCTATGACCTACTATTTCCACACGGACAATCCTGCTGCCGGCGCTGTCTTTGCCATTACCCTGGCGAACCGCAATGAGCAGGAGGCGCAGAAGGAAGCCCAAGACCGGGCGGAGCAGGAACGGACGGATTACATCGCCGCCCGGAAGGAGGAGCTTCGCCAGGAGCTGACCGCAGAGGAGGCGGCGGCAAAGCTGCAGGAGGTTCAGAACATGTCCGGCTATACCGGCTTTTACGACGACTACTATTTCCTGGCCGCCTATGAATTTGACCGGGCCCACCAAACCCGACAAGTGGATCCTCTGGAGGATATTCAGCAGCGCCTTCGCCGGGAGCTGACAGCGGAGCAGGCAGAGCAGAAGCTTCGCGACCTGCTGGGAGATGGCCATGTGGATCAGGCCTTCGCTGGGAGAACAGAAGAAATAACAGTGGCGGCCTATCGGATTCTGGCCAGACTGGAGCAGGATGCCCAGCCTCAGCCCAATAAAATCATTATTTCCCTGCCAGAAAGCGGCTCCCTGCCAAATAGAACCTTCGGAAATGGAGATGTGATGGTGAATGCCCTGTGCATCCGAATCAATGACGAGAAGTATTCTATGGGAGGTTCCAGTGAGATTTGCCTGAATATGAAGGACGGCTCCACTTTCGTTGTACGCAATGGCCAGATGGACAATACGCTTTTTCAGCTATCCGTGGAGGACGGTCTCTGCCTGTGTATGCTCAACAGCGCCGTGAACATTGACGACATTGTTTCGGTGGAGGCCATCGGCACTACCCAGTCCGCCACCCTGCTGCCGGATTAGACCCCGTAGGAATATGCCCCAACTGCAAAAGCATCCGTATGGACAAAAGCCATACGGATGTTTTTGATGTAGTTACTTTACGGTTTTCTCCCGCCACTTCTGGTTGCCGGTGGCGGCGAACTGGTTGCGCAGGGTGATGGAACCGTCGTCGTTGAGGACGAACCAGAGCATGTCCGAATCCAGGGGCCGGAGGCCGCCCCGGGCCTGGGTGTCCAGGACGCTGAGGGCCATGGCATAGGTGCCGTCGGTATAGGGGGCGTTTTCGTCATAGCCCTGCCACTGGTTGGGCCGGGCAATTTCGTCGATCAGGCTTTGGCCGTAGCCGTTGGCCCGGTCCTCGGAGCGGTTGACGGCCACCCACATGATGATGGTCTTTACATTGTCCGACCGGCCGGCGCCCACGGAATCCGCCAGCCTTGCCAGCGCTGTCGCCTCCTGATTGACGGGCGGTTGGGTGGGAGTGGTGTCTTCGGTGGTTTCCACGGTGGAAATCTCCGGCTCTGTGGCCTCGGGCTGAACCTCGGCCTTCTTGCCGGGAAGGAGCGCCAAAATGAGCAGCAGCAGGATCAGCGGCGACCACAGCCGAATGTCGTAGTACCACCGTACATCCTCCCCCAGATGGATGAGAAAGGCGGGGATAGGCAGGCTCCGCTTCTTCCGGCGCCGCCGCACCCTGGGTTCCATCCCTTGTCCTTTTCTTGGTGTTTCGTTCTGAATATCATCCATACGATCATCTCCTTCTTTGTTCGCCCCGGGGCGAGCCGCTGCGGCAATTTTCTCCCGGGACTCTCATTATAACCGGAAATAGGTAAATAGTTGGTCGAATTCTCTGCGTCCCGGAAGGAGAGACATAGAATTCTTCTGAAAAAATAATAACATATTCTAAGAGAAAAGTCAAATTTTTCTGCATTTTTCTTAATTATGTCAACTTTTTTGACAATTATGTCAACAACGCAACCTGGCTTCTTTTGAGTTCACTGATCTATATTTGTTAAAGAAACAAATAATTTGCTATCCGTTCAGAAATATGGTATGATACCATTCAGAGATAAGGACATGTACCGGATTCTTTGCCCCACTTTATGAGGCAATTTGCAGCAATTCCTGTGAATGGGTATAATCTATTAGGAAAGAAGCTTAAAAGATGGGAAAACTCATTGTAATTGAAGGACTGGACGGCAGCGGCAAGGGAACCCAGGCCGGGGAGCTGGTGAAGAACCTGGAGGCCCGGGGGGAGCGGGTGCGGAAGATTTCCTTCCCCAACTATTCCTCCGACTCCTCCGCTCTGGTAAAAATGTACCTGGGCGGCCAGTTCGGCAGCAATCCCGGGGATGTGAACGCCTACGCCGCCTCCACATTCTATGCGGTGGATCGCTACGCCTCCTTCAAGCAGAACTGGGAGTCCTTCTATGCCCAGGGGGGCATTCTGGTGGCGGATCGGTACACCACCTCCAACGCCGTCCACCAGTGCAGCAAGCTGCCCCGGGAACAGTGGGACGGATTTTTGGAGTGGCTCTTCCATTTTGAATATGACCTGCTGGGCATTCCCACTCCGGATATGGTGGTGTATCTCCGGGTGGATCCTCTGGTAAGCCAACGGCTGATGACGCAGCGCTACCAGGGGGATGAGAGCCGGAAGGACATCCACGAGGGGAATCTGCCCTACCTCAACTGCAGCCGCCAGGCGGCGGAGTATTGCAGCGGGAAGCTGGGCTGGCAGATGGTTGACTGCTGCGCCGGGGACAATATGCGTTCGGTGGAATCCATTCAGCAGGAAATCCTCTGCATGGTAACGAAGGAGGTTTCATGAAAGATTTTTTGTATTGGCTCGTCTACCGCCTGGCGGACATCCACACCTGGATTTTGCAGCTGAACAACAATCTGGAACCAAATTTTTCCGACAAGGAGCTCCATTTTCTGGTGATCGGCGCTGTGGGAATGTGCCTGTTTCTGCTGGTTCACCCAATTGTGAAATTTTTGACCAGACGGGGCTGGGAGATGGCTGTCTCCTGGCTGTACACCCTGACGCTGATTGTGGTGCTCACCTTTGGCATAGAGATCGGCCAAAAGGTCACATCCACCGGAACCATGGATTTTGCGGATATTGTCTTCGGCATCGGAGGCTTCCTGGCGGGCTTTGCCATCTATTTGGTGTTGGCACTAATCTGGAAGATAGTCCGCAAAATCTTCCGGAAAAAATAGTGTACAAAAATTTGGACAGTTTTTTGATAAGATTCTCACAGGCGTGGGCCATGTCAAGACTTGTTTTTCATTTTTTTCCGTGGTATGATTCACGTCGAGTTTTGCGTTAAGGAGAATCGTGTCATGCAACAACATACACCCCTGCGGATGCGGGACCTTGCCGCCCGGGAACGGGAGGCCTACAGTAAAATTCCCGGTATGAAGGAGCTGCTTCGTGCCGCCCCCGATCAATGGGGGGCCGTGGAGTACCGCTATCCGGATGCCGCCTTTGCCTTGATGGTGGCCAATCACCTGTCCATGGGCAACCAGGAGCAGAATGCCATCCACCAGAAGGCATACCTGGCCATCCTGGACGGGGAGCCCATTCAAAACGTCCGCTTCCGCTATGACTATGACCTGGAGCAGTATTTGGAGCGGCACATGTGGGATTGATACACAGCCCCGCCGGAATCCCGGCGGGGCGAACTGTATATTTTGCTTGAATTTGAGGGAAGGAAGTAGTATACTGTGCACAGACAACCGACCGTGAGGTGTGTATATGGAAATACTGTTTGTTTCGGATTATGTGTGCCCCTATTGCCTGGTGGCGAAGGAGGCCCTTCGGCGGGCGCTGGGAAAGCTGGGGGTGGAGGCGAAGATTATCGATCAGCCTTTTGAGCTGACCCCGGAACCCCGGGAGCGGGTGGACACCTACCACGATCAGCGCCGTCGGGAGGGGTATCAGGTGTTGGAGGAGCCCTGCCGCCAGCTGGGGCTTCCCATGAAGCTGCCCCCCAAGGTGATTCCCCGGCCCTATACCCGGCTGGCTTTTGAAGGGTGGTATTATGCCTGCGACCACGGCAAGGGCGAAAGCTACAACGATCTGGTGTACCGGGCCTACTTCATTCAGGAGCTGGACATTGGCGACCTTTCTGTGCTGGCCGGTCTGGCAGAGCAGGCAGGGCTGGACGCAACGGATTTTACGAGGGCGCTGGAAGAGGGCAGGTACACTGAAAAGGAGCGCCAGGCCGTCCGCTATGCCCGGGAGGTGCTGAAGCCCCAGGGGGTGCCCACCATCATCGTGGATGGGAGAAGACTCAGCCTGAAGGACTATACCGAATCGGAGATGCTGCAGGCGCTGAATGACGCTGCCTTTTCTGCCCAGGGCCATTTCTGCGGCCCGGACGGGTGCTGAAGCGGGGAGATACGAGATAATTTGGAGTTAGGAATGAGGAATTAGGAATTTTCCTTGCGATACTGCGGGCGTCCCGTTAAATTCCTAACTATCTGAATGCAGGAGAATTAAATGGATAAAACATACAAAATCCTGGTTATCAATCCAGGCTCCACCTCTACTAAGGTGAGCTATTTTGAAAACGAGAAGAATGTGTACACCGAGAGTGTCTTTCACGATGCCCCGGTGCTGCTGTCCTTCCCCACGGTGAACGACCAAATCCCCATGCGCCGGGCTTTCATCGAGGACTTCATGGCCCGGCACGGCCTGAAGCTTTCGGAAATGGATGCCTTCGTGGGCCGTGGGGGCAGCGCCTATCCCCAGGAGTCCGGGGTGATGGAGATCGACGAGCAGCTGGTGGCCCATACCGCCGCCGGGGTAGGGGGCAGCGACCATCCCGCCAAGCTGGGGGTCATGCTGGCCTATGAGCTGTGCCGGGAGTTTGGCGGGAAAATGTTCACCCTGAACCCCACCAATGTGGATGAGCTGTGCGACTACGCCCGGCCCACCGGCATTGCAGGGCTTTACCGCCGGGCCCAGACTCATGTGCTGAATCAGAAGGGCATCGCCGCCATTCACGCCCAGACTCTGGGGAAGAAGTATGAGGACTGCAATTTCATCGTCAGCCACATTGACGGGGGCATCACCGTCACCGCCCACTGTAAGGGCAGGATGATTGACAGTACTGAGGGCGCCGGAGGCGACGGCCCCTTCACCCCCACCCGGCTGGGCTCCATCCCGGTGATGGAGGTGCTGACCTACCTGGAATCCGGCCACACCACCCAGGACGTGAAGACCATGCTCTCCCGTTCCGGCGGCTTTGTCAGCCACTTCGGCACTTCCAATGCGGACACCGTCCACGCACTGGTGGAGGCGGGGGACCGGAAGGCCTGCCTCATCTGGAACACCATGATCTATCAGCTCTGCAAATCCATCGGCGCCATGGCGGCGGTGCTGGAGGGCAGGGTGGACGGCATCCTGCTCACCGGCGGCCTGGTTCGCTTTGCAGACATCGTGGACGGGGTGAAGCAGCGCTGCGGCTGGATCGCCCCCGTCGCCGTCTACCCCGGCGAATGCGAGCAGGAGGCGCTGGCCCAGGCGGCGCTGGAGGTTCTCCGGGGGGAGAAGACTGCCCGCCGGTACACCGGCGCACCGGTGTTCCAGGGCTTCGGCTGGGAGAAATAATGCAGGGGGCTGCCGATTGGCAGCCCCCTTTGGCTTTTTATTTCAAATGAACGAATCGGTTGCCGGAGACATTGCGGCCTGCCTGGCGGATCAGGGTATACGCGCCCAGGGCGGCAAAAAACAGACCCATGACCATATTGATCAAAACTGGCACCCGGTATTCCGCATCCATGAGGAAGAAGTAAATAATCACCCCGGGAATATCGGAAACCTGCCATCCCGGGGCAGCCCCGGAGTTGATGAAGGTAAACAGGTCATAGCTTTCTGCCAGGAAGGTCCCCAGCAGCACGCCAAAAATCAACGCCACAATCAAAATGGCAATTTTCCCCTTGCCCTGCTTTCCTTTGCACAGGTTATAGCCCTTTTCTGCCAGGAAGCCAATGAGCAGACCCACCAGAGAGGCCATATAGCCAATGCAGAGTACGATGGCCCAGACCACCGCGCCCAGAGCGGAGCCCAGCAGGGCGCCCACCAGGCCGGAGAAATAGTTGCCGGTGTCCTCGCTGGCCATCTGCTCATTGCTCTGCTCCAAATTCAGCTGCACCCGGCTGGCGCAGCCGGTGTGGAAGTGGTGGGCGACGCCGTTGACCATGGCCCAGCGGCCCTGGTCGATGGGCATTCCGCACTCCGGGCAGATTTCTACGCCGCTGGCGCCAAAGGAGCGCAGCAGGGGCAGGAACCAGTCCAGGAAAGCCCGGATGCGCTTCATGGTGCCGGGGTTGTCCAGGAACGTTACCGCGATCATCTTGGAGCTCACCGTCAGCTCCTGAACCCGGAACTCCTTCTTTACATTCCGGGCGTTTACCGTGTCCGTTATGCCGGTACGGCCGGCAGGGTCGTCAAAGCAGGTGGAAAAGACAATCTGCTTGAACCCGGCGCCCTCGCTGAGGGTGGCGGCAAAGCCGCCCAGGCTTCCGTAAGCAATTCCCTTATCCACAGTCATGTCGTATTCTTTTGCCAGCTTTTTCAGTGCGGAACCAATCATGGGACATCTCTCTCTTTCTCTTTCATTGAGGCGGCACCCGCTCATTCTGTCGGGGCTCCCTGAATTAACTATACCATGCCCAAATCAAAAATGCAAGAACTAGTTCGGCTACAGGGACTAATTTTCTGCCTAAATTTTATATAATACCACCGAAGAGGTGGTACATATGAAATTAAATCAGGCAATCAGTCTTCGGCTGCAGGAGCTTTTGACCCAGCGGGGGATGACCCAGTATCAGCTCTTTACCAAAAGCGGCGTTCCAAAGTCCACCATCAGCAATCTGATTCACTGCTCCTATGATTCGGTGAAATTGAGAATCATCCATGAGCTGTGCCAGGGCTTTGAAATCAGCATCAGCGAGTTTTTTCAATCCCCTCTTTTTGAGGAAGCCAATCTGGACCCATAATCTGCCCCTTTGGATTGGGCTTCCCCCAGTCCAAAGGGATTTTTTGCATTGGACGGAGGACATTCCGCAGGGGCGCGTCAAGATTTGCCCATGCAGCTCATCCGGCTTTGAAAATTTGCCCATTTGGAACTCCTTGATTATTTTACCAAAATCTGTTGATTTTTGCGACAAATTTTTGTATAATAAGCGAAGAGATTTTTCGGAATTCTCTAGCATCTGAAAGGAGTTTACATCCAAATGATTCACTATCACGCAAATCAAACCCCCGAAGTCACTGCCAGCGAGCAGGCTCACAGCGACTACATCCGCCGGATTGCCGGTGAGTGCATGGTGCTGCTGGAAAACGACGGCGTTCTGCCCCTGTCCGGCCCCCAGAAGGTGGCCCTTTTCGGCAACGGCGCCCGGGCTACGGTTAAGGGCGGCACCGGCAGCGGTGAGGTCAACAGCCGGTTCAGCGTCTGTGTGGAGCAGGGCCTGGAGGAGGCGGGCTTTGCCATTACCACAAAGCAGTGGCTTGACGAGCAGGATCGTCTCCTCAAGGAGGAGTTTGATGCCTATATGGCCGATGTCCACCAGCGGGCCGCTGCCGCTGGCATTCCGGATTTCTTTGTGATGTTCAATGAGCATTTTGTCCCCAAGGCCCTGGCTCCCTTCCAGAAGGCGGAGGGTGATCTGGCCATCTATGTGCTGGGCCGGAACTCCGGCGAGGGCAGCGACCGCTACGCCGAGGAGGGGGATTACGAGCTGACGGGGCAGGAGATTGCGCTCCTCACCGCCCTGGGGCAGAATTATAGAAAGGTCATCGTGCTGCTGAACCTGGGCGGTGTCATCAATGCGGCGACCCTGAAAGCCATTCCCGGCATCAGCGCCGTGCTGCTGATCTCCCAGAGCGGCAACATGGGCGGCCACATTGTGGCGGATGTCCTTCTGGGCAAGAGCATCCCCAGCGGCCGCCTGACGGACACCTGGGCGGAAAAATATGCGGATTATCCCTCCTCTGCTACCTTCAGCCACAACAACGGCGACTGGAACGATGAATACTATGTTGACGGCATCTTTGTGGGCTACCGCTATTTCGACACTTTCAATGTGACCCCAGTGTATCCCTTTGGCTACGGCCTGAACTACACCACCTTTTCCATGGAGACCCTGAGGGCCTGCGCCGACGAAAAAACCGTCAGTGTCACCGTGAAGGTCAAAAATACCGGCTCTTTCGGGGGCAGGGAAGTGATTCAGGTCTACGGCTCCGCCCCCAGGCAGGGGCTGGAAAAGCCCATGCAGATGCTCTGCGGCTTCGGCAAAACCAGGCTTTTGCAGCCCGGGGAGGAGCAGCGGGTGACTGTCAGCTTCGACTTGACCAATCTGGAAAGCTATGACCCTGCCAAGGCCGGCTATGTGCTGGAGGCCGGAGAATATGTGATCCGGGTGGGCGTGAACAGCCGTGCCACCCATGTGGCGGCGGTGCTGATCCTGGACGATACCGCACAGACCAGGAAGGTCAAGAACATCTGCCCTCTGGACGAGGAATTTGAGGAGATTTCCTGCGCCGGTGTTCAGAGCTGGGTGCCGGAGAACGAGGAAGCAGAAAAGGCAGCGGCCCCCAGAATTGCCCTCAGCGCCGCCAGGATTCCCACAATTACTGTGGAGTACGCCGGAGAGCCCGCTCCCTTCGCTCCCGCTGGTACCGACCATGTGATCACCTTGGAAGAGGTTCGGGACGGAAAATATACCATGGAGCAGTTGGTCTCCCAGCTTACCGTGGAGGAAATGGCCGAGTGGTGCGTGGGCGCCGCAAGAGAGGACGAGAATGTGATCGGTTCCGCCTCCAAGGCGGTTCCCGGCGCTGCCGGTGAAACCAGTCTGGCCCTTGCCCACCGGGGCGTCCGGGACATGATTAACGCCGACGGCCCTGCCGGTCTGCGCCTGATTCCCCATTTCCGCACGGATGAGGCGGGAAAGCTGCTGCCCGGCGGTTCCGCCATGGGCGGCATTGCCGAAACCTTTGCCCCTAAGCAGGAGGGGGATGTGGATTACTATCAGTACTGCACCGCCATCCCCATCGCCTGGCTGCTGGCCAGCTCCTGGGATTTGGAGCTGATTGAGAAGTGCGGCGACGTGGTGGGCGCTGAGATGGAAACCTTCGGCGTCCGGGTCTGGCTGGCCCCCGGCATGAACATCCACCGCAATCCCCTCTGCGGCCGGAACTTCGAGTATTACTCCGAGGACCCCCTGCTCTCTGGCCTGTGCGCGGCGGCGGATGTCCGAGGCGTGCAGAAGCACCCCGGCGTGGGCACCAGCATCAAGCATTACTTCGCCAACAACCAGGAGGACAACCGGATGTACTGCAATGCCCACATCAAGGAGCGGGCCATCCGGGAAATCTACCTGCGCAATTTCGGCGTCTGCATCCAGGCTTCCCAGCCCATGACCATCATGACCAGCTACAACCTGATCAACGGTGTCCACGGCGCCAACTGCTACGATTCCATCACCTGCTATGCCCGGGAGGAGTGCGGTTTCCAGGGCTATGTGATGACCGATTGGTTCACCAGCAATGCCACGGTGTCCGGCGCCATGGCAAAGCCCAATCCCAAGTACCCCTGTGCCTCCAGCCCCCTGTGCATCTATGCGGGAAACGATGTGCAGATGCCCGGCTGCGAGGGCAACGTCCAGGACATCATCACCGCCGTCCGGGATGGGAGCCTGAAGCTTGGGTATCTCCAGCGCTGCGCTGCAAAGCTGCTGGAGGTGGATATGAAGTGCGGCGGCTTCCCCGAGGCCGGCCCCTATATCGAGGGCAAGACACTCAGAAGCTTTACCACCCAGGAGTAATTAAAATGATACGCTGCGCCGCACCCCGAAGGGTGCGGCGCTTTCTTAATAACTTGTTAAAAATTTTCACTCTGTTATTTTCCCGTATTCTGTGATATAATGCAGGCAAAAGGATGAACCTACGAGCATGGAGGAAAAATCATGTCATTATTCGCTTTTTTGGGAGGCCGTCATGACAAAAAAGCCTGGGGACGGGCGTTATTTGCCTCCGGGTGCAAGCTGCCCGCCAAGCCGGATGTGAAGAAGTACGAGAAAATTACAGACCAGATCATTGCCAATGACTGCAAAATCATCAAGGAATCCGCCCACATCATCCTCACCACCAAGAGCGATGCGGTGCGAAGCAAGCGGAAGATGATCATGTTCAGCCGCTATTCCCACCTGAACCGGCTGGAGCCCTATGCGGCCCGGAAGCAGCGTCCCCTGATTCAGGAGGCCAAGGATGCCGCCGCCAAGGCAAGAAAGGTGAAATAATCGGGGGATTCTGTCATGAGAAAGACCATTGCACAAAAAAAGGCTTTGCAGGCCAGTGTCATTCGCAGTCAGATGGAGAAAAACGGCCAGGACTGGCGGCCCAAGAGCGGCGGGTTCAAAGCCCATCCCTTTCTGGGCCTGGGGGCCTGCGTCCCCTTTGCCGCCGTTGGATATGTGTGCAAATTTATGATCCAGGGCTACAGCTTTACCGCTTTGGTATGCCTGGGCATTATTTGCGTGATTTTGTTTTACAGCTTTATGCCCCTGGTGGGCAGGGTGCTGCCCAAGTTTGCCAGGGTGAGCACCATTGTGGTCACTTTGGCACTGCTGTGCGGATTGGCCCTGTTCAGCTTTACAGAGTACCACATTCTCCGGGCGAGCCTGGGCACCCCGGAGGAGGTGGCGGAGTATCTGGTGGTGCTGGGGGCCAAGGTTCGGGAGGACGGCCCGTCGGTCTCCTTGTGGGATCGGATTAACGAGGCCGCTGACTACTTGAAGGAGCATGAGGATGTGATCGCCATCGTCTCCGGCGGAAAGGGGGCGGACGAGCCCATCACCGAGGCCCAATGTATGCACGACGAGCTGGTGAAGCTGGGCATTGAAGAGGAGCGAATCTGGATGGAGGACAAGGCCACCTCCACCGACGAGAACATGCGCTTCTCCCTGGATTTGATTGAGGAAAAAACCGGCAGCCGCCCGGAGAAGCTGGGCATCCTTTCCAGCGAGTACCATCTCTACCGCACCAGCCTGATGGTGGAAAAGCTGGGGCTCGGCTTTGTGGGGGTGCCCGCCAAGACCTCCCGGCTGTCCCAGTTCATCAATCATGCCATGCGGGAAGTGGCGGGGGTTTGGCACTTCTATATTTTTGGGAGGTAAATTATGATTGCATTACCCTATGCGGATTTTGCCTGGGAAAAAACGGCCCAGCTGCTGAGCATCGACTCCCCCTCGGGCTTTACGGCTCGGGCGGCCAGATGGGTCTGCTCCGAGTTCCAGCTTCTGGGGTTCAACGCCTGGCTGACGGAAAAAGGGGGCGTCCTGGTGGATTTCGGCGGTGAGGACAGGGGGGACGGCCTGCTTCTGGAGGCCCACACCGATACCCTGGGGGGCATGGTCAGTCAGATCAAGTCCTCCGGCTGCCTGAAGATTACCAGCCTGGGAGGCATGAATGCCAACAATGCCGAGGCGGAAAATGTCCGGGTCTATACCAGGGACGGCCGGGTCTATGAGGGCACCGCCCAGCTGTGTAACCCCAGCATTCATGTCAACGGCAGCTACAACGATACCAGCCGCAGCTGGGACAGCGTGGAGGTGGTGCTGGACGAGAATGTGAAGTCCGCTGCCGACACCCGCGCGCTGGGCATTGAGGTGGGGGACATTGTGTGCTTTGACCCCCGCACCCGCCGCACCGCCTCTGGGTATCTGAAAAGCCGCTTCCTGGACGATAAGCTCAGCGTGGGCATCCTGCTGGGTTTTGCCAAGTATCTGAAGGATCACTCTGCCGTCCTCCCCCGCCGGGTGTATGCCCACATCACCGTGTACGAGGAGGTGGGCCACGGGGGCAGCGCCAGCGTCCCCCAGGGGGTTACTGAGGCAATCTCCGTGGACATGGGCTGCGTGGGGGAGGGGCTGGGCTGTACCGAGCGCCAGGTGAGCATCTGCGCCAAGGATTCCGGCGGGCCCTATAGCTACCAGGTGGTGGGCAAACTCATTGAGGCCGCCAAGCGAACCGGGGCCGATTATGCGGTGGATGTGTACCCCCACTACGGCTCCGACGTGGAGGCCACTCTGAGAGCAGGCTTCGATCTTCGCCACGGCCTGATCGGCGCAGGCGTCTTCGCCAGTCACGGCTACGAGCGAAGTCATATTGATGGTGTGCTCAATACCCTGAAGGTGCTCTGCGGCTACCTGGGGCTGGAATAAGGTCATAAAATATGATACTATCTTTGATTAAAACCTCACAATCTTTCCGGCCTGATTTGTGTAAAACGGCGTTGTCGTCTTTGCTGGGCGTCAGCCCAGCTGCATCCGACCCCTTGTTTTACGCAAATCATCCTCGGAAATCTTTGTGAACTTTTAATCAAAGTCTAGTGTATAGACATATTGATTTATAAACTAAAATATGGTACACTTCTCATATCACATATGAGAGGGGTACAGTCATGGCAAGACCTAAGAAAAATAAAGTTCAGTTGTCTGACTCTGAAGTGAAACGACTCAAGGGATTGCGAAAGAAGAAAGGCACATCTCAAACCATTGCGGACAGATGCAATATTCTATTGGCGGTAGATGAAAATCATCTGCCTGCAAAGACATATGATCAGTGCATGGC
>JAETOP010000027.1 GCA_021771675.1 Oscillospiraceae bacterium | reverse complement strand
CAATACGGCGTTATCGTCACTTGCCATACATACAGTATGGCTTGCGTTCCTCTGCCTTGTCTTGCGCCAATATCCCTACGCTGCTGATTAAATCTTTTTATCAAGAATTAGTATGAAATCTCGATATTCATTCCTGATGGAATGAACGATATGTGCTCCGCACCCGATAGACGCAAAGCATTCGATATGTGCTGCGGCACAAGAGGAAATGAATATCCAATCGAATGCGAACAAAGTGAGCATCTCTCGAAATCATTTTTTAATCGATGTGACGGCGCTGCGCTCACTTCGTCAACTCATAGCTCATATCCAGCAGAAATTTCAAGGTTTCCTCTGCTGCGCTGCCGTCCAGGGCGACGGTGAGCCAATGGGCTTTGCTCATGTGGTAGGCCGGGAAGATTCCCGGGGCTTCCCGGAAGGAGCCGATGAGCCGCATGTCACATTTGACATTCACCACGGAAAGAATTCCCTCCCCATGGAGCCCCAGCTTTCCCCTGGGAATGTCCATGACAATGGCAAACCATTTCCGGTTGTGGCGGTGCCGGAATACGGTGTTTGCGGGCGTATCCGCCCAGGGGTGTTCCCCCTGGGTACTATAGATTTCCAGGATATAACGCTCCAGCTCCGCTCTGTTCATTTTCCGTCCTCTTTCTCTGCGTCCTCCGCCAGGCTCAGCGCCCGGCGGAGCTTGCTTTCGGGCTGGGGTGTGAGGCCAAAGCGATGGGCCAGGGACTGGGCAAAGGAAAGGGCGTCGCTGTCCGTTCCCTGTTTCAGCTCCACCTCCACCTCGGCAAAGGGAAGCTCCCTGCCTCCGCCCAGGAGGACGCCCTGATCCAGGGCCAGCTCTACGGCGCCGTTTCCGGCGGGGAGGGTTAGCGCTTTCCGGGTGAATCGTGCGGCGCAGGTGGGGCGGACGCCCCCGGCGGTATAGGCTGTCAGCTCCCCGGGGGCACCCAGGGCAATGAGTTGGGGCACGGCTGCCAGAATGTCGCCGCACTCCGTTTCCCACTCCCCCCGGCTGCCATCGAACAGGGTGGTTTTGAGGGTACAAATAGAAACTTCATTTTCCATCCGCCGCCGGAGGGTCCAGCGGAGTCGGCGGAGAATGCCGTCGGGGGCATCGTAATAGGTGGTCTCCATCCGGATGGTATGGAAGCCCTCAAAAGCGCCTTCAATCGCCGCCAGCTGCTCCGGCGATGCCATATATTTCAGTTCAAATTCCCGTCCCATAAATCTGTACTCCTTTTGGGCTTCTGCCCATGGTTTTTCTACAACTGACCGGCAAATTGGGATTTGGCGGGATATTTCGTAGGGCGGAGTCATGACTCCGCCGCCCAGCTTGCGGTTTTGAATCGGCCGGTTGGTTGCACTGGTGCGGGAGCACCCAAGGCTCCCGAAGTGTAAGGGGTAAGCGAAGCGCAGTGGCGGTAGTGAATGACAGCGTAAGTGGACTGTCAGAGCCGCCACCGGGGAAAGCCGCAGCTTTCCTGGCACGGCGTAAGCCGTGACTGAGGGACTGTACAGCAGGCACTAAAATGATTGTACAGTCCGATATGGAAAGGTATGTCCCAATTCTCTGCCCTTTTCCATAATCGCAGAGTGGACCAAGGCAGCGGTAGACGAACACTTCCGGTATTCGCCCGACATGGTAGAAATATAGGATATTTTACCGCACAGTCCCTCAGTCAGCTTCGCTGACAGCTCCCCTTACACAGGGGAGCCTTTGGGGTGCTCCCGCACCATAGCAACCAACAACGTGCTGCAAAAGCGTTACCGGGCGGGTCAGGGCAAAAACGATGACAGACCATCCCCGTGCGAAATTGTCTGCGGCGACTCGCCGCCAAATTACAAATTGACGCATAAATTGGCAAAACCAATCTCAATCATGTAATCACAATGTATTATACACCCATACCGGGGAACCGTAAAGACAAAAATCCCCTGGGCGGGTAGGGCTTTGGCCCGGGTCAAAGAAATCATCATATAAAGTTAATAGATAATTCAAAAACGGGGGGTTGACATTTTTAGCACTCTCTGGTATAGTGTGCTTAGCACTCAGAGAGAGTGAGTGCTAATGAAAGGAGGACGTTCATGGAGCTTACCGAACGGAAGAAAAAGGTTCTGCGCAGCGTGGTTGACCTGTATATCCGAACCGCCGAGCCGGTTGGTTCCAAGGCTATCACAGAGCTGCCGGATATGAACTACTCCTCCGCCACCATTCGCAACGAAATGGCCGAGCTCACCACCATGGGCTACCTGGAGCAGCCCCACACCAGCGCCGGGCGGGTTCCCTCCGCCGCAGGCTATCGGCTGTATGTGGATGAGCTGATGCTGGACTACCGCCTCAGCGTGGACGAAACCAAGTCCATCACCAGCGCCATCGAGGAGAAAATGAACCGGGTGGACAAAATGGTGGAAAAGGTCGCCAGGCTTGTCTCCCAGGCCACCAATCTTCCCGCTATCAGCGCCGCTTCCCGTCAGGGCAGCGCCACTGTGCTGAAATTCAATTTGCTCCCCTCGGGCACCGGAAGCTTCATCCTGGTGCTCACCCTCCCCGGCGACCAGGTGGTGAACAGGCTGATTAAGCTGCCCCTGAGCATTGGGGAGACGGAGCTGAATCTGCTCACCGCCCTGCTCAATGCCACCATGACCGAGCTTCCTCTGGAGGAATTCACCGCCGAGCTGATGGAAAAGGTGATGCGCTCCGCCGGAGCCGCCGCCAGCCTGGTGCCGGTGATCGTGGATTTTGTTACCGAGACGTTGAAAAATCACGGCTCCACCAATCTGGCCGTAGCCGGGCAGGCAAGGCTTCTGGGCCTGCCGGAGTACCGGGACGTGGACAAGGCCCAGCGAGTGCTGGCCAGCATCGACGAGGACGCCCTCAGCGGCCTTCCCGCCGTGATGGAGGGAGCCAACGGAACCAAGGTGATTGTAGGGCCAGAAAACGTGGCCGATGAGCTGAAGGACACCTCCGTGGTGATGACCAAATTTGACATTGGCGACGGGCTCCAGGGCGTGATCGGCGTGGTCGGCCCCACTCGGATGGATTACGCCAAGGTTACTGCCCGCTTGAGCTGCTTCGCCGAAAACCTGAGTAAGATGTTCGCCAAGCCCGAGACACCCCAGCTTCCCGGCGCTTCGGAGCCGGATGAAAAACCACCGAAATAAAGGAGAGACCCGCATATGTCGAAAAAAGAGAAGAGCAAGCAGGAGCCCGAGGCACAGGAGACTGTGGTACAGGAGCCGGAAACCACCGAGCAGGTTTCCTCCGAGCAGACTCCCGAGGTGACGGTGGAGGAGGCTCCCCAGATCAACTGGGAGGAGAAGTACAACGCCGAGCACGACACCTACCTGCGGCTGGCTGCTGAGTTTGATAATTTCCGCAAGCGCACCATCAAGGAGAAGGAAGCCTCCTACGGCAACGGCAAATCCGATGCGGTTGCCAAGCTGCTTCCCATCTATGATATTCTGGAACGGGCCGTGAATCAGCCCACCGAGGACGCCGCCTACAAGAAGGGCGTGGAGCTTACCATGACCGAGCTGGTGAAAATCTTCACCGAACTGGGCGTTGAAATCTTCGGCAAGCCCGGAGACAGCTTCGATCCTGCCATCCACAACGCCGTGATGCACACGGAGGATGAGAACCTGGGAGAGAATACCATCGCCCAAGTATTCCAGAAGGGCTTCAAGCTGGGCGGCAAGATCGTCCGCTTCGCCATGGTTCAGGTTGCCAATTAAGATATTTTATCCCGCATTTCCACATTTTCTTTGTAAAAAATTTACTTTTCTATCATCAGGAGGAAAACATTATGTCTAAGATTATCGGTATTGATTTGGGTACTACCAATTCCTGCGTTGCCGTTCTGGAGGGCGGCGAGCCTGTCGTTATCGCTAACGCTGAGGGAACTCGTACCACCCCTTCCGTGGTGGCCTTCTCCAAGACCGGCGAACGGATGGTGGGCCAGGTGGCAAAGCGTCAGGCCGTGACCAACGCTGACCGCACCGTGGCTTCCATCAAGCGCCACATGGGCGAAAATTACCACGTCACCGTGGATGGCCAGTCCTACCCCCCCCAGCAGATCAGCGCCTTTATCCTGCAGAAGCTGAAGGCCGATGCCGAGAGCTACCTGGGCCAGACCGTCACCGAGGCGGTCATCACCGTCCCCGCCTACTTCTCCGACGCCCAGCGTCAGGCCACCAAGGATGCCGGTAAGATCGCCGGCCTGGATGTAAAGCGGATCATCAACGAGCCCACCGCCGCGGCTCTGGCCTACGGCATGGACAAGGAAGCCGAGCAGAAGATCATGGTCTACGACCTGGGCGGCGGCACCTTCGATGTGTCCATCCTGGACATTGGCGACGGCATCATCGAGGTGCTGGCCACCGCCGGTGACACCCATCTGGGCGGCGACGATTTCGACCAGAGAATCATGGATTATCTGGTTGCCGAGTTCAAGAAGACCGAGGGCATCAACCTGGCCGGTGACAAGGTGGCCATGCAGCGCCTGAAGGAGGCCGCCGAGAAGGCCAAAATCGAGCTGTCCGGCGTCACCAGCACCAATGTGAACCTGCCCTATATCACCGCCGATTCCACCGGCCCCAAGCACCTGGACGTGACACTGACCCGGGCCAAGTTTAACGAGCTGACTGCCGACCTGGTGGAGCGCACCATGAAGCCCGTCCGTCAGGCCATGTCCGATGCCGGCCTGCAGGCCAGCGACATCAACAAGGTGCTGCTGGTTGGCGGCTCCACCCGTATCCCCGCTGTCCAGGAGGCCGTGAAGAAGATCACCGGCAAGGAAGGCTTCAAGGGCATCAACCCCGATGAGTGCGTGGCTGTTGGCGCTGCCATTCAGGGCGGCGTGCTCACCGGCGACGTGCAGGACATCCTGCTGCTGGACGTGACCCCCCTGTCTCTGGGCATTGAGACCATGGGCGGCGTGTTCACCCGCCTGATCGACCGGAACACCACCATCCCCACCCACAAGAGCCAGATTTTCTCCACCGCCGCTGACGGCCAGACCTCCGTTGAGGTTCATGTGCTCCAGGGCGAGCGGGAAATGGCCGCTTACAACAAGACGCTGGGCCGCTTCCAGCTGACCGGCATCGCTCCCGCGCCCCGTGGCGTGCCTCAGATCGAGGTCACTTTCGACATCGACGCCAACGGCATCGTGAAGGTCTCCGCCAAGGACCTGGGCACCGGCAAGGAGCAGCAGATTTCCATCACCGCCTCCACCAACATGAGCCAGGAGGACATCGACAAGGCCGTCCGGGAAGCTGAGCAGTACGCCGCCGAGGATAAGGCCCGCAAGGATGAGGTGGATGCCCGCAACGCCGCCGACCAGGTGATCTATCAGACCGAGAAGACCCTGACCGAGCTGGGCGATAAGCTCACCGATTCCGACAAGGCCCCCATCCAGGCCGCTGTTGACCACCTGAAGGAAGTGGTCAAGGGCACCGATGTGGAAGCCATCAAGGCTGCCACCGAGGAAGTGCAGAAGGCCTTCTACGCCGTGTCCGAGAAGCTGTATCAGCAGCCCGGTGCCCAGGGCGCACAGAGCCAGGGCAACCCCGGTGACGACGTGGTGGACGCCGACTACGAGTCCGTGGACTAAAAAATCAAAACAGCCCCAGGGGCGGCAGAAATGTCGCCCCTTTTCGGGGCAAAAGAAAGAAGATATGAGATACAAGATATGGGATACAAGATACAGGAAGACCGTAAAATTTGAAATAATCTTATATCTCATATCTTATACCTTATATCTATCACTGTGGGGTGAAAACATATGGCAGATACGAATAAGCGAGATTACTATGAGGTGCTGGGCGTGGAAAAGGGCGCCAGTGCAGAAGATATAAAAAAGGCCTACCGAAAGGCGGCCATGAAATACCACCCGGACCGGAACCCCGGCAACAAAGAGGCCGAGGAGAAGTTCAAAGAGGTGGGCGAGGCATATGAGGTGCTGTCCGACGACGAGAAGCGGGCCCGGTATGACCAGTATGGCTTTGCCGGTGTGGACCCCAACTACGCCGGCGGCGCCGGATTCAATGGCTTCGACGGCTTTGGCGGGTTCGGCGGCTTCAGCGACCTGGGGGATATTTTCGGCGACCTGTTCGGCGGCGGGGGGCGCAGGAGCGGCGGCCAGAGCGCCGGACGCCGGGGCGAGAACATCATGTCCCGGCTGGATTTGACCTTTGAGGAGGCCGCCTTCGGCTGCGACAAGGAGGTCAGCGTTCCCCGCATCGAAAACTGCGCCGCCTGCAACGGCACCGGCAGCGCCGACGGCAACATTGAAACCTGTCCCAAGTGCCGGGGCACCGGCCAGGAGCGGGTGGTTCAGAACTTCATGGGAATGCAGATGCAGTCCACCACCACCTGCTCCCAGTGCGGCGGCAAGGGCAAGATCATCAAGACGCCCTGCAACACCTGCAAGGGCAAGGGCAAGGTTCGCCGCACCAAGCGGGTGACCGTGAAGGTTCCCGCCGGTGTGAACGACGGGCAGAGCGTCCGTGTCCGGGGCGAGGGCAATGTGGGCAGCGGCGGTGCGCCCAGCGGCGATCTGCTGGCTGAGGTGCGCATCAAGCCCCACAAGCTCTTTAAGCGCCGGGAGTTTGACGTGTACTGCGAGGTGCCAATCTCCTTTGCCCAGGCAGCTCTGGGGGCGGAGATCGAGGTTCCCACCCTGGACGGCAAGGTGACATACACCATTCCCGAGGGCACCCAGACCGGCCGGGAGTTCATTCTCCGGGGCAAGGGCATCCCCCAGGTGGGCAACCCCAAGCTCAGGGGCGATCACCACTTCTCGGTGGTAGTGGAGACGCCCACCAAGCTGACAAACGAGCAGAAGGAACTGCTGCGCCAGTTCGACGGCACCGTCAGCCGGAGCGTTACTCCCAAGCGGAAGGGCTTCCAGGACATTCTCAACGATTTCTTTAAGTAAGCGGGCATGGTCGCCGGCCATTCGCAGGGACTTTAAAATATGCCTTGCAAAGTCAGGACAAATGTGGTAGTATAATAACAGAAGGGACACCGACGAACGGTGCCTCCCCCTTTGGTTCAGGAAATTACTCCGTCGACTTTTGGAGAAGGTTGGGACGGAGTAATTTCCTGTTTTTATCGGAAATTACGCTCACTTGTTGTTCTTGAAAATGAGGACAACAAGTGTAATGGTTTCGATGATAACCAGTGCAAACGCAAACAGGTTTTCATAAGTAACCATTTCACCACCCCCTTTGCATTGGCCTGGGGCTTTTGCGAGGGGGAGGCATCCGTCCGCCGTAAGTGGTGTCCCTTCCGGGTCATTGACCAAGCTTAGAATATCACAGTTCGACAAGAAACGCAATATCTTTGGCGGTGAATTCCGGCCTTATATGTGATTAAGCGTTCCCTAATAAATATTTAATCTTCAAAATCCCGGCCTGGGGCTTGTTCTGGGCCGGGATTTTGTGTATAATAGGTGGAAAATAACGGCGATAATCCAATTTAAGGAGTATGCAATGATCGAAACCCATTCCCTTCTTCCCGGCGTCACCCTGCGCTGCTGCCGGGATCCCCGGTTCAAGCAGGGCTGCCTCAGCATTCAGCTGGTGCGGCCCATGGCGGCGCAGGAGGCGGCCATGAACGCCCTGCTGCCCACGGTGCTGCTTCGGGGCACCACCCGCCACCCGGATCTGCGGGGCATTACCATGGCTCTGGACGATTTGTACGGAGCGGCAGTGAGCCCCCTGGTCCGCCGGGTGGGAGACTACCAGACCACCGGCCTCTACTGCGGCTTCATGGACCAGCGCTTCACCCTGCCCGGGGACCGGGTGCTGGAGCCGTTGGCGGATTTTCTTCAGGAGCTGCTGTTTTGCTCCCCGCTGGAGGGCGGGGGCTTCCGGGAGGATTTCGTGGAGAGTGAAAAGCGAAATCTGATTTCCTCCATTGACTGCGAACTCAACGACAAGCAGACCTATGCCATGGGGCAGCTGCTGAAGCGGATGTGCCGGGAGGACAGCTTCGGCCTGCCCCGGCTGGGAGAAAAGGAGCAGGTGGCGGCAATCGACCCGGTGGGGCTGTACCGCCATTATCAGAAAATCCTGCTGGAAAGTCCCATTGAGATGTTTTATGTAGGCAGCGCCCCGGGGGAGGAAGTGGCGGCGCTGCTGAAACCTCTTTTTGACCTCCCAGGCCGAGAGCCTGCGCCCCTGGCGCCCCAGACGGATTTGCGGCCCAGCCCCGGTGGGGAATACACCGAGACGATGGAGGTATCCCAGGGAAAGCTCTGCCTGGGCTTCACCACCCCCATCACCAACCGGCGGGAGGAATTTGCGGCCATGCAGCTGCTGAACATCATCTACGGCGGAGGGATGACCTCCAAGCTGTTCATGAACCTGCGGGAGAAGCAGTCTCTGTGCTACAGTGTGGGCTCCAACTACTATGGCTCCAAGGGTATTGTCACCGTGTCCGCAGGCATTGACTGCGGCAAGCGGGAGCAGGCCCAGCAGGAGATTCTCCGGCAGCTGGAGCTGTGCCGCCAGGGATCGTTCACCCAGGAGGAGTTGAACGCCGCCAAGCAGGCCCTGATTTCCAGCCTCCGGGCCACCCACGATTCCCCCGGGGCCATCGAGGGCTACTATGCTACCGCCACCCTCAGCTCCCTGGGCCTGACCCCGGAAGCTTATATCCAGGCCGTCAGCGCCGTCACCGCCCCGCAGGCGGCCCGGGCGGCGGAAACATTGAAGCTCCACACGGCCTATTTTTTGTCAGAAAGGACAACGCCACATGATCCAATTTGATTACCCGGAGCTGGATGAAACGCTATATCAGGAAATTCTGCCCAATGGTCTGACCGTGGCGGTGGTTCCCCGGCGGGGCTTTGCCCGGAGCACAGCCTATTTTGTCACGGGCTACGGCTCCATTCACAATCAATTCCGGCTGGAGGGAGAGCGGTATCAGGCCCCCGCTGGAGTAGCCCACTATCTGGAGCACAAAATGTTTGAGCTTCCCGGAGACCGGGATGTGACGGCGGAGTTCGCCGCCCTGGGGGCGTCCGTGAACGCCTTCACCAGCTATGACATGACCGCCTATTATTTCACCTGCACCCAGGCCTTTGACCAGTGCCTGCGGCTGCTACTGGAATTTGTGTCCACTCCCTATTTCACCCAGGAAAGCGTGGACCGGGAGCGGGGCATCATCGACCAGGAGATCGGCATGAACCTGGATGCCCCGGACAGCGTGATTTTTGACAATCTCATGGCGGCCCTCTATGAAAACCATCCCATCCGCATTCCCATTCTGGGCACCCGAGAGTCCATCCGGGAGATTACCCCGGAGATATTAAGCCTCTGCCACCGGGCCTTTTACAGCCCCGGCAACATGCTGCTGTGCGTCATTGGGGACGTGGACCCGGAATCGGTGTCAGACATTGCCCGGCAGGTGCTGGGGGATGAAAAGCGCCCCGTGGGGGAGAAGGAAACCGCCTGGCCGGAGGAAATGACCCCGGTGGAGGCGGAGACGGTCTGCGCCATGGAGGTGGCCATGCCCACCTTCAGTATGGCCTTCAAATGTGAGAGCACGGGCACCGGCAGTGAGGCCATCCGCCGGGAAATGGTGGCGGATTTGGCGGCGGAGGCATTATTTGGGGAGTCCTCGGAGCTGTATCTGCGGCTGTATGAGCAGGGGCTCATCGACAGCTCCTTCGGCGGCGGCTTTGAAACATTGGAGGGCTGCGCCATGCTCTGCGTCAGCGGGGACAGCGACGACCCCCGGGCCGTCCGGGAGGCCATCCTCCAGGAGGGGGAGCGGCTTTCACAAGAGGGAATCAGCCAAGAGGAATTTCTGCGGATGAAGCGCAGCGCCCTGGGCAGAAGAATCCGGGGCCTGGACAGCATGGACGGCACCTGTTTTCGCATCTGCGCCTATCATTTTTCCGGCTTTGACTATTTCCGCTTCCCGGAAATCTACCGGGACATCCGGCGGGAGGAAATTCAGGAATTCCTGGGCCGGGTGGTGCGGCGGGAGCGCTGTGCCATCTCCATCATCTATCCGCTGGACGGGGAGGAGCGCCAATGAATCCTGCAAACTATTCCGTGATTTCCTTCCCCTTTCTGGGGCTTGAGGTGAATCCCGGGCGAACCCTCTCTCTGGGACCTCTGGAAATTCACTACTATGGCTTGATTATCGCCCTGGGGATGCTGCTGGCAGTGCTCTATGCCAGAAAACGTTGCCGCTATGCCGGGCTGACGGAGGATGATCTGCTGGACGGCGTGCTGTGGGTCACACCCCTGGCCATTATCTGCGCCCGCATCTACTACTGCGCCTTTTCCTGGGCGGACTATCGGGAGAATCCAATTTCCGTGCTCTTCATCTGGGAGGGGGGGATTGCCATCTATGGCAGCGTCATCGGTGCGGTGATCGGGGTAGCCATTTTCTGTAAAATCAAGAAGGCCAACCTCCCCGCTCTGCTGGATTTGGTGCTGGTGGGCTTCCTCATCGGCCAGTGCGTGGGCCGGTGGGGTAATTTCGTCAACCGGGAGGCCTTCGGAGCGGCCACGGATTCCTTCTTCCGGATGGGGCTGTTTAACACCGTCACCGGGGAATTTGAATATTACTACCCCACCTTTTTGTTTGAATCGGTGTGGAACCTGGCGGGCTTCCTGATTTTGAATTACTGCTATCCCCGCCGAAAATACAACGGCCAGATTGCCCTGGGCTACTGCGCCTGGTATGGCCTGGGCCGGGCCTGGATCGAGGGACTCCGGGTGGACAGCCTCTACTGGGGCAGCTTCCGGGTGAGCCAGGTGCTGGCCATCGTCACCTGCCTGGCCGCCTCCGCCATCCTTTTGTGGCAGCACTTCCGCCCCCACGATCCGGCAAAATTGATGAAATAATGCCCGTGGCGGCGAGCCGTCGCCAAATGCAGAGAGAGGAGAAAAATCTTATGAAACGGGAAGACTACATCAGTTGGGACGAATATTTCATGGGCATCGCCATGCTGGCGGCCAGGCGGAGCAAGGACCCCAATACCCAGGTGGGGGCCTGCATCGTCTCGCCGGACAACATCATCATCTCCACCGGCTACAACGGGATGCCCAAGGGGTGCAGCGACGACGAATACCCCTGGGAGCGGGAGGGGGCCGAGACCAAGTACCCCTATGTGGTTCATGCGGAGCTGAACGCCATCCTCAATGCCAATGGTCGGGATCTGCGAGGCAGCCGGCTGTACGTGGCCCTGTTCCCCTGCAACGAATGCGCCAAGGCCATCATCCAGAGCGGGGTGAAGGAGGTCATCTATCTGTCGGATAAGTATTGCGACACCATGCTGAACCTGGCCTCCAAGCGGATGCTCCAATCCGCCGGGGTGAAATTCACCAAGCTGACCCCCAACCGGAAGAGCATTGTGCTGGATTTTGTGCCGGAGGAAGAGAAAGCTACTTAGGCGGGGAGGGCGGTATTGCCTAAAATTCCGCCAAAACCTGCCCCGTTCTTCTGATATTCTGAGGGATTGACGAAATTGGGAAAAATGAATATACTTTTTGTATGTTTGTGGGAATGGACTTTCCCAATTATTTGTGATGCGATGGAGGAATAGTATGCGGTTTCTTTATGGCAAACAGGAGATGCGCAGCCTGGCCCGGAGCCAGGAAAGCTGCTTTCTGCTGACCAACGGCCTGGGCGGCTATGCGTCACTCACCTGCGCCTATTCGGCCAACCGCTGCGATCAGGGGCTGCTGATCTCGGCGGTGAAGGCGCCCAACGAACGGGTTACCCTGGTGCATCGGATGAGCGAGCGGCTGAGGACGGGGGAAGGGGAGTGCTTTCTCTCCACCCAGGAGTTCGCCGACGGAACCGCCCCGGAGGAGGGGTACCGCCACCTGAGCTTTTTCCTCTATGACAATATTCCCCACTGGCGCTACCATGTCAGCGGCGTCCGGGTCACCCGGAGCATGGCCATGACCTATGGCCAGAACACCACCGCTGTGATGTATAAGGTAGAGAACCAGTCCAACGCCCCCTGCACCCTCACGGTGGAGCCCTTTGTGAAGTTCGGCCCCAAGGAGCAGGCAATCCAGGCGGAGCCGGGCATCAGCTACAGCGCCGGGAAGGTCAGCTGCGGCCCCCACACCCTGCACATCACCACCGACGGCACCCTCCGGGAAACGCCCAAGCGAACCCAGCGGCTGTCCTATCCCGAGGATTCCAAAGACGGCCGCCCCGGCCAGGGGATGGCGTTCTCCATCTGCGTGGCGGAGGTCACCGTAGAGGCCGGGGAGAGCCGGGAATTCCATGTGATTTTCTCTGCCCGGCGGCAGTTCCTCACGGCGGAGGAGATTATGACCACCCAGCTGCGTCATCAGGGAGAGCTGGAGAGCCGGGCGGGCTTCCGGGATCCGGTGGCCCGGCAGCTGGCGGTGAGCGCCGACGCCTTTGTTGCCCGGCGGGCCTCCACCAACGGTATGACCATTCTGGCAGGCTACCCTCTGTTCAGCGACTGGGGCCGGGATACCATGATCGCCATCACCGGCTGCGCCCTGGCCACCGGCCGATTTGTGGACGCCGCCAGCATTCTGCGTACCTTTCTGGCCTATGAGCGAGACGGCCTGGTGCCCAACCTCTTCCCCGAGGGGGGTCACGAGCCCGTGTACAACACCGTGGACGCCGCCCTGCTGCTCATCGATTCCGTGTGGCAGTTTGTCCGCCGCAGCGGCAATTGGGACTTCGTCCGGGAGGCTTATCCCACCCTGGAGCGGATCATTGCCGCCTACCGCAGGGGCACCCACCACGCCATCTACATGGATACCGACGGCCTGATCCACGCCGGAGAGGGCTTTGACCAGGTGACCTGGATGGATGTGTGCGTCCAGGGCATCCTCCCCACTCCCCGCCACGGCAAGCCGGTGGAGGTCAACGCCTATTGGTATAACGCTCTGAAAATCATGGAGGAGTTTGCTCAGAGGCTGGGGCTGGATGCCAGGGATTACGGCGAACTGGCCCAGCAGGTGAAAAAGTCCTTTGTGGAGAAATTCTACATGGAGGACAAGGGCTATCTGCGGGATGTGCTCTCCGGCACGGCGGCAGACGAGCAGCTCCGGTGCAACCAGATTTGGGCCCTGAGCCTGCCCTACACCATGCTCACCCATGAGCAGGAGTGCAATGTGCTGCACACCGTGGAGCGGAATCTGTTCACTCCCTGCGGTCTGCGAACCCTGGCTCCTTCCGACCGGGAGTTCCGGGCTGCCTATGGGGGCGACCAGGTCACCCGGGACATGGCCTACCACCAGGGCAGCGTGTGGGTCTTCCCCCTGGGAGCCTTCTACCTGGCCTATCTGAAGGTTCGGGGCAACTCCCCCGAGGCCAAGGCCGACGTCCGGGCCCAGCTGGCGGCATTGGAGCCCATGCTGCGGGAGGGCTGTGTGGGCCAGCTTCCGGAACTCTATGACGGCCTGTGTCCCAGCGTAGGAAAGGGCTGCTTTGCCCAGGCCTGGAGCGTGGGCGAGATGCTCCGGGTCTACGAGGCCATTGACAAAAACGGCTGATGGGGCCCATTCCCGGGGTGGCTCTCTTTTATAAACGATGCAATGAAAATTCTGTAATTGAGGAGAGGCTGCTATGATGTACCCGTTTTTAACCTTAGACGATTCCTCTGAAATTGTCCACTCCGAAATGCGGCCGGACAAAACGGTGACAGTCTATGTAGAAAAGCCGGATGAAAAGGACTGCTTCCACTGCGCTTCCTGTATCCTCCCCGGCTACCTGTGGCAGAACGTTTCCGGCTTCACGGAGGCGGAGCTGATGCGGTATGAAGAGGTTATTCGCTCCACCGCCCATTTGATTCTCCGCTTTTCCCAGGAGGGAGGGTTCGACTGTGCCGCAGGTTTTTAAGATTGGCTCCTACTGGGTCTATTTCTGGGCAAATGAAAATGACCCGCTGGAGCCTGTTCATGTCCACGTTTCCCAGGGAGCGCCAACTGCCAACGCTACGAAAATATGGATTACCTCCGCTGGCGGCTGTTACCTGTGTAACAACAACTCCCAAATTCCGGCACACACGCTGCATAATATAATGATGATTATTGAAGCACGAAGCAGCGAAGTTATCTCAAAATGGATTTCCTTCTTCGGCTCTGCCACGTATTACTGTTAAAACGAATTATGGAAAGGCAGGCATCCATCATGGAGCAGATTTTACTGGACAAGACCCGCTGGGGCTGGTGGCAGTCGGCGGTATTCTATCAGATTTATCCCAAGAGCTTTCAGGATACCACGGGCAGCGGCACCGGCGATCTGCGGGGTATTATCTCCCGGCTGGACTATCTGGAGAAGCTGGGGATCGACGGCATCTGGATGTCCCCGGTGTGCGCCTCCCCCCAGGTGGACAACGGCTACGACATCTCCGACTACTGCGCCATTGACCCCATCTTCGGCACCATGGAGGACATGGACACCCTGATTGCCCAGGCGAAAAAGCGGCACATTTCCATCATTCTGGATTTGGTGCTGAACCACTGCTCCAGCCAGCACCCCTGGTTTTTGGAGGCAAAAAAGAGCCGGGACAATCCCTATCATGATTATTTTATTTGGAGGGACGGGGACGGCGTCACGCCCCCCAATGAGATGAAGGCCTGCTTCGGCGGACCCGCCTGGACCTATGCACCGGAGCTGGGGCAGTATTATTTCCACCAGTTTGCCCCGGAGCAGCCGGATTTGAACTGGGAGAATCCCGCCATGCGCCAGGCCCTCTACCAGTCCATCCGCTTCTGGGTGGACAAGGGGGTGGAGGGCTTCCGGCTGGACGTCATCGACCAGATCGGCAAGGATCCGGATCTGCAGGTCACCGGCAACGGCCCCCGGCTCCATGATTTCCTCCGGGAGCTCTCCGCCAGCGCCTTCCCGGAGGCGGGGCTGGTTACCGTGGGCGAGGCCTGGGGGGCGGATGTGGAACGGGCCAAGCTGTACAGCGCCCCGGACTGCTCAGAGCTGTCCATGGTGTTCCAGTTCCAGCACATCGGCCTGGATCAGCAGCCCGGCGGGGAGAAATGGGACATAAAAAAGCTGTATCTGCCGGATTTGAAGCGCTGCCTTGCCCGGTGGCAGAATGGCCTTCACGGCAAGGGCTGGAACAGTCTGTTTTTGAACAACCACGACCTGCCCCGCATCGTCTCCCGCTGGGGCAATGACCGGGAATACCGGGTTCAATCCGCCAAAATGCTGGCCACCATGCTCCACGGCCTGGAGGGCACCCCCTATATCTACCAGGGGGAGGAGCTGGGCATGACCAATGTCCGGCTGGAGCTGGACCAGTATGTGGATTTGGAAATTCACAACCTCTATGCGGAGCGCACCGCCAAGGGCTATTCCCCGGAGGCTGTGATGGAGTCCATCTATGCCCGGGGCCGGGACAATGCCCGCACCCCCATGCAGTGGGACGATTCCCCCAACGCCGGATTCACCACCGGAAAGCCTTGGCTGCCGGTCAACCCCAACTACCATCAGATCAACGCCAAGGCGGCGCTGGCGGACCCGGATTCCGTCTTCTATTACTATCAGAAGCTGATCCGCCTGCGCAAGTCCACTCCGGTGATCAGCCATGGGGATTTCACCCTGCTGGCGCCGGAGGATGAAAATGTGTTTTCCTACCTCCGGGAGAATGAAGACACCCGGCTGCTGGTGGTCTGCAATTTCACCGACCGGGAGCAGGCGTATCAAATCCCCGATGGATTTGAGAATGCCCGGTGCCTCATCGCCAACTACCCCGACACCGCCGAAGTCCTCCGCCCCTTTGAAGCCAGAATGCTTCTGATCCAGAGATAAAAGCAGAAACACCCGGAGCTTTCCAGGATTGGATGGCTCCGGGTGTTCTCTTTTTCGCTCAGCAGTTCGTTGAATGGCGCCTGGTTCCGGTTCCTGAGTCAAGGCTTCCCGGGGGAAGGTATTTCCCGATGGCACATGATGCCATTCAACCCGCTGTCAAACACCAATTCATTGCTTGGCAGAGAAAATTAGATGTTCGTTTCTTTGGTCGATTGACAATGCTGGAACATCGTTGTATAATTAGAAAAATTGCTTCGTGGTTTTGTATGTGTTTTGCACAAAAAGTGATTTAACAGCGTAAATTTGGAGAAATAGGTACTTTGGCCCGGCTTCGGGAACCGAAGGACTTCGGCCAAGCACGCAGGAGCTTCCGGCGCTGAACCCCCGGCCTGCCTGTATGTTCTATCCGTACAACTTTCCCTGTCTGCTCGGAGGGGAAAACGTTCTTTAGAAGGTGAGGAAATAACCATGAAATTCACAACAAAGAACAAAAGAAAAGAAGCATTGGAAGTCCCAAGAGCCGCTGCGCCAAAACGGTGGAAGAGGCTGGTCAGTGCGGCCCTTTGTCTTGCTCTGCTCAGCTCCAATCTGACGGTGGCATTTGCCACTGAGGGAATTGAAGCAGCCGCCGCCGAAACCACATCGGCGGAGCAGATCGTTGAGACTGCGGCCCCCACCGGGGAGACTGGGGTGGAAACTGCGGCTCCTGCAGAGGAAAGCACGGTTTCTGCCGGGGAGACCGCTCCCAGCGAGGAGACCGCTCCCAGCGAGGAGACCGCTCCCAGCGAGGAGACCGCTCCCAGCGAGGAGACTGCTCCCACCGGGGAGACCGCTCCCAGCGAGGAGACCGCTCCCAGCGAGGAGACCGCTCCCAGCGAGGAAACCGCTCCCACTGGGGAAACCGCTCCCAGCGAGGAGACCACTCCCAGCGAGGAAACCACGGCTCCCAGCGAGGAGACAGTCCCCTCTGAGGAGACGACAGCTCCCACTGGGGAAAGCGAACCCGAAACCACCGAGGAGATGGAATACTACCAGCTTGCCCTTTCTCATGAGTTCTATCAGGACGGGGAGCTGATGGTTACCACCTATTCCCTCCATGTGCTGGCGCCGGAGGATTTTGACGAGGCAGGGAAGATTTCCCTCAGCCAGTTTGCCGAAACCTCGGATAAGATCACACTGATCGACGCCCCCGCTGCGTCTGTGGATGATGCAGAGGACTTTGCCCTGATGGGAACCCTCCGCTATGAGATCAAGGCGGGCTGGAAGATGGTGCTGAAAGAGGACGCCGGAGAGAGTGCCGGGGGAGAGGGCGACGTCAGTCTGTTCTCTGTATTTGAGGGCAGTGACTTTGGCGATTATGAGTTTGTCCCCTCCGATGTAGTCCGCCTCAACCTGAGCTTCAAGTATTCCAGCACCGGTGGCCTGGCCGGTATCGATGCGGCGAGCCCTGCCAAGGTAGAGGCAATCCCCGAGAAACAGGGTGATGGCACCTATAAAATAGAATGGGATCTGCCCACTGTGGAGGGCTTTCGGATTGTGCTGAATCCCGGGCCCCTGAATTCCTATCTGGTGAGTCCTCCCACAGGCGGCGAAACCCCTGAGGAGCTCAAGGCCAAGCTGGAAAACGGGGACTTCAATGTAGATATTGTCAACCATTTCGTCTACTATTACCAGGAGGCGGGAGATGACACCCATCCTACCTATCAAAACCGCTACTCTACGTACTACAACCAGGCGTGGAACAACGCCCGTACACTTTCTACGCCTTCGTTTACTGCGGAGGCGGTGTGCGGCAATCCCGACCCAGGTGCGCATCCCTCGATTGAAGACCATGGCGCAAACTCGCTGGTGAGTCCCAAGCTGGTGGTGAAGCTGACTGAGGAGCAGCTGAAATCGGCGGCAGAGCAGGACAGCGGACTGAATATTACCGTCTACTACCGCCGTAACGCCACCTGGTACACCGTGAACCACTGGGTGCCGCTGGCGACTGCAACTGCAGCAGGGGCGGACACGAACGGAAAACTCGTGGTCGATGACAACGTCTGTCTGGATACGGAAACTGTCCAGGGCCGGGTGGGCGCTCTGACCAATGCGCATCCCAAAACCGACGGGAAGGTGTATGAGCTTCTCGGCTCCCTTGGTTTCTCCCAGCAGCTGATTGCGAATACCGGAACCGTTGTAAACATCTATTATGCCCCCGCCAACTCCTACCGGGTCATTTTCGACACCAGCTATACGTACATTGAGAGACAGCAGGTTGACCTTGGCAAGGGCGTAGATTTCAGTGAAGATAAGGTTCCTGTCCCCGTGCGAACTGGCTATACCTTTGGCGGGTGGAGATACCTGAGAAAGGATGCTGTGGCAAATGCGGACGGCGAATATGATGAGAAGTATTATATTGACGCCGGGACGAAGGACGCACCTGAACTGACGATTTCCGAAGAATTGATCGCACAGGCCAAGCTTCAGGATACCGGCGGTGTGCTGGCCCTTCACCTATATCCCAAATGGGAACCGGCGACGACCCAGGTTCGGGTCATCCTCTGGACAGAGGATCTGACCGGATTGGACGATGTGCAGGCATTTGCTTCCGGTGGTAATCCGACCTACTATAATGGTAAGTATGCTGGCTATGACAATTATCCCGTAACCCATGCCCCTCAACTGGGAACCAGCGATCCCTATTACAGCAACATGGGCAGCTTCACAGTGGATGTGGAAACGGACTCCTCTCTGCTGAAGCCTGATAATGACAAAGCGCTGCTGGATGAAATCCAGAGCCGGGTTGAGGATGAGTTCAGGACTGCCATGGGGCAGGCCAGCGGCATTGATGTGGCGAAATTCTATACCCAGGCCGCCTTTGAGATTATGCACGAGGAGGAAGGCGGAACCAATTACAACGCCACCACCGCTTCTGCTGATGGCAGAACCACCATTTATGTGTATTTTACCCGGAATATCTATGAACTGCTGTTTACATACTATGGTACGGCAAATAACAGCGAATACGCCGCAGCAGTCAACACCAACGGCTACAGTTACAGTAATGGCGCAGCAGTTCCGGGGGGCAATCTGATCTTCAATTACACCAGAAGCCACAGCGGCTATAGCAATGGATGGATGCGCGCCGATGTAACATCCCCTTCCGAAATGCCGGTTCCGCAGACCATTACCATCCGGGCCAAATACGGTGCGGACCTACGGGCTGTCTGGCCGGTTGCCCGTTCGGAGGAAAGCTTTATTTCAAATGACAATCAGGGAGGCCGTGGTAATACTGCAAAGATGATCTCCTGGGGTACCACTGATGGAAAATACTGTGAGGATGGACAGATAGGCTCCGGTTCCGCCCATCCGGGCGAACCCACCATTATGGGTATCTACGCCGCTATGGGCTCTGAGCTCATTGCAGATCCCGATAATCCGTCTCTGCGACATAATCTGGTTGCCTACTGGTTTAACGGAGGGATCAGCTACTACCGCAACAATCACTGCTTTGAGATTCCAGAGCTGGATGTCACCGGAATGCAGAAAGTCAGCATTTACAACGGTGACACCACCAATTCCAAGAACTTCCTGTATCTGGTGCCTACGAACAATCAGGCGCTCGCCAAGTACGATTTCAACGATCTGATGCGGGTGTCCTATGATGGTACTCAGATTACCTATGATGTTTCTGACGGGATTTATTATGCGGTGCGGGAGTATAATAACAAGTATTATGCCGTAGCCCGCCGGGTTGATACGGTGTCCTCTAATACCATCAAACAGCAGAACCCCAGCGCCCGGCTGCATATGGCCCGTGCCAACGACGATGCGGATCACAGTACACAGTATAATGATTCGGACGGCGCATATAACGGAACTACATGCGGCACTCAGGGAAATCCCTATGATCTCTACTTCTACTACAACAGAGACCGGTACACCATCACCTACATGGCGCCCTCCAACAATATCACGACAGACAATGAGGTGACGCTGGGCACCATCACGCTGCCCTACGGCGCAATGGTGACCCAGGAGAAGTACGGCTTTAATCTGGACTATCAGGACAAAAACACCGACTCCAAGTACCACTGGACGGCTGCCACTCCTGAGGTCAGCGTCTGTCCCGACCGGGCGGCAAACGGTACGGCAGTGTGGCAGTTCAGGGGCTGGGGCCTTGGCCCCGCCGGGCTGAACATGCAGTGGACGATGAACAAGGATGCCCAGGCCGAAGCCCAGGCGGGAGATGCCTTTGCCATTGCGGGCAACCTGCGGCTCTACGCCATCTGGGAAACCCCCAGCTACGATGTGACCTTCCATCTGGCAGGCGGTATGGTTGGAACCAGCAGCAAATCCATTGTTGAGCAGATCCCCGCCAACACCCGCTATTCCGCCAGCGGCATCATCCCCCGCCCCATGCGGACCGGCTACACTTTGCGGGGCTGGTATGTGGCGGATGAGAACGGGACTAAGACGGAGCCTGAAGCCTCATTTGACTTTGACCAGATTATTTCGGAAAATAAGCATGCGGTTGCCGAATGGTCCTCGGTCACCAACCAGACCTTCAGCTACACGGTCTACTATGTGACGGATAATCCTCTGGATGCAGACAAGACCAAGGAAACCGTGATCATTGCAGAAGACGTGATTACCCCTGCCCCCGATGGTGCGTACTATGTGCTGGGCAAGGAAGCGCATCCGGACGAGAACTTCGTGGATAACATGGTGCTGAATCTGAGCGCTGCGAAGATGGACGGCTACCTCCCCGTGAGCACCATTAAGACCCTGGAACCGGTGGCCAACGGGAGCTACAATGTGATCTTCTATTACAATCAGCCCGTTTCCTACAGCCATAGTGTGCAATTCGTACTGGCGGGCACGGAGAATACTGAGAAGATCATGGTGAAGAGCCTTGAGGTGCAGGCGGATCAGGCTGTGATGACGCCCCAGTCCGCAGCGGTTCAGGAGCTGCTCCAAAAGGGCTACGCCCTGGTCAACAAAGTCGGCGATGGCTATACGCAGGTTACCGCTGCCGAGAATCTGACATGGATCGACACCGATGGCACGCCGAAAAAGGTGGCAACTTTGACGGGGGAGAACATCCCCGAGCTGGTCACCTACCTGGTTCAGCCCATCCCCTATACCATCACCTATAGAAATGCGGAGGACGCCCCGTTTAATGCAAGTGGAGCTTTGACCGCCGTCACAGCGGATAAGAACACTTCGGTGGCGGACGCCAACGGGAAAAACCCCACCCTGTACACCACACGGGATACCTTTACCGCAAAGAACCCCGCCCGGGTGTACGATAACGGCAAGTGGTACCGCTTCTCCCATTGGAGCCTGTACGGAACTACCACCGAGCCCGGCGGAACTGTTAACCAGTATCCCACGCTGACAGTGGAGGCTGGTTCCGTGGGTAATCTGACCTTTATAGCCAACTGGGTAGAAGTAACGGATGTGGGCAGCCTGACCGTGAGCAAGACCGTGGCCGGCAACGCTGGTGAAAAGGACAGGGACTGGTCCTTTGCTGTATACTTTGATGACAATAACATGACTGGAACCTTCAGCGGTATATGGTTCCAGAATGGTAAGGCCTCCTTCAGCTTGAAAGATGGCGGCAGCAAGACGTTTGACGGCCTGCCGGCAGGCCTTACGTATATGGTAGACGAGGCGGAAGCGAATCAGAATGGCTATGTGACCACCAAGACCGGAGACACCGGAACCATCGTAAAGGATGCAACAGTAACCGCCGCCTTCACCAACACGAAAAATGAGTACGGCAGCCTGACGGTCAGCAAAACCGTGGCCGGTAATGCCGGCGAGCAGGACAGGGACTTTACCTTTACCGTAACCCTTCAAGGTGCTATTGTAGATGGAGTCTTTGGTAATATGCCGTTTGCAAACAGCGTTGCAACTTTCACCCTGCGTCATGGACAGAGTAAGACTGCTGTCGACCTGCCGGCGGGCATCACCTACACGGTAACCGAAACGGAAGCGGATCAGGGCGGCTATGCGACCACCAAAACCGGGGACACCGGAACCATCGTAAAGGATGCAACGGTCACCGCCGCCTTCACCAATACGAAGAATGAGTACGGCAGTCTGACCGTGAGCAAGACCGTGACTGGTAACGCCAGCGATAAGAACCAGATGTTTACATTCAGAGTGTACCTGGTGGCTGGAGAAAATGCCCCCGTGTCCGAAAGCTACAGCTATACCGGCAGCAGTGTAGAAGGCGTGGCCGCCCCTGCCAATGGAACGCTTATGCTGACAAACGGCGTTGGAACCATCACCCTGAAACACGGCCAGAGCATCACCATCAACGGCATTCTCGCCGGAATTGATTATACGGTGATGGAGACGGCTGTGGAGGGCTATGTGACCACCCAAACCGGGGACACCGGAACTATCGTAAAGGATGCAACAGTAGCCGCCGCCTTCACCAACACGAAGAATGAGTACGGCAGCTTGACCGTGAGCAAGACCGTGGCGGGCAATGTCGGCGAAAAGGATCGGGAGTTTGAATTCCATGTGGCGCTGGCGGATGGAGTGAACGCCAAGACGGCCGAAACCTATCGCTACACCGGCAGCAGTACGGTGGACGGCGTGGCCGCCCCTGCGGATGGGACGCTTACGCTGACGGACGGCGCAGGAACCATCACCCTGAAGCACGGCCAGAGCATCACCATCGACGGGATCCTCACGGGGATTGGCTACACCGTAACAGAGACGGCAGCGGAAGGCTATGTGACCACCGTTGCAGGCAGCGCAAACGGACAGATAAACAAGAACGGCTCCACCGCAGCCTTCACCAATACGAAGGATGAGTTTGGTAGCCTGACCGTGAGCAAGACCGTGGCCGGCAATGCCGGTGAGCAGGACAGGAGCTTTGCGTTTACCGTAAGTCTGGAGAATGCCGCAGGTGAGCCGGTAAGCGGAACCTTCGGCGGCGTGGCCTTCACAGACGGTAAGGCCGCCTTTGCCCTGAAGCACGGCCAGAGCATCACCATCAACGACATCCCCGCCAATACAGCGTACACAGTGGAGGAAGCGGCGGTGGATGGCTACGTCACCACGGTTAACACAGTCACATCCAGAGTCGCCGCCGGTGTGATGACAAAGGCGGGCGCCCAGTTCAGCTTCACCAACACGAAGAATGAGTATGGCAGCCTGACGGTCAGCAAGGTCGTGGCCGGTGATGCGGGGGAGACGGATCGGGACTTCCACTTCACAGTAACCCTCAACAGAGCCGAGAACGGGAAATTCGGTGACCTGGAGTTTGTAAACGGCGTGGCCGCCTTCACCCTGCGGCACGGTCAGAGCAAGACCGGGCGGAACCTCCCGGCTGGAGTCACCTACACGGTGACAGAGCAGGAAGCGGATCAGGATGATTATGTCACCACCAAGACCGGGGATTCCGGGGTTATCGAAAACAACCGGACGGCAAATGCGGTGTTCACCAACACCAAGAACCGTCCCCTGCCTCCTCCCAATACCCATGTCACCATTTCCAAGGCGGTGACAGGCAACGCGGGAGAAAAGGACAGAGAGTTCCACTTCACCATGACCCTCAGCGACAGAACCATTTCAGGTGAATTTGGGCAGCTGACCTTTGCGGACGGCGTGGCAAGCTTCACCCTGAAAGACGGGCAGAGCCTGACCGCCACCCAGATTCCGGTGGGCGTCACCTGCCAGGTGACGGAGCAGGAGGCCAATCAGGATGACTATGTGACCACGGTGACGGGGGCGACGGTTACGCTGGTACAGAACCAGACCGCCGTAGCGGAGTTCGTCAACGAACGGAATTACTATGGCAGCCTGAAGGTCTCCAAGACCGTAACGGGAGAGGGCGCAGAAACAGACAGAGCCTTCGCCTTCACGGTGCGGCTCAGCGATCAAAGCATCTCCGGAGCCTATGGCGGCATGGCCTTCACCGACGGTTCCGCAACCTTCACCCTGAAGCACGGCGAAAGCCTCACCGCTTCCAACCTCCCCGCCGGTATCACCTACACCGTAACGGAGGCAGCGGCGGAGGATTACACCGCCAGCGCCGCCAACGCAGAGGGAACGATTGAGAAGGATGTGACAGCGGAGGTCAGCTTCACCAACACAAAGAACCAGTACGGCAGTCTGACTGTGAGCAAGACGGTTGCCGGCGAGGGCGCCGACCAGGCCATGGGATTCTCCTTCACCGTCACCCTCAGCGACAAAACCATCAACGGGGTCTATGGCGATATGACGTTTACAGGCGGTGTGGCACGCATTGCGTTGAAGCATGGCGAGCACAAAACCGCAGCCGGACTCCCTGTGGGCGTTGCCTACACGGTAAGGGAAGACAGGACGGAAGGCTACACCTCCAGCGCCGCCAACGCAGATGGTACGATCGCAAAGGGTGTGGCAGCGGAAGCCGCCTTTGTCAATACCAAGGATGCTGTTGATCCCGGATTGGAAACCGGCAAGCTGACTGTCAATAAGAAGGTCACCGGACTCGGGGGTGAGAAGTATCGGAATTTCACCTTTGTGGTCACCTTGGATGATAAGGCCATTCAAGGGCAGTACGGGGATATGTTCTTCGTAGATGGAAAAGCGGTCTTCACCCTGCGCCATGACCAGAGTGTCACTGCCGAGGGGCTCCCTGCCGGAGTTCACTATTCGGTTAGAGAAGAGGATAACGACGGCTACAGAGTCACAAAGAGCGGCGACGCTGGCGTGATCGAGGCGAAGAAGACTGCGGGAGCTTGGTTTATCAACTACAGGAGCTTCCTGGACGATCAGCCCAAGACCGGCGATGAGACCAAGCTGGAGCTGTGGCTGGCTCTTATGGGCATCTCCTTCTTTGGCGCGATTTCCTGTGTATGGGTTTCCGTAAGGAAGAAGAAAAAAGGCAAGTACAGTAAATAATGGAGCGATGGCGGTATGGTGGGTGCCTGAGATACCTGCCTGCCGCCATTTCCCACCTGTGTTTTGCACCCAATAACGCCATTGGAAAACCCTCCATGAACCGCTGTCAGGAAACTCTTTACATAAGGGAGTGCACAGTTATGAAGAAAAAAATAAGGCTGCCTGTCGTTCTGGCAGGCCTGTTTACGGTGGGATTTGTCTTTTCTGCCAGCATGGCCGTTAAGACCCTGTGGGATGCCCGGACGGAAAAACAGGCATTTGAGAAACTGGCGGAAATGATAGCCACTGTGCCAACAGAAAACACGCATCAGGAGAATACGGGAAGCATGCTGCCCACCAAAGAGGCAGATCAGCAGGATGCAGAAAGCACCCCGCCGGAAAACCAGGTGGAGACAGCGCTCTCTGAGGAGAAACAACCCTCCCCCTATGCCCCCCTGGCGGAACAGAGCGCCGACTTCTTTGGCTGGATTTCCATTGCGGATACCGTAATCAACTACCCGGTGATGCACACGCCGGACGACCCGGAGCGTTACCTCCATCGGGACTTTGACGGCGGGAGCTCCCAAAGCGGTGTTCCATTCCTGGCCGCTTCCTGCTTTGAAGACTGCGGGAATTATCTGATTTATGGGCACAATATGAAAAACGGAACCATGTTTGCCTCACTGCTTTCCTATGCCAACAGGGAATATTGGAGGGAGCATCCCGTCATCCGGTTTGACACCCTTACGGACACCGGAGAGTATCAGGTGCTGGCAGCATTCTATTCCCAAATTTATGAAAGAGAAGCGGGAAATGTTTTCCGGTACTATAATTATACGGACATCCAGGAGCCTGCTGTCTTTGAAGAATATGTCAGGCAGGTACAGGCAGCGGCACTGTATGATACGGGAGTCGATGTGACATACGGTGACGAACTGCTGACACTGTCAACGTGCAGCTATCATACAGGGGACGGACGTTTTGTGGTAGTGGCACGAAAGCGCAACTAATAGGTCCGGGCTGCCGCAAAAGACGGCATCCATGCAATATGAAAGCGGGAGAAATCACAAGAAAACGTGATTTCTCCCGCTGAATATTTGGATCAACGTTGGCGGTATCAAGTCTAAAGGCACCAAAAAATCCTGAAAACCGATGGTTTTCAGGACACATGGTGGAGATAAGCGGGATCGAACCGCTGAGCGCTTGAATGCTATTCAAGCGCTCTCCCAAGCCATCCGGAAACATACCCCCAGATAATAGCCCACCAAGGGGTGAAGAATATTGGTAATAGCTCCCTTTGTGTAGTCTTGAAAATTTTTGCTTTTTCGAGTGCCTACTTTAAGGGGATATCAGAGCGTCAACTTGCAGCGCTTTCGTTTATTCTCCATTGCCGAACAGTACAACCCGGTTTCGGCCCTGCTGCTTTGCCCGATACATTGCCTGATCCGCCTGGGAGATGGCAGTGTCCAGAAGCCCCGTTTCCCAGGATGGGTGAAAGGAAATACCCATACTGACCGTAATTGTGGTTTCACTTCCAGCGGGACCCGGGATCCGCACAGCGGCGATGGATTGGCGAATCTGCTCGGCCTTCTCCACGGCCAGATCATACTCCAGTCCGCACATCACGAGGATAAACTCCTCCCCACCATACCGAACGGCCCGGAAGTCGTTATCCCTTGCGTAAGAGGACAGCTCCGACGCAACCGCCTGCAAGCACGCATCTCCCATCTGGTGGCCGTAACGGTCATTATACTGCTTGAAGTGGTCAATGTCCAGGAGGAAGACGGTCAGAGAGCCCATATGGATGCCGTATCTTTCCAGAGGGGCTCTCACCCCTTCTTCCAGATAACGCCGGTTGCCGAGGGCTGTCAGCGCATCGGTCATGGAGCGCATATCCAATTCTTTGTTGGCGGCCTCCAGCTGTTTGTTCTTCTGGTCAATAATCATCCGGTCATATACGCTGGTCAGACGGGTACTGTATATGCGATAGGCATAGATAATGGACAGCAGACACATAAAAATGCTGTTTACCAAGACGCTGAATACATTCTCCTGCCCGTAAGGGGTGGTAAGTACCAGCACATCCGTCAAAGCGCAGGTGAAAAGAAACAGAATGCTCAGCACAAAGGGCGGCACAACCAGGAAAATCGCCATGGCAGGCAGAGTGGAACAATATACAATGATGCTCACCCCGCCAAGAGAATCCAGGTAGGAAATGCTTACAACCCACAGGCAAAGCAGGATGCCGAACATTGTGCAGATTCTGCTGTGCTGCCGCCAATTATGGATGGAGCGTTTGTGCAGGGGCAGAAACACAAGGAACCAGGTCAGCAGCACCGCATCGGTAATCACATAGCGGAGCCTGCGATAGTTTAAAAAAATGCTGCCGGGACGCATGGTAAAGGTCAAAATCATGAAGATCTGCATGAACATGATGACGACGGCCACCAGCCGCTCAGAGCGGTAATTCATGGCGATCACATCCAGCTCCAGCTGCTCACGGTACTTCTCTTCAAAGGGAAAACGGGTGAGGAAACGCAATATATCCTGTAATTTATGAACAATTTTCATGGATAAACTCCTAAATGAGAAAATTTTCTAATACACAGGCCCGCAGGACAGGCCGGCTCCGCAAGGCAGCACATGAGCAGTATAGCACACTTTCTTTCAAATTTCAAATCAACTGTGCAATTTTTCTCCGGGAAATACCGCACAGCAGACATATTTGCAAAATAGAATATCCAGACTTCAAAAAGCGCTGGACGATACCATCTGCCAACGCCGGGCAATGTCCTCCGCTCCATGCGGGAGCGGGGCTGGCGCTTCATAAAAAGGCTGGTACAATTTTTGCTGTCTACTATCCTGGTATGGTTCATTTGGCCATTGAATTTCCCCCTAAGGCAGATTTTAGGGTCTGCTTTAGGGGGGATCATATTATGTCACTCCGCGTTTATGATTCAACGGGGGCTCTTTGAACCATGAAGTTATCCACATACAAGTCGGATTTACCGTTGGATTCGATATAAACCCGCAAGGCAGGTAAGTCTTTTGGAAGCCGGATCACTCCACGGACCGTAGTATACGCTCCCGGCTGAACGGTGGCCACAATGTAATTGGGCCAGAGCTGGTCAATCTCCCCGGACAGCTTAACCTCTGTGTCCTCCGACTTAACATCAAAAGATACCTCTACTTCCATACCCAGGTATGGCGTTATATCATAGCTGATCCCGTAGTACGCTTCTGCCCGGTTGCTGAGCCTGGCACAAAGGTTTCCATCCTCTTCCACAACAGCCAAGGTTCCGGCTCCTTGCCAACGGGTGGTAAAAGGCATGGCTCCATCCTCCAAATCGACACTGGCCTTTCCAATCCTTACGGAAATATCATCTACATAGTAATCCGCCGAGCCGGATGTCTCAATAAAAATTTGCGCAGAGGTACGATCAGCCGGAATGGGAAATACACTGCGAAGCTCCGTCCAGTCATTTTTGACAGCAGGAACTTCTGCTGCCAGGTTCTCACCATCTACTCCCATTCGAATTGTGTCATCATCGGTTTTCACAAAGGCGCAGATTTCCACAACCCTTCCTGTGTATTTGCTCACATCCAACATCACCGTGGCCTCCTGGGCCTGACGGGTAACCTGTAAAGCATACCTGCCGCTGTGGGCTTCCTGGGAGGTTTTTGCAAGCTGGGGCATGTGTCCAACGCCCCTGGGGAGCATAACGTGGGATGCAGCTTCAAAATTCTCATTCATTCCCACCAGCTTCACCGATACATCATCAATGTATAGATCCGCCTTGCCATTGGTCTCAAAATAGAGACTTAATCCGGACAGATCACTGGGGATGGTATAGCTGCCTCCGATGGGAACCCAATCCCCGCCAACACTGCTCGCAGCAGCAACGGTAGGCCATGTACCGTCAATATCTGCAGTAAGCTTCACTTGGGAATCTTCGGTTTTGACCCAAGCGTGAACGGATATGGTCTGACCGGCAAAGCGAGACACATCAAAGCTGGCACCATGCCAGGATTCCGTTCTGCCGCTATCCAACAGCGCTCCATTGCCGGAATGCGTCACTTCACTTTGCACCGCAACATTGCCGCCGCCCCGCTTCCAGAAGCCAGACTCCGACTTGTCAGTTTCCGCCTCATCAAAAGTAAAGAATGCGTCTGAAAAGTCCGGTGCTTCATATTCTGGCTGAGGCATGGGCTCACCGGTTTTGGCGTTGACAATCCCTGTGAATGCGGGCTTGGCGGTAAGGTCTCCCCGGAAGATCAGGGGAGAGGATTCCTTCTTCCAGGAATTATCATCCGTCAGGCCCCAAATCGTCACGCCGGTTAAATTGGCTCCCTCTTTCTTTGCATCCAGCAGCGCACGGAACAGCGCATAGTAGAACTGCCCTTGGTTGTACTCCGCTTTTTCTCCGGAAGAGCTTCTGGTCACATCCAATTCGGTAATTTGCACTTCATACCCCGCTGCGCTGAACAGCTTCAGTGCCGTAATATAACTGTCAATATCCGTGGTATCAGACAAATGGCCCTGCATACCGATGCCATCCAGGTATCCCGCCTGGGCAATCGGCTCAACCGCACGAAGAATGGCATCCCGTTTCCTGGGCTGGAACTCATTGTAGTCGTTGTAAAAAAGCTTCGGCTGAATGGCTTTAACAGCCTCTGGGTCGGTGGGGTCAATGCCATACAGCCCAGCGTATTCCACGGAATACTGCGCTGCGGCTTCCCGGGCGTACTGGAAGGCATCGAACAGAAATTCCTCTCCGATGATCTGGTACCAGTAGCTTTCCCGCATATCTCTGGAATTTGCGCCGGGTTCAATGGCCTCGTTCACCACATCCCAGGCGTAAATCACGTCACCATAGCCATTGGCGTACATATACTCCATGACATGGTGAATGTAGCTTTCCATCCGGAGTTTCATCGTCTCCGCATCCACCAGGCACGCCGGATCCAGCTTGTTGTCGGACTGGTATACCGGTTTATAGCCCTTGCAAAACACTGCGTCCTCACACTGGGAATGCCAGATCAGCGTATGTCCACGCACCGGCATCCCGTTTTCTTTGGCCCAGTCCAGCATCTCAATTGCCGCCCGGTTATGTCCAAATGGCAAATTGGTTTCTGTGGCTTCGGCGCTGGAATACGCCATGTTGTAGGCGGGCTTTAGCTCGTTTCCAAAGGTGATGGAGTTAAACTCTTTCAAGATCAGCGCTTCTTTATCAGCATTGCCAATTTCAGATAGACGATTATTCCAATGGCTGATTGCTTCGCAGGCTACGCCAATCCGAAAATCTTCGGCATACAGCTCCCGAAGCTCCGGATACGCAGCAAAGCGCTCGGCCTGTTCAGCAAAGACAGGCCCAGCGCCAAAGCCGCTAAGCGCCCCGGCGGTCATTGCTGCGCTGAGAAGCGCACATAGCTTTTTCCAGGAATAAAACTTTTTCACGATATATGCTCCTTTCCTTCTTAGGACTGCCCTCATATTTCTTCCTCAGGCAATCTTTTTATCCAAAATATCTCTAACTCAAATCTAAGGAAGCTCTGATTAAATCGGCAAGAGCAGGCAGCAGAAGATTTTGGCACAGCCGAAAGTTCTGAAAATGGAGGAATACTGTATGTATTTCCCATTTTCAGAACTGCGCGGATGGGGCAAAAGATTCGCTGCCCTGCCGCAGGCGATTTATTCAGAGTTTCCCTAACTCAAAGCGCCGGAAGCTTTGAGGGTATCCATTATCTTCTTTGCAATGGCAAGATTTCCTGCGCCGTTGGGATGGATGGTATCGGGAAACCACTCCCGATGTTCCCGGGTTACAGCATATAAATCAATACAGGGAACGCCGCACGCCTGTGCGACAGAGTGCACAATCGGCCGCAGTTCGTCCCGCAGGATCTGCTCATTACAGCTGGTTTTTCCGGGATGTTTGGTAAACACCTTGGGCGGGATCAGTATAAACAGGTCTTTTATGTCCTTTTGCTGGTAATGTTGAAGGGTTTCCAGCAATTCGCTGCGAAATTGTGCAGGGGCCCAATTGATGCGTTTACTGTCGTTGGAACCCAGCATCAGCAGCAGAATGTCTGCATCCGAATTCCAAGCTGCCTTTCCGATTTTCTCCGAAAAATATGGCTTGTCTGAAGAAGACAAAAGACTTCGATCACTCAGGCCGTAGTTAATGACGGTGTATTGATTGCCCAGCAGCCGGATCAGGCATCCGGGATAAGACCATTTCCTTCTTCGCCCCAATACACCCATGCCGTAAGTAATGCTGTCCCCTACACAGGCAATGCGGATGGGGCCAGTGCCGAGCGTCATAATCGAGGGATTCATCACTCGATAATACGCCGCCGCTGCCACAAAAAAACCTGCACCAATGACAATTAAAGCGCCCCAAAAATCATTCATTTTCTACCACATCCTAAGGAAACTCTGAATATAGCCGTGGCCGTACCTCCCAATAGACCAATTCGTAATTCTATAATAGCCTATTTGACGCAGACTGGCAAGCAAAAATCCAAAAATTCTGTGAAAAAGCAGTAATATACTGATCGTGTGTCGTTCTGCACATTCTCACAAATGGACAGCCTTCTGTACCCTGGACGAAGCTCCTATGGCCTATAAGGGTATGGATGAGATTATCTCTCAGATTGGGCCTGCGGTCCAAATTGTGGAGCGGATTGCCCCCGTTTACAACTTCAAGGCAGCCGAATAACTTTTAACCACAAGTTGAATGACAAATCTGAAACCTTATGCTATACTGATTTCAGAAATCAGGAACAACTGCTTTTACAGAAAGGACTCTATCATGAAGACCGTTACTTCCGCTTTTGCTGATTGTGAATGTCAAGCTATCTTCCAGCACGAGGAAAATAGCTTTGCAAAGCACACTCATTTTCAGGATAAGCAGAAGTATCAGACCAGCATGGTATACCAGGAATAAGCCCTGGCATCATCCTATCTGAATTATTGAAAGCCGCTTGTCTTGAATGAGACAGGCGGTTTTTACGTCCGCTTATGGTCAAATAATTCAGGACAGGAGGTGTTTACGATGAACATTCCAACAGTTGACCTGGCACTAACCGGTGCCAATATTGTAAATCTACGGAAGGCTGCTGGCCTTAGCGTTCATGACCTGCAAATGGTCTTCGGCTTTAATTCTCCACAGGCTATTTACAAGTGGCAGAATGGGGTAGCACTCCCAACTGTCGACAATCTGATCGTTCTTGCAGCACTTTTTGGTGTTCTTATCGACGATATTCTTGTAACAACGCATTCCTGAGGCAGGGAGGCTGCTCCCTGCAAACCTGGTCCGCTCGTCTAAATGGTAAGGACACAGCCCTTTCAAGGCTGTAATGCTCGGTTCAAATCCGGTGCGGATCACCACAATAATGGGATATAGCCAAGCGGTCAAGGCTCCGGTCTTTGACACCGGCATCGCTGGTTCGAGTCCAGCTATCCCAGCCATGATACGGTACTCAAGCGGCCCAAGAGGACAGACTGCAAATCTGTTAGTCGCCGGTTCGAATCCGGCCCGTATCTCCATATGGTGCCTTCGTCTAGTTGGTTAGGACGCCAGCCTCTCAAGCTGGTAATACGGGTTCGAGTCCCGTAGGCATCACCATTTACGGAGCCGTAGCTCAGTCGGTAGAGCGACAGGCTGAAAACCTGTGCGTCGCTGGTTCAATTCCAGCCGGTTCCACCACATGGGTCAGTACAGTGCAACTGGTATTATCTCTGATTCTTCTTATGATGGCAGGAATTACCAAACAGCCACCTTGTGGCTATATGCCCGTTCCTTACCCTTATCATCGTAGTGATGGGTAGTGCCAAACAGTCCTTTGCGGCTGTATCCGTCTCTCGCCATGGTGTAACCTCCTTAATCCTCATCCAGTTCGTCAATGGCATCTTCGACCTGAGAAATCTGATCTTCCAGAGTCTCAATATCTTCTTCCCATGCTTCGTACTCATCAGAGTCATCATCGTCCGGCTCGTCCGCCTGTAAAATAGCCAGCTCCTGCTGTAGTTTTTCCAACAGGGCTTGTAATTCGGACACATTCATCTCATCCAAGTCAGGGAGGTCCTCAATGCCTTCCCGGATGGTTAGTGTGGCTCCGATTTTTACACGGAAAGCCTTGCGTCCTGTTTGGGCAGATTCTGCTTCTTCGGCAAGGCTTTCTGCCACCTTTGGGTCGATACCGGCACTGCGTAGAACCGCCATGGTCAAAGCCTGGGGCATATAAGTATCACCATCTTCGGCGAAGACCAGACGGGTAGCATCCTCCGCCTCTGAGAGCAACCACTTCATATCGTAGAAATTGCTGTCTAACACTGCTTCCTGTTCTGCCTCCTCCAGGGTGGCAGCGTACATACCAGTGTTTAAGCCAGTAAGGTAAACATGATCCAGAAAGGTTTCTAACTTGGTTGCATCCATCTGGAGAATTGCTTCAAAATTAGTCATAGTTATGCACTCCTTTAAAAATATACATTATCCAAAACGGAATATAACTGGTTTGCACTGACTCGGGCATTACTGCGACCTTTTTGATACTTCCAAGTATTCTTCCGCAGATTGTGATATGCGCGTTTCTTCTTCTTGGCGATTTTTCGCTCTCGAACTCGGAAAGTATCATGTTCGACGATGTACTGAAGATATCCCATGATACTGTCACATCGGATTGCTTGGGAGTGGTGGCCGGGGACAATGCTGGGAATCCGCTCCGGCTTTTCATAGCTGTTCTTGTGATAAAGGAAAAGTTTCTTAGCGTTCCCATTCACGATGATACGCCACTTGCTGTGTGGGGTACGAATGTGGAGCTGGCCATCTTCCTGGCGGCAGGAAACGCCATTCTCCTGGCAGAACTGATTGACTGCAACTTGTTCTTTGCGAAGCCGGGAACCAACCGGGGAGCAGCAGTTACACATCCGATAGCCATGTTCTCTGGCTTCTTCTGGGGTATCGAAGTGTTGCTCGTACTCCTTGTTCATCCGCTGACGGATTTTGCAGTGGGGGAGGTGAAATACCTTCTCAGTGCTTTTTATGCTGTAGAATACCACTTGGGGTCATCTCCTTTCTCTGTATGGCATTATTATACAAATAGAATAGTCCCATAAAACGGACAGATAAAAAGGGCAACACCGCATAATGGGGCAAAAGATCCGCCGAAAGCCGAAGCTCCCATTGTGCGGTGTTGCCAAAGAAAAACCTCGCCGCCAGAACATAGTCTGACAGTGAGGTTTTCTGGCCCTGCTTATTGGGGATCTTCAGCTTCCAGCCGGTGTAGATCACATTGGAGGCCAATCCGTGCGGCGGCTTCCCTTGCCGAGGTACTTGGTGGCAATCTCCCAGAGAGTATCGCCCTTGACCACCGTATTCCTTCTTCCAACATTCGAAGAAGCATAGCTGTGGACTCCTTACCCCCAGAGAGGGATACTATTCGCTATATTATTTGTTCCTCGTTACACGATTTATTTCTTCCGTGTCAAGAAATAAGCAAAAAATAATCGCCACCTTTGGGCTTGAACCTTCCCGGGTAGCGATTTTACTCTAAATCCTACGTTTTTTATAACATACAATAGAGAAGAAAGTTGAGAAATTACGTAATTCCAAATAAAATCAAGGAAAATCTGGCTCGAATTATTTGAGTTTCTCAAAATAAAATTGTAATTGTGAATGTTATAATTATAATCTGCATCTTAAAAAACCGGTCAATTATTTCTGCTGCATTTTTAGCATTCAACCGCAGAACTTCCCGGTTTTCAGTACAATTCAAAAATTTTATGTCTTGTATGTTATAAATTCGGAAGAATTCAGGTTTTACTGCAATTTGAAGGTATTTCTATCCTTTTTAAGTAAGCGTCAAAACTAACACCGACTTGCAGTAAGCCCTGCGGTATGAAACAATACTCCCGTAAAGTAGCGGATAGTATATGCGAGTAGTGTGTACTATCCGGGATACGGGGGTA
>JAETOP010000026.1 GCA_021771675.1 Oscillospiraceae bacterium | reverse complement strand
CTTTTGATAAAATTTTTTGATATGACTCCCTCTAGATAACAACACAATGCTCAGCTACCATTTCTGATAACTGAGCATTGTGAGACTTAACTTAATGACATTGACTTGACAGGGGGACTTCAGTATGCTTCCAGGCGATTATCCATCCAGTTGCTTTTATGGGTGACTAGCCGGACTTTTCTCCGGCTGGGATCAGCCTGTTGCTTCCCGGAAAGGAGCTGTGTGGTACTGCCAGCTTTGGAGCCCGGCGGTGAGCCGTTGGGTCAGCAGACAGCAGGTACGAAATGCAAAGTCCGTGTCGGTTTCAATGGCTCCCGGGAGCCGGGAATAGGCTGCGTGCATGGACCGGATGAGTCCGGCGGGAGAGCCCTGAAAAGGGATCGTGGGAACACTTCTCCGTCGAACCTGAGCCAGAAAGAAATTCTGAAGTCTTGCCTCATAATGCCGGTGGGCTTTCAAATCCTTGGGGAACCGTTCGTCATGGGCGAAGGTAAAGGCATCCAGGGTATAGTGGATGAGTTTGCCCAGACAGTAGCAGTCCCAGGCGGACAGGTGCGTTTTCCCATCCAGCCGGAGGACCAGGCGCATCATATACCGGCTGGCGTTGCTGTAGTTATGCCCCCGGAGCCAGCAGCTGCGCAGGGAGCCTTTGATGTAGGTGGCAGGATTTTTATCCGGTTGGGTGCAGCCGAGAAGAAAAGCCTTGGCGCTGGCTTTCGGCAGACCGGGCAGGTATTTACAAAGCAGAATCCGTCCCATCAGGGCGTGGCTTTTATTTCGCATAGACGCCTCCTGATCCTTTACACGATTCTCTCATGAGACAACCGCATTGTCGTTAGGATTATATCATAACTATACGGGGATTTGTGAATAAATTGCGAAAAAATTTTGGTAAATTCAGTAAAATCCCGGCGCCATTGCCGGCACCGGGATTTTTTGGCCTTAGTAAATGGATAGATCGGCAGAGGATACATACATGCCGTTGAAATAGATGTCAAGCGTATAATTTCCTGGGCTGATGGGGGAGACGGGGACATTCAGCTCGGCATACTGAGACTCGCTGCGGCCCCACAAGTCTCGCCAGTTGCGGGTTTCTTCACCGATCAGCTCCGGAGACGCTCCACCTGCCGCATTCCGGTAGACATAGAGGATGTTGATCTCTTCGTTGTTCAGGTAATTTCCGTAGGTGCTTTGCAGCACAGCGGAAATGGACTGACCGGAGGCAAAATTCTGGTGGAAGGCATTGTTGCCAACGGAGTTGATGGTCCAATTCTCCTCTTCCGGGGTGGTCAGCAGCTTGCAGGAGATATTGTCTCCGGAGGTGCTGTTTCCGGTGTAGACCTGGGCTTGCGGACAGGTGTAAACCTGGGTCCCGTTGAAGACAGATACATCCTCGCCGGTTTGGAAGGTGAAGTGGTATACCGCACCGGGAATCCTGGGCGCTACCACGGCAGTGGTGCCGTCAGTCTTTACCCCGCTGGGAAGGTCGCTGTTATCCAGCGTATAGGTCAGCATCCAGTTCTCCTCCGAGGCGTTGCTCTGATATTGCCAACTGAGCACCAGCTCCTGGGGATTGGAATCATCGACCTGAAAATCTGTCAGGGTAATGGGATTGGCGGAGATGCTCACCCGGGAGGTCTGGGACATGCCCTTTGCACACACTTCAACGGTATAGGACTGGTCGGGGGAGATGCCGGAGAACACCGCCTGGGTGTCGGTTGCTTCCTGGGTCTGTTCGTAGCCTGCACCCACACAGCGCACCCACCAGTATTCGGGCTGCAGGTCTGTGGTGTTGTTCCACTGTACCGTCAGAACGCCGTCGATACAAGACACCACCGCCAAATCCCGAACACCGATTACCCGGATGGGAGTGAATTGGACGGTGTTCTGTCCGCCAGCCTCGGAATGCTTGCTGCCATTTATCAGCTCCAGCCGGAAGGTATAGGGCTTGCCCACCACCAAATTATCCACGGTGACGGAGTGACCAGTGAAGGTTTTGGCCAGCTCCGGTTCTCCATCTGCCCAGTAGAATACCTGCCACTGGTCGGGCTCATGGCCCTCCACGACCATGGACAGGGTAACGCTGCCGTCCTGGGGGCCCACACCGGCGTTAAAGGCGGCCACGTTGGTGGTGCCCTCGGTGGTGTAAACCTGAGAAATGGGCTCTGCCAGCTTGTGCAGGCCGCTGACCTGAACCTGGATGGTGTAGAAAGTACCGGGGGTCAATTTGGTGAATTCCACCTGGCCGTTGCGGACGTTCTGGGTGAAGGAGTTGCCATAGGGATCCGTGCAGACCACGCTGAGCAGCTCTTCCCGGGCTTGGGAATCCACATGAACGGTGAGCTTGCCCAAATCCTCTTCAATGGTAATGCCGTTTACGGTTTGCAGATACTCCGTCTGGTAGTACATATACCCCCAGACGCTGGCCGCCAGCAGCAGGCAGAGGAAGAAGATGGTAAACAGAACGCTCACAGCAGATTTCTTTTTTTTCGGCGGCTTGATAACCACCGGCTCCACATTGGGATGGGGCTTTGAGGTCTTGGCAATGGGTTTCTCAGAGGAGCGGAGCAGATTGCTCAGCTCCTTCAGCTCTCGGTCCAGCTGCACGCTGTCCATGGTGTCTTCCTTCGGCTTTGTCTCCGGAATGCTGTCTCCGGCGAGAGCGGAGAAAGCCTCCGCCACATCGGCATCAATGTCAACAGAGAAAATATCCAGGGGGTCTTCGATGAAGGACGGAGCGGGTGGCTCCGGAGGAACAGTCTGTGCTGCATCTTCAAAAACGAAATGCTCCTGAACATTTTCCTCCTGGGATGGGGAGACCGGTTCAGGTTCCGGTGCACCGGGATCATCCTGGGAGAAGGATTCTTCGGCGTCCTGGAAAGAAGTCTTGGAAGCCTCCGGTTCCTCTGGCGGGGGGAGAATCTTTTCCTCCTCCGGCGCCACAGCTTCCCCGTTCTCCGGCGCAGCATCCTCTTCATGCTCCGCTTCGGCAGCCTCCGGTTCCGTCTGAACGGCGTCCGGCTGGATGGTCTCCTTCGGCTCCTGGGTGGTTCCGCTTTCCTCCGCCGGCGTCTCCGGCACAGGGAACGCAGCGGTTTGATAGGATTTGCCATCCTTGGAGCCGGTGATGGGCTCCATAATGGGCACGTCGTTGATGGTGCCCCGCTGCATGTAGTCGATCAGCGCCTGTCCCATCTGCTCCGGACTTTCCCACCGGTCGGCGGGATCGGGGGCGCAGGCCTTCAGCAGAATTCCGCTCATCTCTTCGTCGGCAGTGGCGGGAGGGGGCAGAGGCTTGCCAGGATCCTGAGGCAGAGCGCCATTGTTAAAAATCTGGTACAGAATCATGCCCAGAGCGTAGGTATCGGCGGTACCGTTCAGTACGGACAGATCGTCCAGCAGCTCCGGTGGGGTGTAGCAGCTCCGATATTTTTCCGGCATGGGGGAATATTTCATGGAAGAGATTGGGGTGAAGCCCAAATCCCCGATCCGATATTCCTTTTTGTTGGAGATAAAGATGTTGGACGGCTTCAGATCAATGTAGAGCATTCCGGCCTTACGGCAGGCGCTCAGGGCTGCACACAGGTCAATGCCCAAGTTCACCGCTTCCAGATGGGATACTGTATGCCGGTGCATATACCGCTCCAAAGAGAGCCGGAAGCCGCTGAGCAGATAGACCTGGTATCCAATCCGGTTTTTCTGCATGGGCTCCACCTGACAGCCCTCAAAGGGGACGAATCCATCCAGGCGGGATAATTGCTGCAGCAGCTGAACCTCATTCAACAGATTGTCGGAAAGCTGGCGGAAGTAATCGGCAGCCTCTGCTGTGTTTTTATAGGCACCGGTGATCAGCAGGGCATCCAGCTGTGTCTGGGACGCAGGAATGGAAATCACTTTTAGGATATATTTCCGTTGGAAATTTTCCTTCACAGCAGGATAGCAGCAGACGCCGTAATGGTCATTTACCGGGGTGCCGATGGTAAAGCCGTCCAGCAGGGGAGAGACGGCAGCTTGTTCGGACACGTAGATCGCCTCCTTTATCTCCTGTATCATATACGAAAATTACAAAAATTGCAATATGTTTATGCTTGTTTTCTTGAAAAAGGTGTGATATAATGTGTCGAAAGGATGGGTGCATCTATTCATCTGGTCAGGAGGTATTCAAAATGAGCAAGATGGTATGCGAAATTTGTGGCACAACCTATAACGAAGCATCCGGCGTCTGCCCGGTTTGTGGCTGGAAGCCTGGCGACAGCCTGGACGCTGGCAGTGATATAAATGATATTTTAAGCGATGATTTTCAGCTGGACGACCTGGATGGCGATCCCACTGCGATTCCTCCTCAGAAGGAGAAGGCTGTCTTTGATTATGATGCGGTGAACACCCGCCGCCGTCAGGCGCCCAGACCTGCTCCTGCTCCGGAGGAAGACGAGGAAGAGGAGGAGGCCGGCTCCAATAAATTCCTGGTGTTCATCCTGGTGGTGCTGATCTTGGCGTTACTGGCGGTCAGCGGCTACATTGCCTATACCAAGCTGTGGAAGCCAGACAGGGTGGGCAGCGACAATAATAAGCCTCAGGAGACCATTACGGCGGAGCCCATTGACAACACCGACCCCACAGGCATGATGACGGAGCCCACCGCTGCGGAGCCTTTCGAGACAACGGAGGCCACCGAGCCCACCATTCCCTGCACCGAGCTATCTTTGGTTGCCAGCATGGACAAGCTGACCTTCGCCGGCCAGAATTGGAGACTGATGGCGAAATACGCTCCCGATAACACCACCGATAAGGTGACCTATACCTCCGGTGACGAGTCTGTTGTCACCGTGGACGAGTACGGTCGTGTAACCGCCATTGGCGAGGGCGAGACTGTAATTGTCATTCAGTGCGGTGATAAGCGGATTGAGACCCCTGCTGTGGTCAGCTTTGCCACGGAATCCACCGAGGCTACCCAGGCTGCACCCACCGAGGGTACTTCCGGCACCGGCACCACCGGCAACGGCACTACCGTGGCCACCCCCAGCAACGGAGGAGTGCTGAAGCTAAAGAAGACCGACATCACCATTGGCCGCCGGGGTGTCTACGTTACTCTGGAGCTTGAGAATGACATCTCCGCTGAAAGCGTAAAGTGGAGCACCAGTGATTCCAGCATTGCCACTGTTTATAATGGCAATGTTACTGCTCTGAACAAGGGTACCTGTGTGATTCGAGCCGAGTACAACGGCCAGACTGCCGAGTGCGTGGTGCGCTGCAAATTCTAGGGAAGCTCTGGTGAAGTCGGCAAGAGCTGGTGGCGAGAGATTTTGACCCAGGCGAAAGCGGGGACAATGCGGGAATACTTTGTGTATTTCCCATTTTTCACACGGCACGATTGGGCCAAAAGATCCGCCGCCCAGCCGCTGACGATTTATTCAGAGGCTTCCTAGTTACCAAATTCTTAAAGAGAAGGCGGCAGCCCGATTTACCCGGGCTGCCGCCGCTTTTATTCTCCCTGGGTAAACACTCTTCTGCGGAACAGAAAAGAGATGCACCACAGACCGGCCAGTCCAACCAGGGTATAGATGATTCGGCTGAGCAGCGAACCCTGCCCGCCAAAGAGCCAGGCTACCAGATCGAACTGAAACAGTCCGACCAGGCCCCAGTTGGCACAGCCGATGATGGCCAAAATCAGCGTCAGTGTATCCATGCGTTAACCTCCATTGTTGTGGGATACGCATAGCATACCCAGTTTCAAAAATAATATCAGGCAGAACAATTGCTTTTGACGAAATTTGCGGTATAATAAATTTATTTGAAAGCCAAGGAGAAAATTATGACGACTTTGTACGAAGGTGCTTTTGCCAAGCTAAATCTGACGCTGGATGTGCTGGGCAGGCGGGAGGACGGTTATCACGACCTGAAAAGTGTGATGCAGACTATTTCTATTCGGGACGATGTGGAGATCGACATTGGTACCGGCAAGCTCTGGACGCTGGAATGCTCCCAGGAGGGGATACCTACCGATTCGACGAATCTGGCTTGGAAGGCGGCGGAGGTGTTCTGTACTGCCTTGAAAAAAGATCCCAAGGGACTGGCCATCCGCATTACCAAGCGGATTCCCTCCGGGGCAGGGCTGGGCGGCGGCAGCGCAGACGCAGCGGCGGTGCTTCGGGCGTTGAACAAGCATTACGGCAGCCCCCTGTCTGTCTTGGCGCTGGCGGAGCTGGGAGCCCAGGTGGGCAGCGATGTGCCCTTCTGTGTGGTTTGCGGCACGGCTATGGTGGAGGGCCGGGGGGAGCGGCTTCGCAAGCTTCCGGATATGCCGGAGTGCGTTTTCGTGGTGTGCAAGCCGGAATTCTCAGTGTCCACCCCGGAGCTCTACCGGAAGCTGGATTCCGTGGCCATCGCCCACCATCCGGACAATATGGCCATGGAAAACGCACTGATTGCCGGTGATCTGGGGAAGATCGCCGACCTGATCGAAAATGTTTTCGACCCGGTGGTTACCGCCGAGCATTTGGAGCTCAACTATATCAAGTCCATCTGCAACAGCTATGGTGCGCTGGGGATGCAGATGACCGGCTCCGGTTCCGCCGTGTATGCCATTATGCCGAACTTCGAGTATGCCGCCGTGGTGTGCAATATGCTCAAGGACAACTACCCCCACGTGTTTATCGCCAAGCCTGTGTAATTTCATCCCAACTCCGCCCGAAAATGGGGCGGAGTTTTTGGACTGCTTTGCTGGTAATTTCCCGGGGATTATGATATACTTACCCAAAAAAGAAAGGGGCGAGGCGTGATGCTTCATCTTCTCATTGGCACGGATTGGACGGCCAACCGGGAGCAGGTGCTCTCCCGGATTGCCAGGGATGTGCGGCAGCGGAAGGGAAATCGAATACTGATGGTGCCGGAGCTCATCAGCCATGAGACGGAACGGCTCCTCTGCCAGTGGGCGGGGGATACATCCAGCCGCTACGCTGAGGTGCTCTCCTTCACCCGCCTGGCCCGTCGAGCGGCCGAAGGAGCGGGCAGCGGCGCAATGGAGTGCCTGGACAACGGCGGACGGGTGGTTGCCATGGCGGCGGCGGCCCGGCAGCTTTCCAGCCGCTTGAAATCCTATGCCGCCGTGGAGACCAAGCCGGAGTTCCTGCTGGAGCTGGTAGATGGTGTGGACGAGTTCAAGCGCTGCTGCATCAGCGGGGCGGACCTGCGGGAGGCGTCACAGCGAACCGAAGGCAGCCTGTCTCAAAAGCTGGAGGAGCTGGCGCTGCTGATGGAGGGCTACGACGCCCTTTGCAGCCGGGGCAAGCGGGATCCCCGGGACCAGATGACCTGGCTGCTGGAACAGCTGGAGCAGGGGGACTATGCCAGGCAGTATGTTTTTTACATCGATGGATTCCCGGATTTTACCCGCCAGCACCTTGCCATCCTGGAATACCTCATCGGAAACAGCCCTCAGGTTACGGTGAGCCTGAACTGTGACAGCATCGGCTCCCGCCAGCTTGCCTTTGAGAAGGCGGGAGAAACTGCCTCGGCTCTCTACCGCTTGGCCCGGCGGCAGGGGGTGGAGGTTCAGGTGGAGGTGATTCCGGAGCGGAAGGACGGGCTTCATTTACTTCGTTCCCGGCTCTATAAGGGACCTATTCCTGTGGGGGGTGAAAAGGAGGCTCTGAAGGTGTACCGGGCGGATTCCCCCTGGGGGGAGGTCATGGGAGCGGCCCGGGCCGTCCGGGAACTGGTGGAGCAGGGAAACCGGTATCGGGACATCACCCTGGTCTGTACGGACATGGGACAGTATCAGCCCCTGGTGAATCTGATTTTCCCCAGAATGCACATTCCGGTCTACCAGTCCGGCACCGAGGACATTCTGCAAAAGAGCATGATCGCCACGGTGCTTACCGCCTTGGATGCCGCCCTCAGCGATTTCGACCAGCGGAGCGTGGTTCGCTATCTTCGCTCCGCCCTCTCCGGGATGGACCCGGACACCTGTGACCGGGTGGAGAACTATGCCTTCCTCTGGGGCATCCGGGGGAACCGGTGGCTCCAGGAATGGGAGAACCATCCTGACGGCCTGGGGGTGGACTGGACGGAAGGCGACAGGCAGCGGCTGGAGAAGCTGAATCAGGCCAGGAAGAAATTCCTCTCCCCCCTGGAAGACCTTCGGCAGAGCCTTCGGGGGGCGGTGTCCCTTTCCCAGCAGGTGCTGGGGCTGTACACCTTCTTGGAAAAAGTGGACATGGAGCGGCGGTTGGAGCAGATGGCCCGGGAGCTGGACGGCCAGGGCGGCAAGCGGGACGCTCAAATTCTGAATCAGCTCTGGGAGATTTTGCTCTCCGCTCTGGAACAGCTCTATGATGTGCTGGGGGATACCCACTGGGAGCCAGAGCATTTTGTCCGGCTTCTGCGGCTGCTGCTGAGCCAATATGATGTGGGCACCATCCCACCGGTGCTGGATGTTTCGCAGCTGGGGCCGGTTTCCGCCATGCGCTGCCATGCAGGAAAGCATTTGATTCTGCTGGGTGCTCAGGAGGGAAATCTGCCCGGCTATTCCGGTTCCACGGGGGTGCTGACGGATCAGGAGCGTTCGGCTCTGCGGGAGCTGGGAGTTCCACTCACCGGCGGGGCTATGGAAGGCGTCCAGGCGGAATTTGCCGAGATTTACGGGGTATTCTGCGGCGCCATGGAGTCGGTGCGGGTTTACTGCTCCGGCAAGCGGCCCTCATTTATCTATAACCGTTTGGCACAGCTGGCGGGGGAGGAGGCCCGGATGGATGACAGCCTGGGCTTCGGGGATGCCGACGCCCAAGAGGCGGGAAGCTTCCTTGCAGGCTGGAAGCAGGCAGGGCTTGCCCGTCAGCTGGGATTGGAGGCAGAATATGCCGATACGCTGACTCGGGCGGAATATGCGCTGGGGAAGGTCAGCCGGGACAATATCCGAAAGCTCTACGGCGACTGCCTGAACCTGTCCGCCTCCCAGGTGGACAGACAGGCCGAGTGCCGGCTGTCCTATTTCCTGAATTACGGTCTCCGGGCCCGGGAGCGGAAGGAGGCGGAGGTGGACCCTGCCGAGTTTGGCACCTATGTCCATGCGGTGCTGGAAAATACCGCCCGTTGTGTCCGGGATATGGGAGGCTTCCATCGGGTGAGCCTGGAGCAGACCCTGGACATTGCCCACCGGTATTCCCAGGAGTACGCCCGGGAGCGGTTCAGCCAGCTTCAGTCCCAGCGGATGGAATATCTGTTCCGCCGGAATCTGCGGGAGCTGGATATGGTGGTTCAGGAGCTGTGGGAGGAGCTGCGCCAGTCCGGCTTTGAACCGGCGGACTTCGAGGTCGCCTTCGGCGCCACAGATAAAGATTCTCTGCCCCCCATTGTCATCCCCAACGGGAAAATTGATGCCATTTTGCGGGGCTTTGTGGACCGGGTGGATGTGTGGCAGAGCCCGGGCAGCCGGTATTACCGGGTGGTGGACTATAAAACAGGAAAAAAAGATTTTGATTATTGCGATGTGTTCAACGGTGTTGGACTGCAAATGCTCCTGTACCTGTTTGCCCTGCGGGGCAGCAGTGAGCTTCTGGGGCAGAAGGCGGTTCCGGCGGGGGTGCAGTATTTCCCGGCCAGAGTCCCCTATCTTCTGACAGAGGGAATCCCGGAGCGGTCGGAGCTGGAAAAGGAGCGGCGGAAGCTCTGGAAGCGTCAAGGCCTGCTGCTAAACGACCAGGCAGTCCTCCAGGCCATGGAGCCAGGGGAGGAGCCCAGGCGGCTGCCGGTGAAAAGCAAGAACGGCGAGCTTATCGGCGACCTGGCCGACCGGGAGCAGATGAAGCTCCTGGAGAGGTATGTGTTCCGGGTGCTGGGGAAACTGGTGGAGGACATTGCCTCCGGAAATGTGGAGCCCAATCCCTACACCCGGGGCAGCGCCCAGGATGCCTGCCGGTTCTGCCCCTATGGCAGTATCTGCCACAGCGCCAGTGTGGCCGGGCGGCGGAATTACAAGGCAATGAGCGCAGAGCGCTTTTGGGAAGAAGTGGGAAGGGAGATGGAAAAACATGGCTGAGGAACTCACCCCCCAACAGCGCCAAGCGGTGACTGACCGGGGGGGTAAGCTGCTGGTCAGTGCGGCGGCGGGGTCCGGCAAGACCAAGGTGCTGGTGGATCGGCTGCTGGGGTATCTGACGGATGACAGTCGCCCGGCAAACCTGGATGAATTTCTGATTATTACCTATACCAAGGCGGCGGCCTCGGAGCTGCGGGAAAAAATTGCCGCCAAGCTCACCGAGGGGATCGCCCGGGAGCCGGAAAACAAGCATCTGCAAAACCAGCTGCAACGGCTGTACCTGACCCAGATTTCCACCGTCCACGGCTTCTGCTCCCAGATTCTGCGGGAATACGCCTACCGGGTGGATTTGGCCCCGGATTTCCGGGTGGCGGACGAGTCGGAGTGCACGGAGCTGAAAAATACCGTGCTGAAAGACCTTCTGGAGCAGGCCTATGAGGAGGAAGAGGGACATTTCCGGGACTTCCTGGATTCCCAGGGGGTGGGACGCAGCGACAGCGCCCTACCGGAAATCATCCTGAAAGTGTACGACAGCGCCCGGTGCCATCTGAACCCCCAGACCTGGCTGGATGGATGTAATGAGTCTCTGGAAGGGGTGACCGATGCGTCAGACACCATCTGGGGCAGATACCTGATGAACGCCCTGTTTGACTGGCTGGATGAGGAGCTGCCGGTTTTGCGGGAATGCCTGAACCGGTTGAAGGCCGACCAGGGGGTGGAGAAGCCCATGGAGAATCTTGCCGTTCTTCTCGGGCAGCTGGAGCTGCTTCGTCCCAGCACCACCTGGGATCAGGTGGTCAGCCGGAAGGAAATCAGCTTCGGCACCCTTCGCTTTTCAGGGAAAAGCTTTGACCCTGCCCTGGCAGACCAAGTGAAGGCCATCCGGCAGGCGCTGAAAAATGAACTGGAAAAGCGGGTGCGCTGCTTTTCCGACAGCTCGGCGCAGGTGCTGGCCGATCTACGCCAGTCCGCCGATGCCGCCCGGGGGCTGACCCAGATGGTGCGCCGGTTTGACGAGGCTTACAGCCGGGCCAAACGGAGCCGCCGGATTCTGGACTTTGGAGATTTGGAGCATCGGACACTGGATTTGCTCCTGGGCAAAAAGAGAACCGGCGTCACCCAGGCGGCTCGGGAGATCAGCGCCCGCTTCCGGGAGGTGATGGTGGATGAATATCAGGATTCCAACGGAGTGCAGGATGCGATTTTTTCCGCCCTCACCCAGGAAAAGCAGAACTGCTTTATGGTGGGAGATGTGAAGCAGTCCATCTACCGCTTCCGCCTGGCAGACCCGGGAATCTTTTTGGAAAAATACAATGATTATGTCCCGGCGGAGCAGGCCCAGCCGGGACAGGGACGCAAGATTCTGCTCAGCCACAATTTCCGTTCCGGGGCAGAAGTGATCTCCGGCATCAATGAGGTGTTCTCCGCCTGCATGAGCCGGAGGGTGGGAGGACTGGATTATGGGGCGGCAGAGGCGCTGCATGAGGGAGTGCGCCATGTCCCCCTCCGGGAGGCGGCCACCGAGCTCTATGTCCTGCAAATTTCTGATGGGGATTCCTATGACAAGGAGGCCGCCTTTACCGCCTCCCGCATCCGGCAGATGCTGAAAAGCGGGACGACAGTGCGCCAGGGGACAGAGCTTCGGCCGGTGAAGCCGGAGGACATTGTGATTCTGCTCCGGTCCCCCAGCACCATGGCGGGGGAATTCCGTCAGGCTTTGGAGGCGGAGGGGATTCGCTGCGCCCTGGACGGCGGCATGAATCTGATGGACGCCGAGGAAGTGAGCACCCTTTGCGCCCTGCTGCAAACCGTCTCCAATCCCCGGCAGGACATTCCGCTGGTCACCATTCTGGCAAGCCCTGTGTTCGGCTTCACCGCCGACGACCTGGCCAGCCTCCGCAGCGGCAGCAAGAAAATCTGCATCTATGATGCCCTTTTGAACAGCACCCAGCCCAGGGTACAGAATTTTTTGGAGATTCTCTCCCAGCTGCGCAGAAAGGCCAGACTGGAATCCCTGACGGCGCTGCTGCAAGGCTGCTTCCTGCTGACCCGGCTGGACAGTGTGTACGGCGCCATGGAGGGTGGGAAGGCGAAGAAGGAAAATCTGCAAACCTTCTATCAGCTGGCAGTGGATTATGAAAAGGCAGGCCTGCGCACCCTGGATCAGTTCCTGGAATATTTGGAAACCCTCCGGGGCAGCCAGGTGGCGGCAACCGGGAGCAGTGCCGGATGCGTGACCATCATGAGCATTCACAAATCCAAGGGGCTGGAATTCCCGGTGGTGTTTCTGTGCGGCCTGTCCCATCGGTTCAATGCCAGCGACTCCCGGGAGGCTGTGCTCTGCCACAAGGATTTGGGACTGGGGCTGGTGGTGGCGGACAATCAGAACCGGCTCCGCTACAGCGCCGTCTCCAAGCGGGCTATTGCCGCCTCCATTCAAGCCGAAAGCGTCAGTGAGGAGATGCGGGTGCTCTACGTGGCCATGACCCGGGCCAGAGACCGTCTGATCATGACCTGCACCATGAAAAACCCGGAGAAGAAGCTGACGGGCCTTGCCAACCGCCTCTGGGCCGGTGGGGAAAAACTTGTGTGCATGGAAGCTGACTGCCACGCCGACTGGATTCTGGCGGCGGCCATGGGGCGGATGGAGGCGGGCGCCCTTCACAGCATTGGCGGCAGACCGGAGAAGCTGCTTGTCAGCCCATATCCCTGGAAAATCGACCTGGTTCAGGCGGAGGCGCCCTCGGAGAACGTCCCCTTGGTGGCGGAGGAGACAGAGCCCTTCCCGGCGGAATCCGTGGAGCGGCTGGAAAGAGGCCTGCGCTTCCACTATGGGCACCTCCCTGCCACCCAGGCCCCCTCCAAGCAGACCGTCACCGGGCGGAAGGGGAGAACCCGGGACGAGGAGGTTCAGGAGGACACTCCCGCCCATGCCAGGGAACAGACCTGGCGGCAGCCTTCCTTCCGGGAGGCTGTGAAGTCTCCCACAGCCTACGGAAACGCCATCCACAGCGCCATGCAATTTATCCATTATGATGCCTGCACCGATGAGCCTGGCGTGACGGCTGAACTGAACCGCCTGGTGGAAACGGGGCATCTGACGGCGGAGCAGGCGAGCGCCATCCGGCCTGCAGCCATTATGAATTTCTTTACCACGGAGATTGGCAGGAAACTCCGCAGTGGGACGCCTTATCTGCGGGAGTTCAAGTTCTCCATCCTGGATGACGGGGAAAAATACGGCGACGGATTGGAAGGGGAGCAGGTGCTGCTGCAAGGCGTGGTGGACTGCGCCCTGCTGGAAGAGGACGGCATCACAGTGCTGGACTTCAAAACCGACCGGGTCAGTGAGGAAACCCTCCCGCAGGCGGTTCGCCGCTACTGGACACAGCTGGACACCTACGCTGAGGCGCTGTCCAGAATCTATGAAATGCCGGTGAAGGAGAAGTATCTCTATTTCTTCCATCTGAATCGGCTGGTGAAGCTGTGACCGGGCAAAAATGATTGAGGTGTGACATGAAAACAATCGCTGTGATTGATGACGACATCTACATTGGGAATATGCTGGAGGAGCTTTTGACCGGGGCGGGCTACGGCGTTCTCCGGGCCTACTCCGGCACAGAGGCGGTGCTGCTGCTGTCCCAGAAAAGGCCGGATTTGGTGCTGCTGGATTTGATGCTCCCGGGGCTGTCCGGAGAGGAGGTGCTGCCCAAACTCCAGGGAATCCCAATCATTGTGGTCAGCGCCAAGGTGGACGTGGAGGATAAGGTCAAGCTGTTGCTGGGCGGCGCTTCGGATTACATCACCAAGCCTTTTAATACTGCCGAGCTGCTGGCCCGGATTGCGGTGCAGCTGCGCAAGGCAGACGGATGCGCCTCCGACCATATTACCGCCGGTGACTTGCGGCTGGACTTGAATACCCGAATGCTGCTGGTGAAGGGAAGGGAAATTCGACTGACCAAGACGGAGTTTGCCATCCTGAAGCTGCTGATGCAAAATCCCAGGCAGGTCATTGCCAAGTCCCTCCTGCTGGACCGCATCAGTCTGGACACCCAGGACTGCACGGAGAGCTCCCTCAAGCAGCACGTCAGCAACCTGCGCCGGAAGCTGCGGGAGGCGGGCGGGGAGGATTACATCGAATCCGTCTGGGGAATCGGCTTCAAGCTCAAACAGGAATCTTGACGAATTCTTTACACTTTTCTTGACCGTTTCCTTTCCTGCCTTTTACTACAATACGGTCATCACAGAAAAGGAGACGATTACTTGTGGAATATGTTCTAACCACCGAAAATCTTGGAAAACAGTACCGCCATTTTAAGGCCCTGGGCGGACTGACCATGCACGTACCCAAGGGGGCCATTTACGGCTTCGTGGGCCGAAACGGGGCGGGCAAAACCACTCTGATTCGTTTAATCTGCGGCTTGCAGGAGCCCACCGCTGGAAGCTTCACCCTCTACGGCGTCCGAAACACGGACAAGGCCATAGCGTCCTCCCGCCGCCGGATGGGAGCGGTGGTGGAGACTCCCTCCATCTACCTGGACATGACCGCCGAAGAGAATTTGCGCCAGCAGTATCTGGTGCTGGGGCTGCCCTCCTTCGATGAAATCCCCCACCTTTTGAAGCTGGTTGGCCTGGAAAACACCGGGAAGAAAAAGGCGAAAAACTTTTCTCTCGGCATGAAACAGCGGCTGGGCATCGCCATTGCCCTGGCCGGTGATCCGGACTTCCTGATTCTGGACGAGCCCACCAACGGCCTGGATCCCCAGGGCATCATCGAAATGCGGGAGCTGATTCTGCGGCTGAACCGGGAACGGCAGATCACCGTGCTGATTTCCAGCCACATTCTGGATGAACTCAGCCGCCTGGCCACCCACTACGGCATCATCGACGCCGGGCGGATGGTGAAGGAGCTCAGCGCCCAGGAGCTGGAGGCCGCCTGCCGGAAATGTATGCGGCTGGAGGTGACAAAGGCCTCCGCGCTGGCCCGGGTGCTGGACGGCATGGGGGTAGAATACAAGCTTCTCTCCGAAACCCAGGCGGATGTCTATGCCAGGGTGAACATCACCCAGCTGACCCTGGCCCTGGCGAAGGAGGGCTGCGAGGTGGTTTCCGCCCAGGAAAAGGACGAGAGCCTGGAGAGCTACTTCGTCTCCCTGGTGGGAGGTGGCAGCAATGCGTAGGTTGTTATCTGCCAATTTCGCCCGGCTGAGGCGGGACAGAAGCTTTTGGATTATCCTGGCGGGGATGTTTCTGCTCTCTCTGGCAATGATCTTCTCCAGTGCCCGTTCCGCCGCTTCCATGGCATCCCGGGGGTACATCCGTCCCCTGGACAAATATTATTTCGTTCTCGCTCCCTACATGGGCATCGTTTTTGCGGTGTTCGTGAGCCTGTTCCTGGGAACCGAGTATTCCGACGGAACCATGCGGAATAAGCTGGGTGTAGGCCACAGCCGCACCGATATTTTCCTCGCCAATTTCTTCACCTGCTTCTCCGCCTGCCTGGCCTTTGACGCCGCGTGGTTTCTTGGGGGCGTGCCGGGGTGGTTCCTGATCGGCCCCTTCGAGATGGGGGTGGGGGGCTTTGACGCCTATCTTCTGGTGGTGATTGGCTTTACCGCTGTTTATGCCGCTATTTTCACCTGGATTAGCACCCTTTCCTCCAACAAGGCCATGACGATTCTTTTGACCCTGGGGTTTTGGATGCTGCTTACCTTCCTGGCCAACGCCGTGAATGATCGCCTCTGTGAGCCGGAGATGCAAGGCGGTATGGCCTATATCAACGGGGAATTTACCATGATAGACCCCACGGCCAACCCGCTGTACCTGAGCGGAGCGGTGAGAACCCTCTTTGAGTGCATTCTGGATTTCCTCCCCACCGGGCAGAGCATTTTGATGAATGACGCCTCCATCACCCACCCGGTTCGGCAAATTATCTTCTCCATCCTGGTGACCCTGCTGATTCTTCCGCTGGGGGTTCGCTCTTTCCGGCGGAAGGACATTAAGTGAGGTGCCGGGGATGAGAAAATTGTTAGCCGCTCATTTTGCCCGGCTCTGGAAAAGCGGGATTTTCTGGCTGCTGGAAGGGCTTTCTTTCGCTACGGGGGTGTTTTTCTATGCCCTGGTGGCCTACAACACCCGCAATCTGGGGCAGGGGTGGCTGGAATACAATGCCCACGCCTATTTCTACCTCTGGACATTTCTGATTCCGGTGGTCATTGCAATCTTTGCCTGCTTCTTCATTGGGACGGACTATTCTGACGGCGCCCTTCGCAATAAGCTGACCGTGGGCCACGCCCGGGGAAAGATTTATCTTTCCTACCTGCTGATGACCGTTGCCGCCGCATTTTTCTTTGCACTGGCCTACCTGCTGGCAGTGCTTCTGATTGGGCTCCCTTTTTCCGGAAGGGCGGCTGTGACCCATGTGCAGGCACAGCCCTGGCGGCTGCTGTGCTGTGGGCTGGTGATTGTGGAATTTGCGGCACTGTTTACCATGCTGTCCATGTTGGATAGCTATAAAGCGAGAAATCTCGCCATCAGCCTGTTTCTGGCTGTGGCAATCATCCTCGCCGGCATCGGAACCTATGGAAAGCTGTCTGAACCGGAGCTCACCGTTCGGGCCGTTGCCCAGCCGGATGGCGGCTTTGTCCTGGAGGATGGCCTCCCCAATCCGCTTTACCTCAGCGGCAGGATTCGCACCATGTTTGAATGGATAACGGCTGCCATTCCCTCCGGCTCTATGATGCTGAGCCTGGACAGGCGGCTTGACTTTGACTGGCGGAATCCGCTTTGTGCCGGTGTGCTGGCCGTTTTCTTCACTGTAATTGGAATTGGGTGTTTCAAAAAGAAGGATATTGAGTAAGAGGGGGATATTATGGTACATCTGCTGCTGGCTGTGATCGTCACTTTGGCGGTGGTGATTGTCGCCCTTGTGGTGAAAATACACCTGATGCACATATCCGCCCGGGAAATCGGGCGTTCCTTTGAAGACCGGCTGGCAGCGGATACCAACATCCTCATCGACATTTCCTCCCGTGATGCCGACCTGCGGCAGCTGGCGGCGACAATCAACACCCAGCTTCGCCTGCTCCGGGAGCAGCGGCACAGGTACCAGAATGGGGACCGGGAACTGAAGGAAGCCGTCACCAACATCTCCCACGACCTGCGCACCCCCCTCACCGCCATCTGCGGCTATCTGGATCTGCTGGGAAGGGAGCCGCTGAGCGAAAGTGCCGCCCGGTATCTGTCCCTGGTGGAAAATCGGACGGAGGCCATGAAGCAGCTGACCGAGGAGCTTTTTCGCTATTCCGTGATTCTCAGCACCCAGGAGCTGGAAATGGAGCCGGTGTGTATCAACAGCGTCCTGGAGGAGAGCGTTGCCGCTTTCTATGCCGCTTTAACCGCCCGGGGCATCCAGCCGAGGATTCAGATCTGCGAAAGCAGAGTGGAGCGGGAGCTGAACCGGGAGGCTCTGGGCCGGGTGTTCAGCAATATCCTGAACAACGCCCTGAAATACAGCGACGGCGACCTGGAAATCCGGCTGGGAGGCGGCGGAGAAATCCAGTTCTCCAATACCGCCTCCGGCCTGAATGAGGTGCAGGTGGGCAAGCTTTTTGACCGGTTTTTCACTGTGGAGGCCGCCCGGAATTCCGGCGGATTGGGCCTGGCCATCTCCAAGACCCTGGTGGAGAAGATGGGCGGAAGCATCACCGCCGGGCTGAATAACGGGGTCTTGTCCATCCAAATCAGGTTCTAATGAAACAACGGCGTGACCGAAGCCACGCCGTTGCTTTGTTTCATTTCTAATCAGCGGCTCTGCTGATTGCTCTGCTGGTCCTGGGTCTGGTTCCGGCCGCCGCAGTTCTCCTGCTTGTTCTCTTTGTTCTGGTTCTGATTCTGGTTATTCATCTTGAAATCCTCCTAAATTTGGTGGCGGTTTTCCCGCAGAGATAGATTGCCCTGAAATTTAGGATTTATCCTTGGGTTTGAAAAGAATTCCTGCAAGAAGTCCGAAAATAATCGCTGCAGAGATACCTCCTGCGGTAGCTTTCAGTCCTCCGGTGAGGATTCCCAGGGCGCCGCTTTCATCCACAGCTTCCTTCACGCCCTTTGCCAGGGTGGCGCCAAAGCCGGTAAGGGGAACGGAGGCTCCGGCCCCGGCAAAGTCCAGGATGGGCTGATAGAGGCCCAGGGCCCCTAAAATCACCCCGGTGACCACATAGCCAACCAGAATCCGGGCGGGGGTCAGTGTGGTCTTGTCGATGAGAATCTGTCCGATCAGGCAGAAGAGCCCTCCGATGACGAATGCCTTCAGGTAGTCCATTTAGCTTTTCCCCCCTTCAATTGCAACGGCGTGGCATACCCCAGGAATGGGCAGACCCTGCTGAGTGGAGGTGGGGGAGAGCAGGGCTCCGGTGCCGCAGAACAGGATTTTTTTTAGCTTTCCCTTGGACAGCTCCCCCAGAAGATGTCCGCAGAGGGTGATGGCGCTGCATCCGCAGCCGGAGCCGCCGGAATGCACATCCTGAACTGTGTTGTCAAAGACCATGGTGCCGCAGTCTGAAAGCTTTCCACCCAGTTCCATTCCATCCCGCTGAGCCAGCTCCAGCAGCAGTTCCTTGCCCAGCTGGCCCAAATCTCCGGTAACGATCATGTCATAGTCCTTGGGAGTCAGGTTCATGTCCTCCATGTGGGCCTTGATGGTGGCAAAGGCCGCCGGAGCCATGGCGGCGCCCATGTTTCCGGCGTCCTTGATGCCCAGGTCCCGGACGGTGCCCACGGTGCCGGAGAGAATCCGGGGGCCGGTTCCCTCTGCGGCGACCAGGACGGAGCCGGAGCCGGTGACGGTCCACTGGGCGGTGGGGGTTCGCTGTCCGCCGTAGCCCAGGGGGAAGCGGTACTGCCGCTCGGAGGAGGCAAAGTGGGAGGAGGTCAGCGCTGCCACCCGATCGGCGTAGCCGCCGTCCACGGTCATAGCTGCCAGCAGCAGACTTTCTGACATGGTGGAGCAGGCTCCATACAGCCCCAGATGGGGGATGTTCATGTTCCGCAGGGAAAAGGAGGAGCCGATGCACTGGTTCAACAAATCTCCGGAGAATACCAGATCAATCTCCCATGTGTGCAGCCCCGCCTTTTCAGCCATGGTTTTCAGTGCCAGCTCCTGCATCTTTTTCTCTGCCTGCTCCCAGGTTTTCTGCCCGAAGAAGGTGTCGCTTGAGGTCTTGTCGAAGCTCTGTCCCAGGGGCCCCTCTGCCTCCTTTTTCCCGGCAATGCTGGCCCATGAGGCAATCACAGGCTTGCTGGTGAACAGGAAGCTGCTCTTCCCGCGTTTGTATTTTGCCATTTGACCGTCCCTTCCTGTATCATCTTTGAGAGACAGTATTCCCGCATTTTACATCCTTCAAACATTACAAATACAATCCCGCCGGCGCTTTGATGCGTCAGCGGGATTGATTCGGTCTTTAGTATACATTGGTGTGAAAGCTGTGTACTACCCGGCGGATTCGTTTCTTCTCGTCATCTTTCAGGTAGCGGTATTCGGCAATCAGCGCTTCCTCTTCCTGGGTCAGGGTAGAGGAGATGCTGCCTGGACTGTCTGAGGGAGCCCGTTGGTTGGCGGCAAAGTCTTTCAGGGCGGTGTGCAGATATTCCGACAGATGAAGCACCGCCTGGATGTCCGGGCCCTGGGGAGGAAGCTGCCCCAGATCGAATTGCTTTGCTCTGGATTCCTGCCTGGCTGACCGGGGGGCGGTGGCGTCTGTGAGGGAGTGAAGGGCGGTGACGATTCGGGGAACCGGGGATTTCCCCAATTTCCGCTTGCAGAGCATAGTTGCATCCGAAAGATTGGCGGCACGGCGAGAGTTGAGGGCCTGAATCATCAGCTCCAGGGCTTCGCTGTACAGGCAGTACTCCGGGGAAATCAGATAGCCGCCCACCAGGTATTCTACATAGGTGCCGTAAATTTCCCTCTCCTCCTGCTGCCTCAGCGCTCGCTGCCTGGCGTGAATCCTTGGCAGACGCTTGGCATGATCCTCCTGGATGGAGATGAAACGGAAGAGAAGGGGTATGAGCGTTAGAATGCTGATCAGGGTCAGCACCGCCATCAACAGAGTCAGGCCGGAGAACCGAAGCTGGGGGATGAGCACCATCAGAAGCCACAGCACCGTAAATACCCCGGCCACAGCGCCGCAGAGAAAAGCAAGATTCTTGGACTGCTCATATTTCTGCTCCAGTTGGGCAGCTTCCGATTTCAGAGATTGGATAGGGTAGAAAAAGGTGGCCTCATAATACCGGGCGAAATCACGCTGCTCGGCAAGCACTTTGGAAAGCTCCAGGGGTGCCATCCGTTTCAGATCTGCCAATTCCCAGCGGGAGAGTCCGGTGATGGTTCGCCCGTCCGCACATTCGCAGGTGTACATGGAATTCAACCCCATCCCTCCTTCATCCATAAAACAACAATGACATTATAATCTACTTGACCTTTGAGCGCAAGCACAGAATTCGCTGCTTTCCAATTTTTCGCAAAAAAAGACTGCCTTCCAGGGGAAAGCAGTCGATTGTGGGCGCAAGCTTACTCCTGATCCCAGTTGTGCCAGGTATTCTGGACGTCGTCGTCATCGTCGAAGAGATCCAGCATTTTCTCCATTTTCTCCGCATCCTCGGGGGAGAGCTTTACGTAGTTCTGGGGAACCATTTCGATCTGGGCGGAGGCGAAGGAGTAGTTCTTGGCGGTGAGTGCATCGGCCACGGCGTTGAAATCGTCGGGAGTGGTGTAGACGGTGAAGCAGTCCTCCTCCGGCTGGAAGTCGTCGGCGCCGCAGTCCATAGCGTCCATCATCACGGTATCCTCGTCCAGGTCGCCGTCCTCGTTGTCGATGACCAGCACGCCCTTCTTGTCAAAGGACCAGCTGACGCACCCGTTGGCGCCCAAGTTGCCGCCGTACTTGTCGAAGTGATGGCGGACGGAACCGGCGGTGCGGTTGCGGTTGTCGGTCATGGCCTCCACAATGACGGCCACGCCGCCGGGGCCGTAGCCTTCGTAGGTGATGGACTCATAGCTCTCGCCGCTTCCGGCACTGGCGGCCTTTTCCAGCACCCGCTTGATGTTATCGTTGGGCATGTTGGCGGCCTTGGCCTTGGTGATGATGGTGGCGAGACGGGAATTGTAAGCAGGATCGATGGAGCCGCCGCCTTCCTTTACGGCGACGATCATTTCCTTGGCGATTTTGGTGAAGGCCGCCGCACGTTTGGCGTCCTGTGCACCCTTGGTTTTCTGAATGTTATGCCATTTGGAATGTCCGGACATATTTCATTTCTTCCCTTCTGGAATGGTATTCAAAAAATGTTCAATCTATTTTAGCATTGGAAATTCAAAAAATCAACACCAAATCCGAAAAATCCCTCAGTAAAATTTCATACAGTCCCGATGTACCTGGGAAACGACAATCTTCAATGAGGGAAAAGCTGCCCCAAGGGCATCTGCCAGATAGCCGCATACGGGATTTTCCGTGTAGAAATGGCCGGCGTCGATCAGGTTCAGCCCAGCGTCCCGGGCATCCCAAAAATCATTGTATTTTGCGTCGGAGGTGATGAAGGTGTCGCACCCGGCCCGAAGCAGGTTGGGCCATTCCTCCGCACAGGCCCCGCCGCCCACTGCCACATGGTGGACTGGCTTCCCGCCGTCGGCATAGCGAAGGGCGGGGGTATGGAGGGCGGCTTTGACGGTGGGAAGAAAATCCTGCAAGGACTGGTGGGGAACGGTGCCTTGCCGGAGCAGCCCCCAGACCTTCCCCTGGGCATCAATTTCCGTGGGGTTAATCACGGAAATGTCGTTTAACCCCAGTGTGAGGGCCAGTTGATGCCCAACTCCTTCCGGGGCAATATCCAGATTGGTATGGGCGCAGAGGGCGGCGATGTGATGCTGAATCAGCAGAGCAGTGGTTCGGCCCAGGGCGGTATCATCGGTGATGGAATACAGTGGGTGGAAAATCAGCGGATGGTGGGTGAGAATCAGATCGGCGCCAATGTCCACCGCCTCCCGGACCACATCCTCAAAGGGGTCCAGGGCCACCAGGACGGTGCGAACCTGACGGTGTTCCGAGCCGCAGAGCAGCCCCACATTATCCCAGGATTCCTTTTTTGCCTGGGGGGCGATGGCTTCCAGCCAGAGGACAATATCCCTTACCGTGGTCATGATGTGGCTCCTTCCAATTCGTGCAGATGCCGAAGAATTTCAGTAATCTCCTGATACTTTTCCCCGCCCTCCCGCTGCAGACCCTTTGCGCATTCTTCCAGACCGCTGATGACCCGGGAGAGAAAGGCCGGCAGCAGAGGGGAGTCGTCTGACAGCAGCTGGGGGGTGATGTAAAATTCCCAGGGAGCGGGGAGAGAAGCGGGGGCGTAGGTGACCTCCGTCACCGGATAGAGGAATTTTCCGTCCTGGGCCAGTGTTTCCCGGGAAATGGAGAACCCAGCCTGGGCCAGATACTTGCGTAGGGCGGGCCGCTTGCTCTGGCATTGGAGAATCAAACGGTATTTGGAACTGCGCAGCCAGGGAGCGGCCTCCAGAATGGAGATCATGGTATCCGCTCCCATTCCGGCGCAGACCAGACAGTCAAAATCCCGGGGAATCTGCCGGACACCGTCGGACAGGAAAAAGGAGATTCGCTCCTGAACGCCGAATTTGTGGGCGTTGGCCACTGCGCTTTCCAGGGGCTTCCGGTTCACATCCGAGGCAATGACGCTGGATGCGATACCTCTTTGAAGCAGGTAGATTCCCAGATACCCATGGTCACAGCCGACGTCCGCTACCCGGTCTCCGGGGCGGACAAACTGGCAGCAGGTCAGAAGCCGGTTGGAAAGTGGGAGTTTCATTGGACACCTCCTGGTGTATCCTATTGCATGAAAGGAAAGGGGGCCGCCCTTTGGGCCGCCCCGTGCGTTCTTACTGTTTGGCCTGCTCTGCTTCGTAGGCCTCCAGGAAACGATTCAGCTGGGCCAGGAAGCCGTCGCACTCCACCCCATGAACCATGCAGGCCTCTTCCACCGTCTCGCCCCGGGAAGAGGGGCAGCCCAGGCAGTGCATGCCGATGGCCATGAACAGGGGGGCAGCCTGGGGCGCAATGTCCAGAATGTCGCCGATGATGGTTTCTTTTTCAATTTTAACAGCCATAATAATGACCTCCTATCTTTTTCTCGGGATATTATAACCGGTAAGCCCCCAAAAAACAAGAGGCAAAATCAAAATCACCGGTTTATTGGGACTTTTTTGAGATCACCCGTTGCCGGATTGTCGATGAGCCTGCCTTTTTCAGTAAACCGGGAGCCGTGGCAGGGACAGTCCCAGCTATGCTCCTGATCGTTCCATTTCAGAGCGCAGCCCATGTGGGGGCATCGGGGCCCAGAAGGGCGGAGCAGGTTTCCCACTGCCTCCAGGGCGTTGATCCCCAGCTGGGGATGCAGAATGCTTCGGGAGGGAGAAAAGAGAGGGGCGTAAGGGCTGTTCTTTCCAGTAATCAGGTCTGTGAGCAACCGGGAGGCAACCATGGAAGAGGTCATGCCCCACTTGTTGAAGCCGGTGGCAACATAGAGGCCCGGCGTTTTGGCGCTGTATTGACCGATATAGGGAATGCCGTCCAGGCTCATGCAGTCCTGGGTGGCCCAGCGGTGGGTGATTTTTGCATCCGGATAATGACGGCTGACAAATTCCTCCAGGTATTTCCAGCCGCCTCCAACCTTTCCCGTCCGGTGGCCGCCGCCGCCCACGATCAGCCGGCTGCTAAAGCTGCGCAGGGACAGGCCGTTTTCCTGGGCATCCAGATACATGCCCTCCAGGGGCGGGGCGTTTTCCAGGCAGAGAGCGTAGGAGCGCTGCTGGTAGAGCTTGAGAAAGTAGCTGCCATGGGTATTGAGGAAGGGAAAGTGGGTGGCTACGATGATGGAGTTGGCGTGGACGCTGCCCTGGTCGGTGACGGCCAGGCCGTCCTTGATTTTGCGGACACAGCTGTTTTCAAAAATGGTCAAATCACGGGCGATGGCGGCCAGAAATTTCAGGGGATGGAACTGGGCCTGCCGGGGGAATTTAATCCCGCCCACAGTTGGGAAGGGGAGGGGCAGCGGCTTGACCAGCTGGGCGGGGCACCCGATGGCAGCCAGGGCGGACAGCTCCTCCTCCAGAATCCGGGAATCCTCCCGGGAAAAGACGAAGTGATCCTGCTCGCAAAAATCGCAGTCCAGACCCTGGCACAGACGCCGGAAATCCTCTACGGCATTTTGATTTGCCAGATAGTAGAGCCTTGCACCCTCCGGGCCAAAGCGTTTCAAAAGCTTCCGGTAAACAAGACCGTGTTGGGAGGCGATTTTTGCGGTGGTGTTTTTGGTGATGCCGCTGGCCAGGGTGCTGGCCTCCGCCAGCACGCAGTGAATCCCGGCACGCTTCAACTGGTGGGCAATCAGTACCCCCGCCATCCCGCCGCCGATCACCAGCACATCGGTGTTGGTATCTTCCGTAAGAGGCGGAAAAGAGGGGAGACGGGCCGTATTTGTCCAAATGGATTCCATCCAAACAGCTCCTTTTCATTTTTTGTAGTATGAGCAAAATCGGGGAGATAAAAGCGGAGGATAAAAACCCATTTCTTGACTTTTCTTCCATTTTTGCATATAATACACTGGACTTATTACGGGAAGCTTAGGCAGGTATGAATTATGGCAGGTAAAAGTAAGCAGGAACAATATGGCAATACCAGCATCTCCATGCTGAAAGGGGAGGATCGGGTACGCAAGCGGCCCGCAGTGATCTTCGGCTCCGATGATTTGGAGGGCTGCAAGCATGCGGTGTTTGAAATTCTTTCCAACGCCATCGACGAGGCCCGGGAGGGCCATGGGGACACCATCATCGTCACCCGCTACGAGGATTTGAGCGTGGAGGTGGAGGACTTCGGCCGGGGCTGCCCGGTGGACTACAATGAAAAGGAAAAGCGCTACAACTGGGAACTGGTGTTCTGCGAAATGTATGCAGGCGGTAAATACGGGGAGAACGGGGAGAACTACGAGTATTCCCTGGGCCTGAACGGCCTGGGCTCCTGTGCCACCCAGTATGCCTCGGAATTCTTCGACGCCACCATCCGCCGGGACGGGTATCGGTACGATCTGCACTTCGAGAAGGGCAGAAATGTGGGCGGCCTGAAAAAGATGGATGCCGACCGGAAGAGAACCGGCTCCCTCTTCCACTGGAAGCCGGACAAAGAGGTGTTTACGGAGATCAACATTCCCGTGGAATACTACCGGGATGTGCTCCGCCGTCAGGCGGTGGTGAACGGGGGCATCACCTTCAAATTCCGCAACCAGGTGGGTGGAAAATTTGAGCAGGAGGAATTTTGCTATCCTCAGGGCATCCGGCAGTATATCGAGGAAATGGTGGGGGACAATGCCTTTACCATGCCTGTGTACTGGGAAACCGAGCGCCGGGGCCGGGATGCGGAGAACCGGCCGGAGATGAAGCTGAAAATCACCGCCTCCTTCTGCTTTTCCAAGCAGGTGTCCCACATCGAGTTCTACCACAACTCCTCCTGGCTGGAATACGGCGGCAGCCCGGACAAGGCCCTCCGCTCCGGCTTTACGGCGGCCTTTGACAAATATCTGAAGGATAATAACAAGTATACCAAAACCGAGAGCAAGATCATCTTCCAGGACATCCAGGACAGCCTGGTTCTGGTGACCAACTGCTTCTCAACCATCGGCTGCTTTGAAAATCAGACCAAAAAGTCCGTCAACTCCAAATTCACCCAGGAGGCCATGACCGCCTTTTTCAAGGAGCAGCTCCAGGTTTGGTTCATCGAGAACAAGCAGGAGGCCGACCGGGCGGCGGAGCAAATCTTAGTGAACAAGCGGGCCAGAGAGTCTGCGGAGAAGACCAAGTCCAGCGTGAAAAAGAAGCTCTCCGGGGCCATCGACATCTCCAACCGGGTGCAGAAGTTTGTGGACTGCCGCAGTAAAGATGTGGCTGTGCGGGAGCTCTACATTGTGGAGGGCGATTCCGCTCTGGGCAGCGTCAAGCTGTCGAGAGATGCGGAATTCCAGGGAATCATGCCCGTTCGTGGCAAAATCCTCAACTGCCTGAAGGCGGATTACAACAAAATATTTGCCTCTCCCATCATCACCGACCTGATGAAGGTGCTGGGCTGCGGCGTGGAAATTCAGGGGAAAAAATCCAAGGAGCTCTCCTCCTTCGACCTTTCCCAGCTGCGCTGGAGCAAGGTGGTCATCTGCACCGATGCGGACTACGACGGCTTCCAGATCAGGACCCTGATTCTCACTATGATCTACCGGCTCTGCCCCACCTTGATTCGGGATGGGTATGTGTATATTGCCGAGTCTCCCTTGTTTGAAATCACCTGCAAGGACAAGACCTGGTTTGCCTACAACGAGCAGGAAAAGGTGAAAATTCTAAAGGAGCTGGAGGGCAGGAAGGTGAACATCCAGCGCTCCAAGGGACTGGGCGAGAACGACCCGGAGATGATGTGGATGACCACCATGAATCCCCAGACCCGGCGGCTCATCAAGGTCATGCCGGAGGATGCCGAGCGCACCGCCTACTACTTCAACATCCTTTTGGGCGACGGACTGAACGAGCGGAAAAACTTCATCGCCGAAAACGGAGCGAAATATCTGGAATTGGCGGATATTTCCTGATAAAGCGAGGAACCGAATATGGCACGAAAGAAACAGGAACCTGAAAAGAAGAAAAAAGTGAATACCGACGATGTGGTGGGGCTGCACGGCTCCACCACCGAGCAGGCCATCTCCGAGACCTTGGAGCTCAACTACATGCCCTATGCCATGTCCGTGATTGTCTCCCGGGCCATCCCGGAGATCGACGGCTTCAAGCCCTCCCACCGGAAGCTCCTGTACACCATGTACAAAATGGGCCTGCTCACTGGTGGAAGAACCAAGTCTGCCAACATTGTGGGCCAGACCATGCGCCTGAATCCCCACGGCGATGCCGCCATCTATGAGACTATGGTCCGGCTGTCCCGGGGCAACGAGACGCTGCTCCACCCCTTTGTGGACTCCAAGGGCAATTTCGGCAAGGTCTATTCCCGGGACATGGCCTACGCTGCCTCCCGATACACCGAGGCCAAGCTGGATGCTTTTTGCGCTGAGCTGTTCCGGGACATTGACAGCGACACCGTGGACATGGTGGACAACTACGACGCCACCATGAAGGAGCCCAGCCTGCTGCCCACCACCTTTCCCAATGTGCTGGTGTCCGCCAACCAGGGCATCGCCGTGGGCATGGCCAGCAACATCTGCTCCTTCAATTTGAAGGAGGTCTGTGATACTGCCATTGCGCTGATGAAAAATCCGGAGCATGACATTTTGGAGACTCTCCCCGGGCCGGACTTCTCCACCGGGGCGGAGCTGCTTTTTGACGAGGCCGCCACCCGGGAGGTCTATGCCACCGGCCGGGGCAGCTTCAAGCTCCGGGCAAAATGGCACTACGAAAAGGAAGGGAATCTCATCGAGATCACCGAGATTCCCTACACCACCGCCACCGAGGTCATCATGGACAAGGTGGCCGAGCTCATCAAGGCGGGCAAGATTAAGGAAATCGCCGACATGCGGGACGAGACAGACCTGGGCGGCCTGAAGCTCACCATTGACCTGAAACGGGGTGTTGACCCGGAGAAGCTGATGCAGAAGCTCTTCCGTATGACCCCCTTGCAGGACAGCTTCCCCTGCAATTTCAATATCCTCATTGCCGGAATGCCCCGGGTGATGGGGGTGGGGGAGATTCTGGAGGAGTGGACCGCCTGGCGCACGGACTGCGTGAAGCGGCGGCTGTTCCATCAGATCGGCAAGCGGGAGGAGCGGCTGCACCTGCTGAGGGGCCTGGAGCGGATTCTGCTGGACATTGACAAGGCCATTCACATCATCCGGGAGACGGAGATGGAGGCGGAGGTGGTGCCCAATCTGATGATCGGCTTCGGCATCGATGAAATTCAGGCAAACTACGTGGCGGAAATCAAGCTGCGCAACATCAACAAGGAATACATCCTCAAGCAGACCAAGGCCATCAGCCAGCTGGAGCAGGAAATCGCCGACCTGCGGGATACCCTGAATAGCTCCCGCCGCCTGAAAAACCTCATCATTCAGGAGCTCCAGGAAGTCAGCAAGAAATACGGCCAGCCCCGGAAAACGGAAATTATCTATCAGGCCTTTGAGGCGGAGCCGGAGGAGGAAGAGGAGGATATTCCCGATTATCCCGTCACCGTGTTTGTCTCCAGAGAGGGGTATCTGAAAAAAATCACCGCCCAGTCTCTGCGAATGAGCGGTGAGCAGAAATTCAAGGAAGGGGACAGCCTGGCCTTTTCCCAGGAGGCTGGCAACCGGACGGAGGTGCTGGTGTTCACTGACCAGTTCCAGTGCTACAAGTCCCGGCTCAGCGACTTTGAGGACGGCAAGGCATCCCAGCTGGGGGACTACCTGCCCCAGAAGCTGGGCATGGAGCCCGGGGAGACGGTGCGAAAGGTGGTGCTCACCGCCGACTATTCCGGCTTTGTCCTCTTCTTCTTTGAAAACGGCAAGGCGGCCAAGGTGCCCCTGAGCGCCTACGAGACCAAGACCAACCGGAAAAAGCTCACCGGCGCCTACAGTGACAAGAGCCCCCTCACGGCGGTGACGGCCCTACAGCAGGATGAACAGATGGCCCTGTACTCCAGCGACGGACGGGCTCTGATCTTCTCCACGGCCCAGCTGCTGCCCAAGACCACCCGCAATACCCAGGGTGTGGCGGTGATGACCCTGAAAAAGAAATCCACCCTCACCGATGTGAAGCCTTTGGAGGGAAGCGGCATTGAAAACCAGAGCCGCTACCGCACCAAGGCCATTCCTGCCGCCGGGGCCCTGCTAAAACCGGAGGATGCCCAGGAAAAACAGCAGAAGCTGGATATTTAATGCCCTCTGTGGAGGGCTGTAACGGAGGAAGACATGAGAGCGTTTTGGAAGAAAACCAGCTGGATTTTTCTGACAGTGATTGGAAGCACCCTTTTTGCCCTGGGGTTCAGCCTGTTTCTGGAGCCCAACGACATCAACTCCGGCGGCATCTCCGGCCTGGCGCAAGCCCTGGCCCACATTTTGGGGCTGCAAAATGTGGGCGTGCTGTCGGTGCTGCTGAATCTGCCTTTGTTTCTGATCGGCGGACTGCGGGTGGGGAAACGGTTCTTTGCAGGCTCCCTGCTGGGGATGCTGGTCAGCGGATTTATGATCGATGTCTTTGCCCTGATCTCCATTGGGCCCCAGGATACCCTGGTCAGCGGCATTTACGGCGGCCTGTTCTGCGGCCTGGGGATTGGCATCGTCTTTGTGGCGGGCTCATCCACCGGCGGCTCAGACATCCTGGTGCGGCTTTTGAAGCTGCACTACCGGAATGTGCCCATCGGCATCATCTCTACCGTGTTCGATGCCTGCGTGGTGGTGCTCACGGGCATTGTGTTCCAGGACATCAGCCGGGCGCTGTTCAGCGGCATTGTGGTGTTCATCACCGGGCGGGTGATGGATGTGGTGGTGTACCGGTTTGACTACTCCAAGGTGGCGCTGATTGTTTCGGACAAGCCGGAGGAGATTGCCAGGGACATCTGCGAGAAGCTGGACCGGGGAGCCACCTTCCTCCATGGTCAGGGCTGCTACAGCGGCCGGGAAAAGAAGGTGCTGCTCACCGTGGTGAAAAAGGGTCAGCTGGCGGAGCTCAAGGAGCTGGTGATGGAGCGGGACGAGAATGCCTTCGTCATCTTCCAGGAGGCCCACCAGGTGCTGGGGGACGGCTTCTCCCGGTATTCCAGGGATGCTTTGTAACAGAGAAGCTAGGGAACCTCTTATACTTTTTTCTTACCTGAAAATGTAAAATTTTTCTCTTTCGACACCGCCGCCAGGCGGTGTCGAAAGAGAAATAAAAAACGCTGCCGAGTGACCGGCAGCGTATTTTATATGCCATATCAATCAGACGGCCCGCTCAACCTTATTGGAACGGAGGCATCTGGTACAAGCGTACACATGGCAGGGAGTTCCATTCACGACTGCCTTGACCCGCTTCACGTTGGGCTTCCACTCGCGGTTGGAACGTCTGTGGGAGTGGGACACCTTAATACCAAAGGTAACACCCTTACCACAAAAATCACACTTCGCCATTCATTGCACCTCCCATCTGAAATCGTACTTTGTATACTGCGCCCAATCCAAGCGCCTAGATATAATATCAGACTTTTCTGAAAAAAGCAAGTACTATTTTGCAAAATTTTCTCATTTTCAAAAATATGTTGATATTCCCCGCAGGCTTGGTATAATAATCGCAAAGCGGTTATTATACAGGAAAATTGATATTTTCCTCCCCGGTTGCGCCAGGAGCCGGAAAATATGTCGATATGATACCATTCCGCTTTGCTTTATGGTATAATAATCAAAAAGATTCCAGGAGGATGCCTATGATTGAAACCTACAGCATTGCGCTGACGGACTTGGTTCGGGATTTTAAGCTGAAAGTGGTCTACGCTTCCACGGACTATGAATCCATCCGGCTTACCGTGGATTCGGTGTCTCGGCCCGGACTGCAAATTGCGGGATATTTCGACTATTTTGAGCCCATGCGGCTGCAAATTCTTGGCAATGTGGAAATCAGTTACCTGCAAAAGAAATCTCCCCAGGAACGCCTTACCATTTTTGACCAGCTTTTCTCCTATAAGCCCCCTGCCTTGCTCATTGCCCGGGGCTTTCCGGTGGACGAACAGTGCCTGGAAATGGCAAGGAAGCATTCCGTTACCATCCTGCACTCCGAAGCAGCCACTGCCTCCCTGGCCTCCAACATCATTACCTATCTGAAATCCGCTCTGGCCCCCCGGATCACCCGCCATGGGGTCCTGGTGGAGGTTTACGGCGAGGGGCTGCTGCTTATGGGAGACAGCGGTGTGGGTAAGAGTGAAACGGCTCTGGAGCTTCTGAAGCGGGGACACCGGTTGATTGCCGATGATGCGGTGGAGATCCGCAAGGTATCCGAGACCTCTCTCATCGGTACTGCTCCGGAGTTGATCCGTAATTATATTGAGCTGCGTGGCATCGGCATTGTGAATGTGGCCAAGCTCTTCGGCATGGGCGCCGTCCGGACGGAGAATGAGATCAATCTGGTGGTGAATATCGTTCCTTGGAATACCCAGGCCACCTATGACCGGCTGGGATTGGAAGAACAGTATATGGACATTCTGGGTGTGAAGATCCCAGTGAACACCATTCCGGTCACTGCCGGGCGAAACCTGGCCGTGATTTTGGAGGTGGCGGCCATGAACAACCGGCAGAGAAAGCTTGGCTATAACGCCGCTCAGGAATTTTCCGAGCAGATCGACCGGCACTTTGAGAATGCGGGGCAGAAAAAATGAAAGAGCTTTCCATCGGGATCAACGATGCGGGGCAGCGGCTGGACCGGTTCCTTGCCAAGGCCGTCCCGCTGCTTCCTGCCTCTCTGGCTCAGAAGTATATCCGCATCAAGCGCATCAAGCGCAACGGTGCCAGGGCAGAGCGGGACACCCGGCTGGAAGCGGGGGACACTTTACAGCTGTACATCAACGATGAATTCTTCGACACACCCCGGGAGGACAACGCCTTCCTCACCGTGGCCGCACCCGAGCTCAGCATTGTCTATGAGGATGAGAATATTCTGCTGGTGGACAAACGGCCCGGTTTGGCAGTGCACCCCCACGATGGGGCGGAGTACGGCCGCACCCTCATTGACCACATCCAGGCCTACCTGTACCAGAAGCATGAGTGGAGGCCCCGGGAGGAGAATTCCTTCACCCCTGCCCTGTGCAACCGAATTGACCGGAACACCGGTGGCATTGTTGTTGCCGCCAAAACCGCCGAGGCCCTGCGGGTGATGAACCAGAAGATCAAGGACCGGGAACTGGACAAGCGATACCTTGCCATTGTAGAGGGTTCTCCGAAGCCCAAAGAGGGCAGCTTGAAAGGCTACCTGTTTAAGGACGCCAAGAAAAACCGGGTGTTCGTCACCGACACCCCTGAGCCTGGCTCCAAAACCTGCCAGACTAACTACCGCACTCTGGCCAGCGTCAATGGGCTGACGCTGGTGGAGTGTCAGCTTATCACCGGCCGGACCCACCAAATCCGGGCCCAGTTCGCCCACGCTGGGCATCCACTGCTGGGGGATGGGAAATACGGCAAACTGGACAAACGATTCGACCGAAATTACCAGGCCCTCTATTCCTACCGGCTCAGCTTTGACTTCACCACCGACGCCGGCGGACTGGCCTATTTGAACGGAAAATCCTTCCAGGTGGACAAGGTAGATTTTGTGGAGGAATATTTCCCGGGTGCAAAGCTCCCTGCGCCATAGCGTTTGCCGGAGGAAAAAATATTTGATATTTTTGCAAAAGGAGTACATTATGACCCTTTTTATTACCAGCAGTCCTTATCTGGATGGGGCGGACCGGGCGATTTTGAACCCGGAGAACCATTTCCTTGAGAATCTTCGCTTATGCCTGCCCCCCTTTCCACGGGCGCTGTTCGTGGCCTCCGATCCGGAGCGGCACGATTTGACCTGCTCCTTCGGCATGGACACCTCCGTCGCCTTTTCCCAGGCGGGGATTGTGTTCAGCTCCTACGCTGTCCTGGATGGAACCAATGCCGATCAAGCTGCTGGGCTTGTTGCAAACAGCGATTTTCTTATTCTGGCCGGGGGCCACGTTCCCACCCAGAATGAATTTTTCCGCCAGATCGGACTGCGGGAGATTTTGCGGGATTTTGACGGCGTGGTCATGGGCATCAGCGCCGGTTCCATGAATCTGGCGGATATGGCATATGTCCAGCCGGAAGAGGAAGGGGAGGGGATCGACCCTTATTTTCAGCGGTTCTCTCCCGGTCTGGGACTTACCGACATCAACATCCTGCCCCACTACCAGAAGGTGAAGGACGATATTCTGGACGGACTGCGGCTGTTTGAGGACATTACCTATCCCGACAGTCAGGGCAACGCCTTCTTCGCCCTGCCGGATGGGAGCTATTTCTACCAGGACGATCATGAGCTGCTGCTTTTCGGCGAGGCGTATCTGCTCCGGGACGGGGAGCTCTCCCAACTGTGCCGCTCCGGCGACTGCCTGAATATGGCGGATTTTAAGTGATTTTGCGTTCTCCCCGGCGGAGCTGGGCGGGCACTGGAGCGGCTGATCATAGTCACCCCGTTGCCCACCCGGTAACGCATTCACATGTTGGCCTGCGTTTTTTATCGAAGAGCAAGAAGAATTTTACTTGACAACCTGGGGCCAAGGTGCTATAATAGCCCCCGTGGTGATGAGTTCACCGAGATTCCACGGGCCTTTAGCTCAGTTGGTCAGAGCCTCCGGCTCATAACCGGATAGTCCCGGGTTCGAGTCCCTGAAGGCCCACCAGTTCATTAAGGCTTCTGCCTTTTATATATAGGGGTATAGCTCAATTGGTAGAGCGGCGGTCTCCAAAACCGTAGGCTCAGGGTTCAAGTCCTTGTGCCCCTGCCACTTTTCATAGAAAGTCGTCCGGTTTAGGACGACTTTTTTGTTATGTATAAACAAAAAATCAGCTATAAACAAACAAGCGTTTGACAAAACTCAAATGATGTGTCACTATTATTCCCGGCTAGTCACTCTTGATAAGTAATAAATAAGTAATACAGAGTAATACGACAGCCCCTCCCATAATACATATCAAACACTTGGAGGTCGCAATATTATGGCTGATAAAAAAAGACGCGATAAGGGTGATGGCTGCATCTCTCAGCGTACCGACGGAACATGGACTGCCCGAATTCGGGTTGGTCTTACTCCAGAAGGAAAGCCAAAGATCAAAGCCTTCTATGGGAAGTCGGAACGTGAAGTAAAAAAGAAGCTAAAAGAATTTGAAAAGGAATTGCATAAGAATGACATGAGCGTCGTTCAAAAAGGAACCGTGGAATCCTATATGCTTAACTGGCTCCGCTCTGTAAAGTCCAACGAGTTGAAGCCTAAGAGCTATGACCGTCTTGAGCAAACCTTGACCTATCAGGTAATTCCCTATATCGGGCATCTTCAAGTTGCTGCGATTCAGCCTGATGATGTGCAGAAGATGGTCAACGAGTTGAAGGATAAAGGTCTCTCCTATTCCACAATCAAAAAGGCTTACGATGCCGTAAACGATTGTTTTCGTAATGGAGTTATTAAGCGTACTGTAATATACAATCCTGCGCTCGGAGTAAAGAGATAGGCACAATATATAGTGCATAAATTGACATAAAATGCGAGTTTTATAAATGGGTTGATGCTCAATAAATGATGCAAGCATATTAAATGCGCGCCGTCCACGAGTATCGTAATACCAAAGCATCATGCCACCTGGCTGGACTAATGACGTGAGACAATCATGGGATAATAAAATGGGGTTCCCAAAATAATGAGAAATAGAGGAGGACTTATGAAACATAAAATTGGAGATCGCGTCCGTGTTATAAACCCACATACTGGGGGAAATTTTGACGATGGTGACATCGTTGTTATTGAACAGATTGGATTCGAAGATGACCTCGATTGCTATGGAGCGATTTCTCCATACGATGGTATTATGTGGTTCTTAAGGGAGGATGAAGTCAGACCGGCCACACGAGCTGATTTTATTAGATCCATGTCAGATGAGCAGCTCGGTAAATTTCTTGGTGAATGGGCTAGTGTATTGACACGTTGATAAGCAAACTAAGTTAATAAACGTCAGAGCTCAGGATATAGGGAAATAAGCTTCTGGCGAGCATCTTTGGTCCGAAAATGCCAATTCACTTTAGAT
>JAETOP010000025.1 GCA_021771675.1 Oscillospiraceae bacterium | reverse complement strand
CACAGTCCCTCAGTCACGGCTTCGCCGTGCCAGCTCCCCTTACACAGGGGAGCCTTTCTCAGAAGCCGTTACCCATTACCACGCAACGTTCTGCCCAGAAAACGTTACCGGGCGAATACTTATGCGGTAATTACTGACCACCCCCATGCGGGTTTGGGGTGAAGCGCCCTGCGCTTCAAATTACAATTTGCTGAAATGCTTACGAATGCCGATAACCTAAAACCGGGTTTGGCCTTCCCACTTTTCTTTCCCTGGAAAAACCCATGGACAAAGCGTCGAATTTCTGATATAATCATTAGGCAACACTGCGCAATGGGAGCTTCGGCTTTCGCCGGATATTTTGTCCCATCTGTGCAGTGTGAAAAGTTGGAAATACACAAAGTATTCCCGCACTTTTCACACTTTCATCTGGGTCAAGATCTCTCGCCGAAAGCTCTTGTCCCATTATGTGGTGTTACCTACAAAAAGCAAACGGGGTGTGATGATATGAATAACATCGTATATGTTGGCAAGCATCTTCTCACATTGACCGTCAGCCGCCACGCCCACAGCAGCTGGGAGCTGGTGTACTGCACCGAGGGCAGCGGCACCTTCCACTTCGACGATTTCGACCTGAACTATAAAAAGGGCGACATTGTGGTGGTGCCTCCCCTGGTGCCCCACCGCAACAACAGCAGCGACGGGTTTACCAATATCCACATCAACCTCACCGAAACGGCGCTTCCCTTCAAGTCCCCGGTGATCGTCCAGGATGACAGCAACCAGTTCCTGCTGCAAGCCTTCCAGGCGGCCTATTACCACTTCAACGGGGATTCGGACCGGCGGCGGCTGCTGCTGTCCCCCTATGGCGACCTGATCTACTGCTACCTGATCTGCTACCACAAGACCCAGCCGGTGAGCAAGGTGGTGGAGGAGATTGAAAGCAACATCATCCAGAACTACCCGGACTGCAATTATGAGCTGGACAAATTCTTGCAGTCCTTCCCTTTCAGCTACGACTATCTGCGAAAGCTCTTCAAGAAGGAGCTGGGGGTAACCCCCCACAAATACCTCACCGACAAGCGGCTGCAAACCGCAGCGGACATGCTCTCCTACGGCTACACCGACAGCCACAACATCGCCGAAATCTCCCAGCAGTGCGGCTTCCGGGAGCCGCTGTACTTCTCCCGGATGTTCAAGAAAAAATACGGCGTAGCTCCCAGCTACTATCTGGAATCCCAGAAGGAGTCCCGGGTAGACCCGGACGAGGACAGCGTGAAAATCAAGCTTGAGTGAGCCGCCTGATCTCCGTGTAGCACAGGATGAAGGGGGCCACGCCCTTGGCGTCGTTCTCCACCACCGGCTCAGAGATATAGTATTCAAAGCTTCCGTCCCGGCGGCGGTTGCTTTCCGGGCCCAGCCCCGCCACCAGGCAGATGCCCCCCAGATTCAGGGTATCGCCGGTAAAGGACAGATATTTTTCTCCAATGCCGCTGAAGGTCTTCTGACCTTTGGCGGCATATTCTCTATCCAAAATGCCCAGCCGGGCCCCTTTCAGCATGGCATAGGCGATCATGGAGCTGCCGCTGGTTTCGGGGTAGTTCCCCTCCCGCCCCGGCTGGTCGGGAACCTGGTAATACATGCCGGTTTCCGGGTCGGCATACCGGTCAATCCCCGCCATGAGCTGGGTGAAAATATCCTCCAGCGTCTGCCTGCCCGGGCCGGTGATGATTTCCAGCAAATCCGCCAGGGCCACGCTGAACCACCCGATGCTCCGCAGCCAGAAGCTTTTGGAGCAGCCGGTAACCGGGTCCGCCCAGAAGGCGGTGCGGCTGGCATCATAGCCGTGGTAATAAAGGCCCTTCTTCTCGTCAAACATCTCATTTCTCACGGTTTCGATCTGCCTTAGGATGTCGGAATAATCCCCGCCGGCAAATTGGCGCTGATACAGGGCGTAGAACACCTGGGCCATATAGATGCCGTCCAGCCAGACCTGATTGGGATAGATGGCCTTGTGCCAGAAATTCCCCTGGAAGGTCCGGGGCTGGGTATCCAGCTGGTGCTTCAACCGGTTTGCGGCAAGGCGGTACTTCTCCTTTCCCGTGGCCCGGTACAGCGGGAGCAGCACCCGCCCCTCGTTGATGTCGTCCAGATTGTATTTTTCCGGCTGGTAGGTGCGGATGGTGCCGTCCTCCAAAATGTAATCGTCAATAAAATGCTCTACGAACCGGAAGTATTCCTCCTCGCCGGTGATCTCCGCCATGGCGAGCAGGGCGGTCATCATGCAGCCGTCGATGTAGTTCCAGCTGCCCTTCTTCCCCTCCCGGATTTTCTCGATGTTCCAGACGGTTCGGTCGGGGGTGGATTCCCGGACAAGGCGGTGGATGTAGGCGTCAATTTTTTCGTACATACACTCACTCCGTTTCCAGGGACTCATAGTGGGCCGCCACAACCTTCTCCCCTGCCTGGCCCTCCAGGGAGACGTTTTTCAGGGCAATCCGGCGCACATTGTCGAAATACAGCCCCAGGCGGCACTCCTCCCGGGAGAAATTTTTCATGATGGGCTTGCCGGGTCTGGCGTCCTGGGCATAGGTGAAGGATACATCCTCAAAGCGGACGGCATCGATGGGCATCTCCGGCAGGCCGTCGATGTAGCAGGCGGCCACCTGGACATCGGTGCAGGTCAGATGGCGGAAGGTGAAGCCTCCCAGATGGGGGGTGCGCTCATCCACCGGCAGCTGTTCCCGGCTCCACACATATTCGCTGAACCGGTCCGGATCGCAGCAGTTGTACCACATGTTGATGGCCACGGGCGTCAGCACCGATTCCATGCGGATGTTCTCGAAGAGAATCTGATCCAGCACGCAGTCCTTGCCCCGGCCCCGGCGGGTCTTGATCCGCAGGCCCCGGTCGGTTCCCCGGAACCAGCACTGGGAGACGGAGAGGTTGCGCACCCCCGCCCCGATTTCGCTGCCCAGGGTCACCGCCCCGTGGCCGAACTCCATCAGGCAGTTGCGGATGGTGTGGTGGTCGGCGGGCTGCTTGTATTTCCGACCCAGGTCGATTTTGCCGGACTTGATGGCGATGCAGTCGTCCCCCACGCTGAACCGGCAGCCGATGATTCCCACGCCGTCGCAGGATTCCGGGTCGATGGCGTCGGTATTGGGGCTGTCCTTGGGGGCCTTGACGAACAGGTCATACAGCCCCACCTTTCTTGAAAAGAAGGGATGGAACTGCCAGGAGGCGGAATTCTGGGCGGTGATGCCGTGAACGGTGATGTTTTCACAGTGACCGAAAAAGAACAGCCGGGGTCGTCCGGCGGAGAATTCCCTGAAATGGGTCCAGAAATCGCTGTTCTGGGCGTTGCCGTCCACGGTGCCGGGCCCGACAATGGTGATGTCCCGGGCGTGCTCCGCAAAAATCAGGGACTGATACATGGGAGCCGCGTTGCCCTCCCAGGCGCCGAACACCCGGGTCTGCCCGGTAAACAAGTCCTCTGCCTCCCCGGGAATCACGGGATACCGGTCTCGCTGGGGCGTGCCCAGGAGCACCGCCCCCTCCCCCAGAGAGAGGGTGATATGACTTTTCAGCGCCAGAGGGGCGGTGAGATACCGGCCCGCCGGGAAATGGAGCAGCCCCCCCTCCGGCAGGCAATGGATGGCCGCCTGAATGGCTGCGGTATCATCGGTGACGCCGTCTCCCGCCGCACCGAAATCCCTTACATTCACCCCGGCGGTGACGGCGGGGGTGGTGAATTCCAGCTCTTCCCTGCCCTGAGCTGTGGTGACCGCCACCTGATAATGGGCCCCGGGGCGAAGGGAGAAAAGGGAGAACACGTTGGCATTCCCCTCAAACTGTGGCTCACCGTCCAGCCACACGGTATAGCTTTCCGGGGCGTAGTAGGGAGCGTCGTTATCCAGTTCAAAGCAGGCGGAAACCCCGCTGACAAAGAGAAGCTTCATATTCAGTTCTTCCTTTCCTTCACACTTATTTTCGCATCGGCCACAATCCGCCGTGCCAGGTGCTTCATTCCCACAAAGAGCAGGTCAAAGCCCATGTAAAACAGGCCAAAGAGAATGGGCTCCACCCCAACGGGCACGGAATCAGTCTGTCCGGTGAAGCTCACAATGGCGGTATTGAGCAGCTGATACAGGGAATACACACAAAAGAGCAGTAAAAAAGCGTACAGAATGTTTCCAAAGAACGCTCCCAATCCCTTTTTCGGAAACATCATCCAGCCGTCGTTCTCCCCGGGGGTGGCGGCGGCAAAGCGGAAAATGCTGTTCACCAGCAAATCCATGACCATCCCCAGGGCGACGCCGAAGACCAGCATCATATCCAGCAGATTGGTTAGGTACATTCCCAGGCCCCAGAAGATGAAAAAACAGACCGCTCCGGCAAACCAGGCCTTTAATAGCACCGCCTTCAGCCATTTGGGCAGATGGATGCCTGACCTGGAGCGGTATTTCTTCAGCTCCTCCTGGGAAACCTGCGGGGAGTTTTCGGCAGTGGCATTCGCCAGGTCCTCCACGGCCTTGGTATTCAGCTTGTAATAGTCAGAAATCTCCCGCAGCTGCTCCGGCGACCGCAGGGGGGTGTTTTTGTCGTTTTTTCCCATATTGCTTTCCTTTTGCTTCACCCAGCAAATTCAGGATTTGCCGGTTCTGTGGCGAAAGTCGATATATTTTCCCTCTCGGGAAAATTCGATAAAATCTTCGATTTCGAGAGATGCTCACGTTGTTCGCATTCGATTGGATATTCATTCCTTCTTGCGCCCCAGCGCATATCGAAACCCACCGGGTCTATCAAGCGCGCAGCGCATATCGCTCATTCCGCCAGGAATGAATATCGAGATTTCTATCTTGCATCAAGGGCTTCCCTCTTCAAAATAGGGAGGCTTCCGCCTCCCTATTTTCATTTAATCAGTAATGTCGATAGCGTCCAGCCTGCCGTTGTCCTCCACGTCCACAGAGGTCTTGATTTTGTGCAGGGCCTTGCGGTACACGGGCAGGGTAATGACCAGCAGCGTGGTAACTCCCAGCAGCACCATATGCCAGTGGAGCACGCCCTGGGCCTTGGCCACATAGGGGAAGTCCACCGAACTGATGGGGCTTTCCGCCCGGGTGATGGCCCGGGAGATGACTCCCAGATAGTACCAGTCGCAGCCCACCACAATGGCGAACATCCCGAACATCAGCACCAGCATGGGCACATTTGCCTTCTTCCGGTAGGGGAAGGCATTGAGGAAGCACACGAAGGACAAAATGGAAAACAGCATGGTGCAGAAGCCCGCAAAGCCCATCCCGGTCCCCTGGATTTTGGCGGTGGTGTTGGAAATGCTGGTCAGATTCAGAGAGTACACCAGGAAGGATACCACCAGAGCCGCCATGGCGATGTTCTGGGGCTTGCGTTTCAGGGAAACCACGAATTTACGAAGCGTCTCGTTTTTCATGCCTTCTGCTCCCTTCCGATGGCGTTGGTGGTCTGCTTGTCGAAGAAGTGCTTCCGCTGGAAGCTGACCTTCACCACATCATTCTGCCTGTAGCTCTTCCAGCCCCGGAGCTTGGCGGTGATCCGGGCGGTGCCCAGATGACCGTGAACCAGGGTGTTCATGCCCAGGTTCTCATTGGAGAACACCTTGACGCTCAGGCTCCCGCCCTCGACAATGTTCTCCGGCCGAACTCCCAGGGTGATCTCCTTCCCCTGGTAGGCGGAGAGGATCTTCTGCTCCTGCTCCGTCAGGGGCACCTGGAAATCCTTGCCCCGAAGTTCAGCCCCAGCCACGGTCACATCGAAGAAATTCATGGGGGGCAGGCCGATGAAGCTGGCCACAAAGAGGTTCGCCGGGGAGTCGTAGAGCTCCAGGGGCGTGCCCACCTGCTGGACATGGCCCATGGACATGCAGACAATCCGGTCTGCCAGGGTCAGGGCCTCGGTCTGGTCGTGGGTGACATAGAGCATGGTGGCCCCCAGCCGCTTGTGCAGCAACAGAATCTCCCGCCGGGTGGCGCCCCGGAGCTTGGCATCCAGGTTGGAAAGGGGCTCGTCGAAAAGGAACACCTTGGGATTGCGGACAATGGAGCGGCCCATGGCCACTCGCTGGCGCTGACCGCCGGAGAGCTGGCTGGGCTTCTTGTTCAGCTGGCTGGTGAGATCCAGGATTTCCGCCGCCGCCAGCACCTTCTTGTGGATGACATTGGGGTCTTCCTTCCGCAGGGTCAGGGAGAAGGCCATGTTTTCATAGACGGTCATGTGGCCGTAGAGGGCATAGTTTTGGAATACCATGGCCATGTCCCGATCCTTGGCGGGGGTCTGGGTGATGTCCTTTCCGTCGAGGTACAGATGCCCCCGGGAGATGTCCTCCAATCCGGCGATCATTCGCAAGGTGGTGGACTTGCCGCAGCCGGAGGGGCCCACCAGAACGATCAGCTCCCCGTCCTTCACATCCAGGTTGAAATCGAACACCGCCTGAACCTTATTGTCATAAATCTTATCCACATGCTCTAAGCGAAGCTGTGCCATAGCCCATTCCTCCTCAGGCGGATTTGGTTTCCAGGGACGCCTGGTATTTTTTCAGGACGCTGCTCCGGTAGCCTCCGATGGCGGCGGCAGCCAGGCAGCAGAGTGCAGAAACAGCCAGGCAGGTCACTACAAAGGCGTACTGCCTGTCCCCCATCACCCGGCCAATTTTTTTCAGCTCAGTGGCATGGGCCTGGGCGGGCAGGATGAAAATTCGAACGATCTGTCCCACGCCCAGCCCGGCCAGCAGCCAGGCGTAGCCGCCCTTGTAGTTCTTGATGCCCTCGCTGGACAGGAAGCACGCCAGCATGAACACCAGATTATACAAAATAGAAGCGCCGATCATCATGGTATAGTAATAATCCCGGACATCGGACTGATAGATGGAGACAAAATAAAATACGTCAAAGAGGATTCCAAGCAGCGCCAGATTGGCGGGGAGCTTGTTCTTGATAAAGCGCATCCGATCCTTCTTAATCAGCAGCTCTTCCTGGTTCATACCTTTGCCTCCTCTCCCTGGGCGATGAGCACCCGCTCCTGCTTCATCAGGCTCTGCTTCCAGAAAGCATTTGCCACCAGCAGTATCGTCACAACAAGCAAGATGGCGAACACCCCGTAGTGGACATCAAACCAGAAGGTGGACTGGGTGTACAGTGTCTTCCAGCGCTTGGCATGCTTGGCCAGCGCCTCAAAATCCACAGCCAGGAACTGGGCCCGGTAGAGTTGCAGCTGGGTGTGGGCCCACACCGCCACCGCCACATTGGCCGCTGCCTGCAAGGCGATGCTGACGAAGTTCCCCACATAGTATTTCCGGCGGGAATGGGTGTTGGTGATGAAGAGCAGGCAGCTGAGGAGAATCAGCCCCAGCCCCGCCTTCATAAAGGTATTGTTAAAGCCCTGCATGTCATAATAGACGATGGAGCCGGGCACGGTGGTCTTGGTCAGGTCATTGGGGTCGGTCATGGTGCCATAGAGGCTGTCATACAAATCCGTCATGAGCCCCAGGGAATATATGAAAACCAGTGCGCTGGAAAGAATCGCCAGCAGGCACAGGATTTTTTGCAATTTCATCTGTCTTTTATACATGATTCTCGTCTACCTCCCCGTTGCGCTCAGCAGTCCCTGTTTCCCGGGAGCCCGTGGGCTCCCGGGAAGGGGGTTGCTGATTCAACGCTTGTGTGTTGCATCAGTCCGGGCTGATGCCGGAAAATGGGGAATGCGTTGTTTGGGATATATTGGCCTCTCAGCCGATGGCAGCGTAGTACTCCAGCAGGCGATCCCAGGCGTCCTGCTTGATGTTCAGGTACTGCATTCCGCCCCAATCCTCGGAAACGGTAGCAGCGGCGTCTTCCGCATCGTACATATCGTCGTTGTAGCCGGCGGCAATCAGGGCCACCAGAATGTTCTCTTCACCCTTGGAGGAGGAGAACTTGGTCTTCAGCTCGGAGTAGGTATTCACCATATCGTTCTCAACCCGGGTGGTGGGCAGAACGGTGGGAACGGAGGTATACCAGGGGTTCTCAGTGACAGCCAGCTCGGGGTGCTTGATGGTGCCCAGGCCGATGGCGGTGGAGATGTGGCCGGCGCCTTCCTTGCCCACTTCCTGGGTGCACTGATACTCAAAGGCCTGGCTCTTGGCAAAGGACAGGGTGGAGCCCAGGTAGAAACGGGCGTAGTTGGTGTAGTTGCCGGAGGCCTTCTCCCACAGCTCGTCGTAGGTGGCGTCGGCGATCACAGGCATTTCCTTGCCGTTGAAGTTGAAGGTCACATAGCTGCCGTCGTCATTGGTCTTGATGAAGGCATCGGGGCCGTAGGACATGAGGATCATACCCTTGTCGCTGTAGGCAAAGTCGATGAGGGCCAGGGCGGCATTCAGCTTGTTGGTGTCGTCGCCCACGCCGGCCTTGGAGATGCCCCAGCCGTCGGTCTTCACGGAACGCCAGGACTCGGTGAAGCGCATGAACACACCGTCCTCGCTGGTGCCGTCGTACCAGTGGGCCACGGGAACCATCACGGCCATGTACTTCTCGCCCTCGTTCAGAACGGTGGCGTTGTAAACGGTCTGGGTCTGGTTGTAGTCATAGTGCATGAAGCCCAGGTCGTTTTGCAGGTAGGTCTTGGTGCTCTCCTCGGACATATCCACGAAGGCCTTGGAGATCAGGCCCTCCTCCACCATGGCGTTCATCTTTTCCAGAGCCTCATAGGTGGCTTCCTCCTGACGGGCGTCATGGAGCAGGCCATCCTCGCCCACGTACAGGTAATCCTGACGGGACTCCAGGCCCCGGACGCCGAACAGGACGCCGGCAAAGCGGAACATATCCACACGGCGCTGGTTGTTGTTGTCTTCCCGGGTGAACAGGCCCTGGATGCTGTCGGTGCCGTTCAGGGTCTGGGCGTTGGAGGTGACGCAGCGCAGCAGCGCTACCAGCTCGTCAGCGTCCCAGGCGGCGTTCTGGCCGATGAACAGGTTGGAACGGGTGGTGCCGTAGTAGCCGTCGTAGGCTTCGTCGATGTAGGTACGCAGCATGTTCACGGCGTCCACGCCGGACATGGAGCCGACCTCATTCATCTTCTCCACAATGTTTCCGGACACGTCGTAGTTCTTGGAGATGGTCTCTACGTCAGTGCCCTCGGCATTGACAACCTCGATCTCCACCACGCCCTCGGTGGGCATATAGGGCTCGCAGACAGGCTCGGCGGTGTTGCCGCAGGTGTCGGCGGTAAACTCGCCCTCGCCGTCCAGGAGCTTGGCCACCCAGTCGGCACGCATCAGAGGCATCCGCTCGATGTCGTTGACGCCGTCAAAATAGGGGGAGAAGTAGATGGCGCCGGTGGAGGTGTTGCCGGTGATGGACAGGCGGACGATGGGGTTGGCCTCCAGATAGGCCTTGAAGTTGGGCATCTGGTCCAGGTACTCGGCGATGTTCACCAGAGCGCCGGTCTCGCCGTACTCAGACAGGGTGACGGCAGTGCCGGAGACCATGTCCACTTCGGTCAGTCTGTCTTTCCAATACTCGAATTCCTTGGCTGCGCTGTTGCCCTGGTACTTGTCCTCAAAGGTGACGCCCAGTTCCTTCTGGACTTCCACCCAGGTGGGCTTCAGGTCGCCGCTGTGATAGGTCACGCCGTCGGCCAGGACGATGCCCTCGCCGGCGACCTCGGCGTCAAAGAACAGGCCGGTCTTGGCGTTGTTGTAGCCGGTGGCCATGCGCAGCACGGTGCCCTCGGCATAGGTCAGGCCGGACTCAGCGGAAGCGCTGCCCACCAGCAGGGCGGCGACCATAGCCACCACCAGCAGCAGGGCCAGCAGAGATTTCACGTTTTTCATGTTTTCCTCCTTATAAAATTTATAATTGTTAAACAGCCCACGCTGTAAAACACGTTATTCCTTCACGCCGCCCACGTTGACGCCCTTGGCAAAATACTTCTGAATGAAGGGGTAGATCACCAGAATGGGCACGATGGAGCAGACGATCAGCGCATAGATCATGGAGTCCGAGGCGAAGACCTCGTTCCAGCCGGCCATGAATTCCGGGTCGGTATACTGCTCCAGCTGCAAGCGGATGAAGACCTGCAAGGGATGCTCGTTGGAGTTGGAGATCATCTGCCGGGCCCAGAAGTAGCCGTTCCACCGGGAGATGGCAAAGAACAATGCCACGGTGGCGATGGTGGATTTACTCATGGGGATGTAGACCTGGCGCAGCACCTGGAACTCGGAGGCGCCGTCCACAATGGCGGCCTCTTCAATTTCCGAGGGCACCCCCTCAAAGGCGTTGCGCAGCAGGATGATGTTCATGGCCGCCATGCCCATGGCGATGACCACCAGCCATTTGTCGTCCATGATGCCCAGGGAGTTGAAAATGTCCTTGGTGTCCAGGTAGTTCAGGTACTGGGGCACCAGGCCAGCGGAAAACCACATGGTGAAGACCAGGAAGAAGTTGAAGCCCCGGCGGAACAGCAGCCGCTTTTTGGACAGGGCATAGCCGCCCAGAATCGCCACAAACAGCGCCCAGATGGTGCCGTAGAGGGTCAAAAACAGGGTGTTGGAATAGGCGTTCCAAAACATATTGTTGTTGAACATCCGCTTGAAGGCGTCGAACTGGATGTCCTTGGGGAAGAGCACCACCTGGCTGTACTCCACGGCGTCCCGGCCGCTGATGGCGGCGGAGATGGCGTAGACGAAGGGATACAGGCAGCACAGGGCAAAGATGGTCAGCAGGGTATAGCTGATGATTTTGAAAATCAGCTCGGAAATTTCCAGCTTGCGTTTCATGGCAGCCTCCTTAGTACAGCGACACGTCGGACGCCTTGCGGGCAATGGTGTTGGCGCCGATCACCAGAAGCATTCCGATCACATTGTTCATCATCTCCGCAGCGGAGGCGATGCCCTTGGCCGCACCGGCCATGCCGTAGCGCTGGGCGAAGGTGGAGACCACGTCGGCGGTGACATAGGTATTGGTGTTGTACAGCAGCAGCACCTTCTCATAGCCGATGTTCAGCAGGGAGCCGATGCGGGTGATGAGCATGATGACGATGGTGGACAGGATGCTGGGCAGCACCACATATTTCATCTGGGCCATTTTCCCGGCGCCGTCGATCTGGGCGGCCTCGTAGCTGGTGGGAGAGATGGCGATGATGGCGGCAAAAAACACGATGGAGTCGTAGCCCGCCGCCTCCCAGATGCCGGAAATCTGATAGATGGAGCGGAAGAAGCCCGGCTGATTCAGCAGTCCCCCCTGGGCCACCTCCTGGGAGATGAGCCCCAGATTGCACAGCAGCTGGGACACGATGCCCATATTGGAGGTGAGCGAGCCCTGCTTGACCAGCATGGTCACAAGGGAGGTCATGACCACGGTGGACATGAATTTGGGCAGGTAGGTCATCACCTGGTAGACGGAGCGGGCGATGTTGGACTTGATCTCGTTGAAGAACAGGGCCAGGATGATGGGCATGGGGAAGCCGAAGCACAGCCCGTAGAAGCTCAGCAGGAAGGTGTTGCGCAGCGCCCGCCAGAACTCCGTGGTCTTGGAGCCGTCGCCCACCAGCAGCACCTTGAAATTGGAGAAGCCGGCGAAGAGCTGCTCCGCCACAGGCTTGACCTCGTCGGAGACCTTGAAGCAGCCCAGCAGCTCATACATGGGGAAGTACCGCCAGAACAGGAACACCAGCACCATGGGAATCAGCATCAGATACAGCCGCCAATCCTTGGCCACCGCCCGGCAGACATGGAGCCAGTAGTGCTTCTCCACATCGTCCCGCACGGCCTGCTCGGGATTCTCCCGATAAATTCCATTGACTTCATCGTATACGAGGAAGTCCCCAGCCTTTGCTTTCATCAAAATCCTCCCTTTTCCTTCTCTTCCCGCTCCCGCAGGCGGCGAAGGTACGTTTTCTGATCTTCAAAGATGCCGTCCAGCCGCCGGGCCAGGGAAACCACCACCAGAGCGAACAAACCGCTCAGGGTGTCGGTGGTGAAAAAGCCCACGCAGGCGGCCGCCTCCGTCCCCAGGATTAGGGCCACAGCGGCCCGGCCCAGCTGCATAGTTAGGGTCACGGCCAGAGCAAACAGGGCGGTAAAGAGCTTATCGGAGCGGATTTTTTCCTTTCCGCCGCCACGAAGCAGGGGCAGCACCGCAAGGCAGCCCAGGTTACCAACCGTGTAGATCACCAGCTGGGCCTTCCCGCCCCCGGAGGCCAGCCAGAACACCAGTCCCCCCAGCAGTGCGTGTATTGCGGCCCACACTCCCCAGCGCATCAGCACGATGGCGCACACCGCAGCAGTGAGGGAGACGGTATAGAGCTGACCGGAGAACCAGGAATTTGCCGCCCGGGTCACCGTGTATTCACATACCCCCAAAATCAGAGCGAACAGTGTCAAATCCACCCCCCGGTACTCATCCAGGGTCCGTTGGCGTTCCATAGGTTTCCCCTCTCTTCTTGTCTGATATTATTCTAGGAGGGTGGTGCCGTAAAGTACATATCAAAAACGCTTTGCTTTATGCACAAAAAAGTCATTTGTGCAAGAAGGGATTTATTTATTTTGATAATATGGTATAATGTTTCCTGAGCAATCCGCACAAGTTTTCCATATCCAGAGGTAGATTCTTATGAAATGTGAAGTATTCCTCACCCCCCGGGACGATTTGCAGGCAGCCCTGGATTCTGCCCCAAAAGACGCTTTTGTCCATCTGGCGGCCGGAATTTACCATCAGAAGCTGGTTGTCCGCACGCCCGGGCTCACGATCATTGGGCAAGGTGCCGAAAACACCCAGATAGAATTTGACGATTATGCACAAAAGCTGGACGGCCAGGGCCGGGAGCTGGTGACTTTCCGCACCTACACCGTGGCGGTGTGCGCCGACGGCGTGACTATGGAGAATCTGTCCATTGTCAACAGCGCCGGCTGTCCGGAGCGCAAGGGCCAGGAGGTGGCCCTGACGGTTTACGGCGACAAATTCACCATGGCGAGCTGCCGCCTCAGCTCCACCCAGGATACCCTGTTCCTGGGCCCCCTGCCCCCGGACCTCATCCAGCGCTACGACGGATTTCTTTCCGACGAGCTGCGGCAGGACCGGCTTCTGGAGCAGCGCTTCCAGGACTGCCTGATCGAGGGCACGGTGGACTTCATCTTCGGCTGCGGCAGCGCCCTGTTTGACCGCTGTGAAATCCGCTCCCTGCGGGACGCCCGGGACATCGGCTACATCGCCGCCCCGGCCCACAGCCTCAGCCAGCGTGACGGCTTTCTGTTTCGCAATTGCCGCCTGACCTGCGAGGATGCCGTCGCCCCCGGCAGCGTCTATCTGGCCCGGCCCTGGCGGGATTACGGCCTGGCCCGCTTTGAAAACTGCGCCATGGACAAACACATTGCCCCGGCAGGCTTCCACAAATGGAACGACACCCACCGGGACAAAACCGCCCGCTTCTATGAATCCCCCGCCCCAGCAGGCCGGGTGGATTGGATCAACCGGGACAATTAGGAGTTAGGAATGAGGAATTGTACTGGGAATCATCTGGTAGATAAATTGGTATTTGCCCGGCAGGGCCGGGAGCCAATTCGCACGGAGCTGGACTGTCATCGCTTTTTCCCTGACCCGCCCGGTAACGTTTTTGCGGCATGTTGTTGGTTGCTGTGGTGCGGGAGCGCCCAAGGCCCCCCTGTGTAAGGGGGGCTGTCGTGCGAACAGCACGACTGGGGGACTGTACAGCAGGCACTAAGATACCGGGCAACCCAATGTGGAAAGGTACGCCCCAATTCTAAGCCCTTTTCACACAACGGAAGAGCACTGAAACAAAGGAATTGCGGTAGACGAACATATCCGGTATTCGCCCAGTATGGTGAAAAATTTTAGTACTCTACTGCACAGTCCCTCAGTCAGCTTCGCTGACAGCTCCCCTTACACAGGGGAGCCTCCCTCAGAAGCCATCGCCTGATTCCATTCAACGTTCTGCCGCAAAAGCGTTACCGGGCGAAACTTATGCGGTAATTACTGACCACCCCCGTGCGAACTGGGGTGAAGCGCCCTGCGCTTCAAATTACAATTTGCCAAGCCGACATGGTTAATTCCTAATTCCTAATTTTCTCACACCTGCTCGTACACCCGCTGAATCAGTTCCCTTGCCTGGACGGCGTTTTCGTTGGAGGTGTTTTCCAACGTGGCCTGGACGAAGGGCTTGCCGGTTTTGAGCAGGCGCAGCAGGTGCTCATAGTTCATCTCCCCGGCGCCCGGGGCCACGCTGACGAATCTGCCCTCCCGGCGGACAAAGTCCTTCAGATGCACCACGGCGATGTGATCCCGGAGCTTTTCAAAGGCATCCTGGAAGATCGTCTCCCGGTTGTCCGCATTGTCCAGGCACAGCAGGTTCACCGGGTCCAGAATGATCCGCAGATTGGGGCTTTTGATGGCACTGAGCACCTCCACCGCCCGGTCCGCATTGTAGACAATGTGATTCCACACCGGCTCGATGGCCATGCTCACCCCCCAGTGCTCGGCCTGCTCCACCACCTCCGCCAGATTGCGGATGAAGGTGTCCAGGGCCTCCCGGCTGTGGGTGTTGCCGTCCAGCCGATACTCGGCGTTGGGCGCACCGGTCTCCGTGCCGACCACGCTGCATCCCGCCAGGGCCGCCACCCGCAGATGCCCAAAATACCGGCTCTTGATTTTTTGCAGCTCCACCGGGTCCGGATGGGCCAGGTTCAGATAGCACCCCAGCACCGCAATGTCCAGCCCCTGCTCCCGGAACACCCGGCGGGTAAAACTCGCCAGCCCCTCGTTCAGGGCGGCATCGTCAAAATTGACCCCGGCGATCACCTTCCGGTAGGCCAGATGGACGCAGGAAAACCCCTCCTCCTTCGCCTTCGCCGCCCGGGCCTCCATGGTCTTTTCCCCGGCGGCAGTGTTTACATCGTGGAGCCGAATTCCCAGCTGTATCATACAAAAATCCCCTTTCAGCGTTTTTTCTCCAGTATAAAAAGCCATTCTCCGTTTGTCAACGGGTTTCCAATTTCATTATTCATTCTCCCCTATCTGCACTTTCTGTCCAGAATTTTACCAAAGAAGCTGAGCTAACCCGATAAGCATTTAGAGGAAAATAAAAATCTAATATTCCCTTCCCCGCTGTTTTCGATTATAATATTCTTATCCATCCCGGCTCCCCAGGGGAGCAAACCATAAACATTCCGCAATGGAGGACTACCATGGAAAGATTAAATTATTCAGTTCTGAAAGCATCCGGCTACCGGGGGTACATCCTGGAAAACGCTCCCGAGAAGGTGCTCCAATTCGGCGAGGGCAATTTTCTCCGGGCCTTTGTCAACTATTGGTTCGATGTGGCCAACGAAAAGGCGGGCTGGAACGGCAAATGTGTTCTGGTGAAGCCCCGGGGCAGCCACGGCCGGCAGACCCAGGTGGAGCTGCTGAACCAGCAGCAGGGGCTCTACACCCTGTACCTCCGGGGCAACGTGGCCGGAGAAAAGATCGACCGGAAGCGGGTGATCTCCTCCGTCTCCCGGTGCCTGAACCCCACCGACTCCCAGGCGGATTTCCAGGCCCTGATGGAGCTGGCGGAGTCCGACGACCTGGAATATGTGGTCTCCAATACCACCGAGGCGGGCATTGTGTTCGACGACTCCTGCCGCCTTACCGACACCCCCTGCTCCAGCTTCCCCGGCAAGCTGACCCAGGTGCTCTACCGCCGCTTCCAGGCGGGAAAAAGCGGCCTTATCATCCTGCCCTGCGAGCTGATCGACAACAACGGCAAGGAGCTGCTTCGCTGCGTAAACCAGTACATCGGGCTGTGGGGCCTTGACGAGGGCTTCCAGAATTATGTCAACAAAGAGTGCACCTTCTGCTCCACCCTGGTGGACCGGATCGTCCCCGGCGGCATCAAGGACGCAGTGGAGCTCAGCCGCCTGGAAGCGGAAAACGGCTACATCGACCAGGTGATCGACGTGGGCGAGGTGTTCGGCGTGTGGAACATCGAGGGCCCCGCCTGGCTGGAGGACAAGCTGCCCTTCAAGGCCGCCGGGCTGAACTGCCCCGTGGTGCCGGACGTGGTGCCCTACAAGAAGCGGAAGGTTCGCATCCTCAACGGCGCCCACACCGGCTTTGTGCTGGGGGCATACCTGGCAGGCTACGACATCGTCCGGGACGCCATGCACTGCGACGCCATCCGGGGCTTTATGAACAAAATGCTCTATGAGGAAGTGATTCCCACCCTGCCCCTGGACAAAAAGGACTTGGAGGACTTTGCCGCCGCCGTCCAGGATCGGTTCGACAACCCCTTTGTGGACCATGAGCTCATGAGCATCTCCCTGAACTCCACCTCCAAGTGGCGGGCCCGGGTGATGCCCACCTTCCTGGACTGTGTGGAGAAAAACGGAGCGCTCCCCAGGTGCATCACCATGAGCTTCGCCGCCTACATCGCCTTCTACACCACGGACATTCAGGAGCTGACAGACAAGGCTCTGGTCTGCCGCCGTCCCAAGGGCAACACCTACGGCTGCTCCGACGACCGCTGGGTGCTGGAATTCTACTATGACCACCGCTCCGACGATGTCCCCGCCCTGGTTCACGCCGTCATGACCAATGAGCAGATGTGGGGCCGTGACCTGACCCAGGTGCCGGGCTTTGAGGCCGCCACCATCGAAAACCTCACCGCCATCCGCACCCAGGGGGCACTGGCTGCCTTCGCCTCCTGCCTGTAAGAGGAGGATTCCATATGAGTGAATTCATCCACATCCACCCGAAGGACAATGTGGCCGTGGCCCTGAAGCCCATCCCCACCGGGACGGTGTTTGAAGGGGTCGCCGCCAAAACGGACATTCCCCAGGGCCACAAAATGGCGCTGAACGGCCTGGCCGAAAACGACCAGGTGGTGAAATACGGCTTCCCCATCGGCCACGCCACCTGCCCCATCGCCCCGGGCGAGTGGGTCCACACCCACAACATGAAGACCAATCTCTCCGGCCAGCTGGAATACAGCTATCATCCCAAGCTCAATCCCCCCGCTCCCCTGCCCTGCGCCACCTTCCAGGGCTTCCGGCGGAAAAACGGCCAGGTGGGCATCCGCAACGAGATTTGGATCATCCCCACCGTGGGCTGTGTCAACGACGTGGCCAAGGCCCTGGTAAAGCAGAACCAGGATTTGGTCACCGGCACCATCGACGGGCTCTACACCTTCCCCCATCCCTTCGGCTGCTCCCAGACCGGGGCCGACCATGCCCAGACCCGGAAGCTGCTGGCCGCCCTGACCCGGCATCCCAATGCGGGGGCCGTGCTGGTGCTGAGCCTGGGCTGCGAAAACCTGACCCATGAGCAGTTTGTGCAGGAGCTGGGAGCCTATGACGAAAACCGGGTGAAATTCCTCACCTGCCAGCAGGTGGAGGACGAAATGGCGGCGGGCCGGGAAATCCTCGCCCAGCTGGCGGCCTACGCCGGCGAGTTTCACCGGGAGCCCATCCCGGCCTCGGAGCTGGTGGTGGGCATGAAATGCGGCGGCTCCGACGGCCTTTCCGGCATCACCGCCAATCCCACCGTGGGAAGGTTTTCCGACCTTCTGGTGGCCCAGGGGGGCTCCACGGTGCTCACCGAGGTGCCGGAGATGTTCGGCGCGGAGGGCTTCCTCATGGACCGCTGCGCCAGTGAGGCAGTTTTTCACAAGGCCGTGAACATGATCAACGGCTTCAAGGAGTATTTCCTCCGGCACAACGAGGTAGTCTACGAAAATCCCAGCCCCGGCAACAAGGCCGGCGGCATCACCACATTGGAGGACAAGTCCTGCGGCTGTGTGCAGAAGGGCGGCTCCGCCCCCATCATGGATGTGATCGGCTACGGCGACCAGGTTGTCACCAAGGGGCTGAACATGCTCTACGGCCCGGGGAATGATCTGGTGTCCTCCACCGCCCTCACCGCCGCGGGCGCCCATCTGATTCTCTTCACCACCGGGCGGGGCACCCCCTTCGGCGCTCCCGCTCCCACTATGAAGCTGGCCACCAACACCCCCCTGGCTCAGAAAAAGCGGGGCTGGATCGACTTCAACGCCGGCGTGGTGGCCGATGGCAGCCGCACCCTGGACGAGGCGGCCCAAGATCTGATGGCTCTGGTGCTGGAGGTGGCCTCCGGCAAGAGGACCCGTGCCGAGGAAAAGGGCTTCCGGGAAATCTCCATCTTCAAAGACGGCGTGGTGCTGTAGTCCGCAATTCGCCGCCCTCCGTAGCCCCGGGTCTTGACTCGCCCGCTGCCTCCAAATTGGGGACATCCCCAGCGGGCCAGTCAAGACCGGCCCCTACGGGCATCCCATTAATACTATCCTTTGATTAAAACCTCACAATCTTTCCGGTCTGATTTGTGTAAAACAGCGTTGTCGTCTTTGCTGGGCGTCAGCCCAGCTGCATCCTCCGCCTTGTTTTACGCAAATCATCCTCGGAAATCTTTGTGAACTTTTAATCAAAGCCTAGTATCATTTCTCATTTCACCCAGAATAGCAAAACGCCTTGGAGGGAATCATTCCTTCCAAGGCATTTTTCTATGTACTTGTCAGGTGGAAAAGGTTTTCTCACGCATAGCTGTGAATTCCGGGGAGCAGGGTGTTGACGCCGATGTAGGTGAACACCACGCAGACAAAGCCGATGACGGCAAAGATGGCGGCGCTTTTGCCCTTCCAGCCCCGGGAGATTCGCAGATGCAGATAGATGGCATAGATAAACCAGGTGATCAGGGCCCAGGTCTCCTTGGGGTCCCAGCTCCAATAGCTGCCCCAGGCCTGCTCCGCCCAGATGGCCCCGGTGATGAGCACCATGGTCAAAAACAGGAAGCCCAGGGACACCGCCCGGTAGCTGATGAAGTCCAGCTTCTTCCCGTCGGGCACATTCTTCTGCCAGAACTCCGAGGCGGACATTTTCTCCCGGAGCAGAAACATGGCGGACACCGCGCAGCTGATGCCAAAGGAGCCATAGGAGATGATGGCGGTGGACACGTGCAGGACCAGCCAGCCGCTGCGAAGGGCCGGCATCAGCTCCCGAACCTGCTTATTCTGCAACGCGGCGTAGGCGATGATGACCAGGATCACCGGGGCGGCAAAGGCGCCCATGGCCCGGAAATGAAACCGCCACTGGAACACCAGGTAGCACAGGCACACGCCCCAGGCAAAGCTGGAGGCAAATTCATACTGATTGGTCAGGGGCAGGCGTCCCGCCTCAATGCTCCGGGCCGCCAGGGCCAGGGTGTGGAAGACGAAGGCCGCCGTCATCAGCGCATTGGCGTACTTCCCCGCCTTTTCGCTTTTCAGGGCAAAGAACAGGAAGAACAGGGCCATTGCCCCGGCATACAGGGCAAAAGCGGCATAAAAGAAGATTTTCTCCACCAGCAGGAAATTCATTTGCTTCCCTCCTCAAGTTTCGCGGCCAGCTTCTCCCGGAACATCAGGCTTCCCTTCCGGCTGCGGCCAAAGACACGCCAATCCTCCCCCTCCGGCACCAGCCAGAGCTCCTCCGTCCGCAGATAGAAGGCCACGAACAGCGCGGCAAGCAGCAGCAGCCCGCCTGCCCCGGCCAGCCAGGTGAAGGGGTCGTGCTTGATCTGAATCAGGGTGTAGCTCCGGGGATTGGCAAAGAGAATGGTGTAGTCCGACACGGTGATTTTCTCCCCGGCGCAGAGCACATTCATTCCCAGAAGCTCCCCCTTGTAATAGAGCATATACAGATACCCAGGGTCCACCACCTGCCCGGAGGCGGAGGTGGGCATTCCGTCTTCATCCTGGGTGTAGTCCGGGTAGAAGGCCCGCAGCATCACAATCAGCTCCGGCTGCCCCTCCACCGGCCGGTATTCCCCGGCGCAGAGGGTGTCGGTCTGGATCAGCTCCTCCCCCCGGTAGACGGCCATGTCCGCCGCCCAGCCGGTGGAATTCTGGTAGAACCGGAGGCCGCCGGCGTCCCAGGGGTGATTCACCTGGGTCTGGCCGCTCCACTGCTCCCCGCTGTCCGGATTTTTCAGGGTCAGGGAGGCGGTATACTGCTCCACCGTATCATCCGGGCGGAGTTCAATGGAGAAATCGTCGATGGAAAGCAGCAGCCCCGTATCCCCGATGGGCTTTTCCTCCCCGGGGACACCGAACACAGAGTAGTTCACGGTAAATATCTGGCCCAGGGCAAAGCCCAGAATGATCACAAAGATGCCCAGATGGGTGAGCCAGGCCCCCCAGAAGCCGATCTTATTCCGGATGGCATAGCGGCCGCCCTCCATGGCCTCCCATTTTGAAAAGCCCATTTCCTTCAGAAGCTTCTCCGGGTCGCCGTGAAAGTGCATCCCCTCCTCGCCGGTGGGCAGGGGGCGGGTTTTGGCCTTCATTTTGTTCACCAGGGGAGAAACGCGCACCAGATTGCACCCCAGCAAATTGCCGCAGAGCAGCAGCGTCAGGAGGATGAACCACCAGCTGTGGAACACATCGTCCAGCCCCATGCCCAGAATCAGCCCGCTCCACCCGGGGTAGGCGCTTTCATACACCGCCTGGATTTCCCCCTGGGGAATCACGCTTCCGGCAATGCACACCAGCACAAACAGCCCCAGAATCACCAGGGCAAAGGCCATGGACGACAGAAATTTCAGTCCTTTTTTGATTTCCCTCATGGAAAAACCTCCCGGATTCTCTTGCGAAAGGAACGCCGAAAAAGGAAGACACCCTTTTCATCGTTCACTTTTACCCCCTTCCCAATTGGGGAAGGAGGCAGTGATTATTGGGCCTGCTTCAGCTCCACCACAACGCCATGGGGCAGGCAGACAATGATGCCGATGGTGTCCTCTGTGAGGGCAGGGGTGTGGACGCAAATCTGGTTATCGCAGTCGGACTCGGACATCCAGGCCCGGCCGTCCTCAATCACCAGGGTATTGTGCCAGTCCCCCTCCGCCGCTCTGATGACCACGGTGGTGTCGGTGTGCAGCGGATAGGTTCCGTATTCCACCCCATTCACCGTGACCAGCACCTGGGTTCCCCCGGGGAGCAGGAAATAGACGGCGGCTCCCGCGGCGGCTGCCAGCACCAGAATCAGTGCCAGCAGCCCGGCGAGCTTACGATTGGAAATCTTCATGACCGATTACGCTGCGTGGAACAGCTGCATTCCCTCTTCAATCTTGGCAGCGGCCTTGTCCAGGCAGTCGTTGGCCAGCTTGGAGTTGTGAGCGCCCTCGCTGTTTTCCACATACTCGTAGTCAAAGAACCACTGGGCGTGGCGGTACACCAGGCGAATGGCGTCCAGCTCTTCCTCGGTGTACTCCCCGGAGGCGACAGCCTGGGCCAGCTGATCCTTAAAGGCGGACAGAGCATTGCCCACCTCGGTCTCCCGGGCCGTCACCTTGTCCTGGATGGCGTGAACCTTCTCGGCCATGTCCACATCCTTATGGCAGGCGGCGCAGGTGTCCAGGATGGCCGGGCTGGAGAGCGGGCTCACCAGATTGTGGCTGGTGTAGCTTCCGTTCTCCCCAGTCACTTTCTCCATGTGGCAGGAGGCGCAGCTCATGCCCATCTGGGCGTGGAAGCTGCCGTTCAGGAAGGTCTCCATTTCCGGATGCTGGGCCTTCAGCAGCTTGGCGCCGGTGGAAGGCTGGGTCCAGTCGGCAAAGTCCATATTGTCATAGTATTCCAGCATGGCCTCGGGGGTCATCTCCGCCACGTTGGTATAGGGGATGCTGGTGGCCTTGGTGTCGGGCTCAAAATAATACTCAATGTGGCACTGGCCGCAGGACAATGTGGCAGCGCTGATGTCGCCCATGTCCAGCTTGTCGGTGAAGTAGTCGTGGGTGACAACCAGCTTGCCGGAGTCGGCCTCGTTGGCGTGGCAGTTGTAGCAGCCAACGCTCTCGTTCATGGAGGCCATGACCTCGTTAAAGTCCAGGCTGTAGGCGCTGACGCCCTGATCCTGAACCAACTTGGTAAAGTCGGCGGTCTTGCAGGTCAGGCAGTTGGCCAGGGGGTGGGGCCGGGCGGTATTGGCCAGGTCCTCCAGGCTGTACTCGTGGCCCCGGGCGCTGTCGTACTGCTTGGCAAAGCCAAAGCCCTCATAGATGTTCACGAGATAGGGGTCGGTTTCCAGGTAGTCCACGGTGTAGGTGTTCTCCGCGGTGGCCTTGTAGGAGGCGGTGATCTCCGGGAACTTCTCCGCCCACTCGTCCGCCGTGATGATGGCAGCGGCCTGGGGGGCAGCCTCGGTGGGAGCCTCGGTCACTTCCTCGGCGGCGGGAGCCAAACCGGCCTGGGCCAGAGCGTCGTTCACCGCCGCCTTGACGGCGTTGGTGGTGACGGTGGCGCCGGCCACTCCGTCCACATCGGTGGACTGAGCCTGCACAATCTTACCGGGCATCTGCTCCAGCACCACGCCGCCCAGCTCCGGGGTCTCGGCGTCGCCGGTGAGCTTCACGTCCACGATCTTGCCGTCGGCCACCGTGACCTCCGCCACGATCTCGCAGAACATGCCCTGGGCCTTGCCGGTGTAAACCGTACCGGCAGCGGGCGCTTCCGTGGCGGCTTCGGTGGTTGCTTCTGTCGCAGCCTCGGTGGTTGCCTCGGTGGTTGCTTCCGTAGTGGCCTCCGTCGTCTCCTCCGTGGGAGCCTCGGTTGCTTCGGGTGCGGGGGCCAGACCGGCCTGAGCCAGAGCGTTGTTCACCGCCGCCTTGACAGCGTTGGTGGTGACGGTGGCGCCGGCCATTCCGTCCACGTCGGCGGACTGGGCCTCCACAATCTTACCGGGCATCTGCTCCAGCACCACGCCGCCCAGCTCCGGGGTCTCGGCGTCGCCGGTGAGCTTCACGTCCACGATTTTGCCGTCGGCCACCGTGACCTCCGCCACGATCTCGCAGAACATGCCCTGGGCCTTGCCGGTGAACACCTCCCCGGGCACCGGGGCGTTTACATAATCATAAAGGGCAACGCATCCGGCCAGAACGGCAACGCTCACCAAGAAGCTGATCAGCCACTTGACCATTTCGCAGGCCGCCACCCTGGCAGGCCCTCCATGTTTCTTTTCCATGGTATCATCTCTCCTTCATCAGATAGTTACAGGAACCGAATGGACTTGGTGGGGCATTTCTCCACACATTTGCCGCAGCCCACGCACTTCTCGGGGTCGACCCGGGACAGGTTGTTCTCCAGCGTGATGGCCCCCTGCTCGCACTGCTTGACGCAGATGCCGCAGCCGATGCACCCGGCGGTGCAGACCTTTTTCACCATGGGGCCCTTGTTTTTGTTGGAGCAGCGGACGGCCACCTTGGTAGTCCGGTCGTGCATCCCGATGATGCCCTTGGGGCAGGTCTTGGCGCACAGGCCGCAGCCCACGCACAGCCGGGGATTCACCACGGCGATGCCGTCCTTGATGGAGATGGCCCCCTGGGGGCAGACCTTCACGCAGCTGCCCAGACCCAGGCAGCCATATTCGCAGCTCATAAAGCTCAGGCCGCTGAGCACGGCGGCACGGCAGTCGTCGATGCCCACATACTGCGCCTTGGCCTTGGTGGCCTCACAGGTGCCGGCGCACTGGACATAGGCGCACTGGGGGTCCTGGTCGATGGCCTCCTTGCCCAAGATAGCGGCGATTTTGGCGATGTTCTCGGTGCTGTTGCCGGGGCAGGCGTCCACACGGGCCTCCCCCTTCACAATGGCCTCCGCCACGGCGTCACATCCGGCATAGCCGCAGGCGCCGCAGTTGCTGCCCCGCAGGCACTCCCGGACCCGGGTGACACGGTCGTCCACTTCCACATAGAATTTCTTGCTGGCCGTCACCAGAGCCAGGCCCAGAACCAGGCCCACCAGAGCAATGACCAGGGTAGAGATAATTACAGTTTGCATACACTTACCTCCCTCAGGACAGGCCGCTGAAGCCCATGAAGGCCATGGCCATCAGGGTGGCGCAGAGCAGCACAATGGGCGCGCCCCGGAAGGGAGCCGGGATGGCTTCCTCGTCGATGTGCTCCCGAATCTCCGCCAGCAGGACAATGGCCACGGTGTAGCCGATGGCGGTGCCCAGGCCGGCAAACACGCTCTCCAGAATGGTGTACTCGTTCTGCACATTGGTCAGGGCCACGCCCAGCACCGCGCAGTTGGTGGTAATCAGGGGCAGGTAGATGCCCAGGCTCTGATAGACGGCGTGGACATTCTTTTTCAGGAACATCTCCACCATCTGCACCAGGGCGGCAATCACCAGGATAAACACAATGGTTTTCAGATAATCCAGTCCCAGAGGGGCCAGCACAAACTGGTACAGCGCCGCCGCCACCGCGCTGGAAACGGTGAGCACTGCCGTCACCGCCAGGCCCAGCGACAGCGATGCCTTCTTCTGCTGGGACACGCCCAGGAAGGAGCAGATGCCCAAGAACTGGCTCAGCACCACGTTATTGACCAGAGCGGTGGATACAATAATCATAATGAGACTTTTCATACTTCAGCCTCCTTTTTGTCACAGCCGGAGGAAGCGCAGTTGGAGCAGCAGCCGTCGCAGCCCTCCACGACCTTGTTTGCCCGGCTCTTAATGCCCACGGCGTTCATGATTGCCACCACAATAGCCAGCACCAGGAAGGCTCCGGGCGCCCGGACGAAGAAGGCAATGGGCTCGAAATTCCCGGGCAGGGCAATGCCGAAAATGCTGCCGGCGCCCAGGATTTCCCGGATGGAGCCCACAATCACCAGCGCCACAGTGAAGCCCAGGCCCATGCCCAGGCCGTCGAACAGGCTGAGCAGGGGGGGATTCTTGGAGGCATAGGCCTCCGCCCGGCCCAGGATGATGCAGTTGACCACGATCAGGGGGATGTAAATGCCCAGGGCGGCGTAGAGGGACTCCATATACGCCTCCATCAGCAGCTCCACCACGGTGACGAAGGAGGCCACGATCACAATGTAGGCGGGCAGCCGCACTTCATCGGGGATCACCTTGCGCAGCAGGGAGATCACCACATTGGAGATGGCCAGCACCACCAGGCTGCTCAGGCCCATGCCCAGGCCGTTGATGGCGGAGGTGGTCACTGCCAGGGTGGGGCACATGCCCAGCATCAAAATGAAGGCCGGGTTCTCCTTGACAACACCGTTATAAATTCTTTCCCAATAGGCTTTCATGTCTTCGGCCCTCCTTATCTCAGATTAGCCGCATAGAAATCCAGTGCGGCATTCACGGCATCCACCACAGCGCCGGAGGTGACGGACGCACCGTTGACGGAGTCGATGGTCTCGGGCTCCGCAGAAGCGCCGCTCTTATTCAATGTGAACTGCTCCGCCTTCACACCGGCAAACTGATTCATAAAGTCCGGCTCGCCGCACTTCATGCCCATACCGGCCGTCTCGTGGAGCTCGGTGAAGGAGATGCCGTTCAGGGTTCCGTCGGCCTGGATGCCAACCACCAGGGCCAGACCGCCGTCGAAGGACTGGGCGTTGCGGACACCGATGGCATATCCGGCCACATCGCCTGCGTCGTCCAACCCAATCAGGGCGTTCGTCACCGTGACGGAGCCATAGGCCCCCTGGCTTGCCTCCACGGCGGCTTTCAGCTCGTCGCTGGAATCAAAGGAGGATGCCCCGGGCACCACCTCCAGGAAGGCAGCCTGGTTGGCCCGCTCCTGGTTCTGGGCAATCCGGTCGGCGGTGATGACATACACGCCGCTGAGGGCTGCGCCCGCCACCAGGGTGATCACCAGCAGAATGATTACAGGCTTGGGGATGGCCTTTTTCCGATCCTTGGGAATCCGGAAGGCAAAGGGAACGGGGATGAACAGCTCATCGATGATATTGCTGAACATGTTGGCCAGCAGCACCGCATAGGTGGTGGAGTCGGCAGCGGTGCCCTTCACCCGGAACAATCCGATGAGCACGCCGGTAAAGGTGCCGTAGAGCAGCTGGCCCTTGGTGGTGGAGGGACAGGTTACCGGGTCGGTGGCCATGAAGAAGGCGGCCATCAGAAGCCCACCACCCAGCAGCTGGGGCAGCAGGTAGGCCGGGTCAATGCCATGTCCGCCGAAGATCATCAGGAACACCGCCGCAGAGCCGATGGTGGCGGTGGGAATCTCCCAGGTAATGCCATGGGACAGCAGCAGATATACCCCGCCGGCAATCAGCCCCAGGGCGGAGCTGCCAATGACGCCGCTGGTGCTGCCCATGGCCATGGCCAGCATGTCAATGGTCCTCCCGGAGGCCAGCTCGGCCAGAGGCGTGGCGGCGGAAACGCCGTCCAGGGTGTAACCGGTCATGGCGGTGCCGAAGGAAATCAGCAGGAAAGCCCGGCCGGCCAAGGCGGGATTCATAATGTTGTGGCCCAGGCCGCCAAACAGGCACTTGACCACGAGAATGGCAAAAACAGCGCCCAGCACCGGGATGTACACCGGCACATCGGCAGGCAGGGTCAGCGCCAGCAGCAGTCCTGTGAGGATGGCGCTGGCATCGGTGACGGTGCTGCCCCGCTTCGTGATCCGGTCGAAAACATACTCCGTCAGCACCGCCGCCGTGATGGACAGCAGAATCACCAGAGCGGCATAGGGGCCGTGGGCCCAGACGCCCAGAACCATGGTGGGCAGCAGCGCAATCAGCACGTCCCGCATGACATTCTTGGTGGAAAGGCCGCTCCGGTCATGAGGCGCGCTGGAAATATGCAGTAGTTCACTCATTGACGTTAGCCTCCTTACTTCTTCTTGGCGGCCATGATCTCGGCCTTGGTCACTTTAAACAGCTGCATCAGCGGCCGCTTGGCGGGACAGATGTAGGTGCAGCAGCCGCAGGCGATGCACTCCAGGCCGAAGAGCCGATGCTCGTAGCGCTCGTAATTTTTCCGCTGGGCCGCCACCTGCATCAGCTGAGGCGACAGCCCCAGGGGGCAAACCCGGTTGCACCGGCCGCAGCGCAGGCAGGCGGTGATGGTCTCCTCGGCCACCGTGTCATAGGACAGGGCGGTGATGGCATTGTTGTTCTTGCAGATGGGCACCTCCAGGTTGAGCAGCGGCGTGCCCATCATGGGGCCGCCGAAGAGGACCTTCTTGGGCTCCATCCCCTCTTTCCAGCCGCCGCAGGCCTCCACCAGCTCCCGGGCGCAGGTGCCCACCTTCACGAAGAAGTTGCCGGTATTCTTCACGCAGTCGCCGGAGACGGTGACGGTGCGCTCCATCAGGGGCTCATTCAGGCAGACTGCCCGGTAGATGGCCCGGATGGTGGCCACATTGTCCACCACGCAGCCCGCATCCGCCGGAAGCATTCCCAGCTTCAGGTGCTTGCCCGCAATGACGCTGATCAGGGATCGCTCGCCACCCTGGGGGTACTTGGTCTTCAGGGGCAGCACGGAAATCCTGTCATGGCCGGCGCAGGCCGCCTCCATGGCTTCAATGGCCTTCGGCTTGTTCCGCTCGATGCCGATGACGCCCACAGCCTTGGGGAAGAGCCGGAGGATAATCTCCAAGCCCTCCACAATCTCTGCCGAACAAGAGCGCATCAGCTGATCGTCACAGGTGATGTAGGGCTCGCACTCGGCGCCGTTGGCAATGATGTAGTTGATCTTCTCCGGCTCCTTCACCGTCAGCTTCACATGGGTGGGGAAGCCTGCGCCGCCCATTCCAACGATTCCGGCGGCCTTGACCTTATCCAGGATTTCCTGATTCGACAGAGCGTTGTAGTCGGTTTTCACCCCGACACCCTCTGCCAGGGTATTCTGGCCGTCGCTGGCAATCACAATGGCCTGCCCCAGGTTGCCGGCGGCAGTGGGCCGCATTTCCACCGCCTTCACCGTACCGGAAACGGAGCTGACAATGTTTGCGGACACAAATCCGCTGGCCTCGGCGATTGTTTGCCCGGCCAGGACCTGATCCCCCTTCTTGACCACGGGGGTGGCAGGCTTTCCGATGTGCTGGCCGGTGAGAAACACCAGCTCGCCCACCGGGGCATAGGGAACCAGGGGCTTTTCCCGGGAAAGCTCCTTCATCTCCTCCGGATGGACGCCCCCCCGGAATGTTCTGTCTCCCATAGACACCTCTCCTTGCTATATTCTGTTAATCCGATAAGGGCGGGCATGCCAAGGCACACCCACCCAGCTTGGGTACTGTACTATTATAGTAGATGGTTTGAAAAAATGCAAGAATTACAACGATTTGACAAATAAAAATCAGCTTCCAAATTTTGTGCAGTTTGAAGCTCAAATTCTCCCAATTCAGCCCAAACCATGGCGGGCTGTCCCCTCACTGTGAGAGCGGACAACGGACGCCCTTCCCCTCCCGCCCGACAAAATTTTTTCAGATTTTTTCACTTCTCCCATTGACAAACCAAAAAACCTATTGTATAATACCCAAGCTGTCAGGCGAGAGCCGACAACCCCCAATAAATGCTGCTATAGCTCAGCCGGTAGAGCGCATCCTTGGTAAGGATGAGGTCGCCAGTTCAAATCTGGCTAGCAGCTCCAAAAATCCCGAATGCGAGAGCGTTCGGGATTTTACTTATTACCTTTTCACAATTCACTCTTCACTCATCTGCGCATTCGGGATTTTTGGGAAGTAATAGGTAATAGTGAAGAGTGAAGAAGTAGGATGCGAAAGGTGCGGTTATTCAGGGTAGCGAACCGGGAAATAGTCTGATATAATGGATTTATCAAGCGTACAGGGGATGATCGTATAGCGCTCCTCCCCTTCCCGCTGAGGTCAGCCTGACTCACTGGGGGAGCAGAACGGCCCGTTATACGCCCCGACGATGTCCAGCACCATTCCCGCCCCCAGCCGGAAGCCATAAACAAAGTAATCCTCATTCTCCATCACATTGATTTCCGATTTCAGATTGCTGATTTCCTCAAGCTGCCTTCTGGTTTCCGGGGTCAGTGCAGCAAGAACCTCATCTATTTTCCCGCACACTTCCCTGGCGACCCTTTGGTATTCGCTTCCCCGGCGAACACAGCGCTCCATCGGCGTGATTTCCCCCTGCCACAGTTGATTCAGAACATACATACATTTTTCCTCCTTGGTCTGTGTTAAAATTGGTTTTTTTGATTATGCCATGATTATACACGATAATTAGTGCATAGTCCATTGATATTATACACTAATTATCGTGCTTGCTTCTGTTCAAATTGTACATTGGATTTCGTGCATAAATGTGGTATGATACTGATAGAATAGGGGGATTGGCCACTATGCCATTAAGATTTAAGATTGACGTTTTGGCGGAACTGAAAAAAAGGGGCATCACCACCTACACAATCCGTCGGGACAGGATCATGAGTGAATCCACTGTACAAAAGCTGCGTTCAGGTCAGGGGTTGGCATGGGACAGTATCGAAACAATTTGCCGCCTGTTGAACTGCCAGCCGGGGGACATCATTGAATTTGTACAAGAACCCACGGCGGAAAGTCAAGCTGATTGACTGAGGATTTCTCCCCTTTACACCAATGCCGCCAACTCCTGTATTTTGACGAAATGGAGGCCAAAGCAATGGCCGGAGAGAATAAGAAATCCGAATACCGAAACGCATGGATCGCTGAGAAGCTAGGCTGCTTTGTCTTTCATGGTATCGTTATACTACTGACGTCAGTATAAGTCACTACGGAATATTACACAAACGCCGCAATATTATTTTGTTATTTTTCTCTATTGATGGCAGTATATACCTCGTGGTATAGTTATAAAATTATGGATATGTTTTTATCCCCCCCGCCACATTTTTTAAGATTGGAGGAAATACACTATGGCAATCAGTGAAAGCCAGCGAAAAGCCGTAGCGAAATATAATGCTGCTAATTACGACCGGGTGGAATTGCGGCTTCCAAAAGGAAAAAAAGAAACTGTCCAGACCCACGCAGAGGCTCAGGAGGAAAGCCTGAATGGATTTATCAACCGGGCGATCACGGAGGCCATGGAGCGGGATAAAGCCGCCACAGAGGAGGCCTCGATATGAAGCGATATACCATTATCGGCGGGGTCAACGGCGTGGGCAAGTCCAGCTTCACCGGCGTTCTGAAAGGCAGTCGGGACGATCTGGGGCAGATTATTGACGTGGACAGGATCACCGCTCAGCTTGGCGGGGATGCCCTGGCCGGGGGCAAGGAATCCATCCGGCGCATCGATGCGGCACTGGAAAAGGGCGTGTCCTTCACCCAGGAAACCACCCTGTCAGGATACAGGACGGAGCGTACCGCCCGAAAAGCACGGGAGGCGGGTTACGCTGTCCGGCTCTACTACGTGGGGCTGAACACCCCGGAGGAAAGCCTGGAGCGCATTGAGAACCGGGTACGCCGTGGCGGGCATGACATTGACCGTGAAGATGTTCTCCGGCGCTTTGCGGGCCGCTGGGAGGCCGTGGAAAAGGTGCTGCCCTACTGTGACACGGCGGAATTCTACGACAATGACAACGGTTTTCGCCTGGTGGCGGAGTACCGGAATGGGGAGCTGCTCCTTGTGGGTGAAAATCCGCCACTCTGGATTTTGGAACTCCGGAACTACCTGCTGGACAAATAAAAAGCTCCAGGCAATAAGCCCAGAGCCTTGACAATCCGCTGCTGTGGCGGTATAATAAGCATAGAAAAGGTGCTACCCGGTGACGGCTAGCCTCCTAGATAGTCTTTGAAGTAATCGCCGAGCTTTGGAAGGGTGTGGCGATTACTTCTTTTTCGTTATCAGGATAACGAGGCTGATAATGCCAATGACCAAATCGCAGAACATAAACAGCTCTGAATATGTAACCATTAAGCACCGCCCCCTTTCTTTCATCCGGGGGCAAAAGAAGCTGCCCCCGCAAGAGGCCCAGGGGGGAAAGCCTGAACGCCTTTATCAACCGGGCAATTACCGAAGCCATGGAGCGGGACAATACAAAATAATGCTCCCGCACCGTGGCGGGAGCATTGACAAACGAGAGAATTTCGGGTATAGTAACAGTGTAACGAGGGCGCTACCGGTAGACGGTTCCCCCATGTGGCACTTACAAAGAAGTAACCGTAATCTGGGGAGATTGGGCGGTTACTTCTTTGTTTTTATCTATCCTGTTTTGCCAGGGCTTGACAAAGCGGCCACATTGGGCTATAATGAGCATAGAAAAGGGCGTTGCGGCAAGCGGTCAGCCCAAAACTAGGACAGTACTTCTAAATAGAAACCGTCACTTGGCCGAGTGGCGGTTTCTGCTTTTTACTCTGATCGTCACAGTCCAGTTAAGGATGTGAAAGGTCAATGTAATTGGCATCGCCTCACCCCCTTTCGGGTGGTGTAGCTAACCGCCGCCGATTGTGCAACGCCCGGCGATTCCATAAAGGAACCGCCACCAACAGGCTAAACCATATTTCTTCAATTGTCAATACTTCCCGTCGTGATTTGCCATATGGCATCTTTCAAGAGACTCAGGGCGAGAGCCTGAACGGGTTTATCAACCAGGGTAATTCGGGAAGGACCGCCTCTATTCAGCTCTCATTCTGTGTTGGTCTCCCCACTCGCACATTTGGTCCAGGATTGGGATCAGCGATTTTCCAGCCTCCGTCAGGCTGTACTCGACCTTTGGCGGGATTTGCGGGTATTCTTTCCTGTTTATCAGCCCATCCGCCTCAAGCTGCTTTAGCGTGGTGCTCAGTGTTTTATAAGTAATCGTTCCAATGTATTTCTGCATTTCATTAAAACGTACTACCTGAAATTCCATCAGCGTATACAAAATAAACATCTTGTATTTTCCCTGGATAAGAGACATGGTATAGTTGAACCCCGTTGACTCCAGAGTGCAATCCGAAATGCATTGCTTTGCCATGATACTTTCCTCCAAGATAGTATATATCTTGAATGTGCGTACTTGTTTTCTTTGCTAACACTTGCTATAATTTTAGCAGAGCTTCGATGGAAAGTCAACACATCCGCATTGACTGCGCAAATTCAGACGTGGCGCAGAAAAACCGGAGTCAGAACAGGCGTATGCCTGGGATATTCCATAAAAACGCAAAGCAATCGAAAGGATGAATTCAAACATGAAGAAGGAACTTGGTGTACAGCCCTATCTGTTTCCGATGCCGACCTATATGATTGGCACCTACAACGAAGATGATTCCGTTGACGTTATGATGATGGCGTGGGGCGGCATCTGCGACACGAAGATGGTGGCATTGAATCTGGAGGCCGACCACAAAACGGTCGAGAATCTCCGCAGGAGAAACGCATTTACCCTTGCGGTGCCCGGAATCCAGACGCTGGCGGAATCCGATTTTCTTGGTATCGCCACATCCAACAAAATGGCGGACAAATTCGCGCGCACCGGCCTCCACGCAGTTAAAAGCGATAAGGTGGATGCTCCCATTATTGAGGAATATCCGCTGACCCTGGAGTGCAGAGTCGCAGAATTCCAGGAGCAGCCCTATGGTCTGCGCGTTCTTGGCGAGATCGTGAATGTCCTTGCGGATGAAAGCGTTCTGGATGAAAAGGGAAAGATCGACGCCGGGAAGCTCCATGCCTTTGCCTTTGACCAGATGCGCCATGACTACTACTCCATCGGCGATGTGGTCGGCAAGGCCTGGCATTCCGGTGCGCCGATGATGAAAAAGTGATGATATTAATCAGAAAACTGCAAAGATTTTAAAAGCGTATCAGCAATAAACGAGGGAGCTCCGGGTAAGGCCTTTACCAGGAGCTCCCTTTTCTTATACCACCTGGAACAGATAGAATTTCAAATAGTCCGTCTCCGGAACATTCCACAAAATGGGATGGTCCGGGGCCTGCTGGCGGGCCTCGATCTGGCGCAGCTCCACCCAGCGGGTGCCCTTGGGGGTGACGATACATTTGGGAAAATTACGCTCTGTTTTCATGCTCTTCCGTCCTTTATTGAAAGCCGCCCGGCATCACGCTGCGCACCATCCGCCGTGGTTTCTTTCATTGATGATCGTTTCTTTACGGAAGATAGTATATCATACCTTTCGGAATTCGGAAAGAGCTGAGAGCGGGAGATTTTTTCGGCCGAGAGAATTATGGCATGACTTTTAGCGGCGCCCTTATGAAAGATAAATCGCATAATTCCCCTCTTCCTGCAAACAATACCAGTGGAAATTCGGCACAAGGAGAGGAAAAGAATGAAAGCAACAGGTATCGTCCGCCGGGTGGACGATTTGGGGAGAATTGTCATCCCAAAAGAAATCAGAAGAACCCTGCGTATCCGGGAGGGCGACCCGTCACTGACATCATTGACACAGTGGGAGAGATACTGTTTTAGTATGTTAGATTTGGCGAAACGGCAGGGGTGGTAGTTGTACATAGTGACAACGCAGAACACCAAAACCGTGCGAATACGAAGGGGGTTAAATTGGACTAGAACAGTCATTTTCTACCAGTTAACCCAGTTCAAAGGCAGCAAAGACGAGCGGGTGCAAATAGATAGTTTGACGAATGAAATCCTATGGTAAACATTCAGAAATGATACAAGTTTAGAGATTTCTTTCAGAACTACACGGGCAAGTATCCTTTCCTATTTTCAAAATGAAAACCGGTAGATATTACGATAATTTTGTGCTACAATTCCTATATAATTGATAGCAAAAAATCACATTATTGACCATCAATAATCTCTCCAGATTCTTTTTGAAAAAAGAAATGTACGATCTAGCAGGAGGAACGGTTATGGAGGATGAATTTAAAAAGCTGTATGCCCAAGTGAAGCAGCTTCAATCAGAAAACAGCTACCTAAAGAGCCTTTTGGATGAAGCAGGGATTCCATATACACGCCAACAGAAAACCATTCCCACCGAAATCACCAAGCAGCTTGCTCGTCGGTTTTATTCCTACTTCTGGGGGCGGATGGACGTTTACAGCAAGCGAAGTGTGAACAAGTCTACGGGAAAATCCGGGTATTATCCCCAGTGCGAGAATCTGTGGAAGGATGGACTATGCCCGAAGAAAATCGGGAAAAAGGTCAGATGTAAGGATTGTGCCAATCGGAAATGGAAAGCCCTGGAAGCGGAGCAAATCATAGACCACCTGCGGGGAGAAAAGCCGGATGGGTCGGATGTGATTGGGGTCTATCCTTTGTTTCCCGACGGAAGCTGCCGGTTTCTGATGTTTGACTTTGACAATCATGAAAAGGGTGCGGAAGCCTTGGACTTTGGAAATACGGATAACAGCTGGATGGAAGAAGTGGATGCGCTGCGTCAGGTGTGCAGCGTAAATTCCATTCCCTGTCTGGTGGAGCGTTCCCGTTCCGGCCGGGGCGGGCATTTGTGGATTTTCTTTGATAATCCCGTGGAAGCCGGGTTGGTTCGCCGGTTTGGAATGGCGCTGCTGGAAAAGGGCGCGGAGACGGTGAATCTGAAATCCTTCCGATTTTACGACCGAATGCTGCCGGCGCAGACCAGCATCGCAGATGGGGAACTGGGCTACTTAATTGCGCTCCCATTACAGGGACAGGCACTAAAAAATGGCAACAGTGCCTTTGTGGACGAAAACTGGGAACCCTTTGCAGATCAATGGGGCGCATTGTTCGCGACACAGAGATTGTCCGCAGAGACGATTGAGGACTGCATCAAGAAATGGAATGTTGCGGATACACCCCAGGGCTGTTTCCTGCCGGAAGAAACGAAGCCATGGGACCGCAGCAGAAAACTCCACAAAGAAGATGCAGACGGGCCGCTGCAACTGACACTGGCAAATCGGATTTACATTGAGACCGGAAATCTGAAGCCCCGGCTGCAAAACCAGCTCCGCCGGATGGCTGCCATTGCCAATCCCCTGTTCTATCGGAACCGGGCAATGGGCCTCTCCAATTTCTCCAACTCCCGGTATCTGTATCTGGGAGAGGACGACGGAGGTTTTCTTTGTATCCCCCGAGGTCTGCTGGATGAACTGTTGGAACGGTGCCGGGAAGCGGGAATTCCTGTTCAAATAGATGAGAAACGAGCCGCCGGGAAAACGCTGGAGGTTCGCTTTCTGGGAGAACTGAGAGACAATCAGGAAGCGGCGGTAAAGGCTGTTTTGAAGCACGACTGCAGCATCCTCAGCGCCGC
>JAETOP010000177.1 GCA_021771675.1 Oscillospiraceae bacterium | reverse complement strand
AATGTATTCAACCATGAAACCGATGTTGACCTGTCAAGCCGCCTTGTCTGCCTCGACCTAAAGAAGCTCGGGGCGGGCCTGCGGACAATCGCCATGCTGATTATGCAGGATTTAGTTAATTCGCAGGTATCGGCCAACTTTGCACAGGGAACCGCTACATGGTGCTACTTTGACGAGTTCCATTTACTCTTGAAAGACGAGCTCACGGCCTCCTACTGCGTGACCGTCTGGAAAATGCTGCGGAAGAAATTTTGCGTCCCGAGTGCTTTGACACAGAACGTCAAAGACCTTTTGGCAAGCCGGGAAATCGAGAACATCTTTGAAAACAGCGACTTTCTCGTTATGCTCTCGCAGGCCCAAGGCGACCGACAGATTTTGGCGAAGCAGTTAGGGATCAGCCCCACCCAGCTATCCTTTGTCACCAACAGCAACAGCGGCGAAGGGCTCTTATTCTTCGGAAATGTGATTATCCCATTCTCCGACAAGTTCCCGCAGAATACCGAGATTTACCGTCTCCTGACCACCCGCCCCGAGGATTTGAAAGATGAAGGGGCGGGCGTATGACCGGGACACTTCGGGCCAAGTTGGCCCGAAGCCCATTCCAGCGGTACAGGAAATATCAAAGGCTCAGGCCGTCAACTTTATCCATCAGTACCATTATTCAAAGGTCATGCCGCGGCTGAACCGGTTTTACTTAGGCTTTTTCATTGATGGGCGGTTAGCCGGTGTGGTGGTATTGGGATGGGGTACGCAACCCTTGCAGACAATCCGCAAGCTGTTCCCTTGCCATGTACTGCGGACAACGGACTATATCGAAATCGGGAAGATGTGTTTCCTGCCGGACTTCAACGACACCCAATGCTTCGGAAGTATCGTCATTTCCCAGATGGTGAAATGGCTGAAAGCCAACACACGCTACCTGTATCTTTACACATTGGCGGACGGTATCATGGGAAATGCGGCTATGTGTATCAGGCCAGCAACTTCCAGTATGTGGGGAGCTTCACAACAAGCGTTTACCGGGACAGCCTGACCGGGGAGAAAATCCACCCGCGGAGCGCCCGGCTCCTGCTGGAAGAAAACGCGGCCTTTGACGGCGTGGCAAAACGCTACTGGCTGACTTTTGGCTACTGCCAGTACAAGGGGATTGAGAAAATCAATGGCCGTATGTTCCGCTACCTGTACCCGCTTACCAAACGTGGGCGGAGGATTTTACAGAGCTACCCGGAGTATCAAGGTCTGACCTATCCAAAGGATAAAGACCTGTTCTATTCCATGCGGAGCGCCCCCGGCACTTACATTCCAATTCAACAGCCCCGGTTTAACAAAGAGGTATGCCAGTTCAATATCCAGAGATATTGACTGGTACATTTCATTTTTAGGGAAAGGAGGTTGATTTTATCGCAAAATGGATAGACAGGACACCCGGAAAGAAACTGGACACTTCGGGCCAACATGGCCCGAAGCCGGGGCAGAAGAAATTCCGGCAGGATAAAGAGCGGCCCCGGCCCTCGGAACGGCTCCGCCGTGAGGGGGAGCCGCCGCCCGGAGACAACGCCAGGGAGCCCCGGAATGGAGCAAACCCTGGCAAAGCAGACAGCGAAGGGCCGCAGACACGGGAAGGAAAAAAGACGGAGAAGGCAAAGGCGCGGGCTGATAAGACCGGGGAAAAGCTCGGGAAAGCCCGTGCCAAGTTGGACGCACAAAAACCGCCTAAAGAGCCCGGTATCCCCCGCAGGCTGGCCCGAAGCGCCCGCGCCGGGGCATGGATTTACGCCCATAACAAAATACATGAAGTGGAGCATGAAAATGTGGGCGTGGAAGGAGCCCACAAATCCGAGCTTGTAGCCGAGACAGGTATCCGCAAGGTGTCCCGGTCTGCCAAAAGGCGGTGGCGTACCCGCCACGCCCGAAGCGTGGTGAAGTGGGAGAAAAAAGAAATCAGGGCCAGTGCGGACTATGCGTTTCACACCGCCGCGCAGGAACACCCGGAGCTATACAGCAATCCCCTGTCCCGCTTTTCGCAGAAGTGGAAACTCAAACGGGAGTATGCCAAGCGGGCACGGGAGGCGGCAAAGCAGGGCGCAAAGGCGGCGGAGAAAACCGCTGTTACCACGGAAAGGCTGGCCCGGCGGGTGGCCCTTTTTGTGAAACGCCACCCGGACGGCGTCCTGATTGTGCTTGCCGTCCTTCTGGTGGTCATGCTGCTGATGGGCGCTTTATCCTCCCTCCCCGGCATGATTGGGGGCGGGGCCATGAACGCTGTTTTAGGTACTTCCTACGGTTCCGAGGATAGCGACCTGTTAGGGGCCGACGAGGACTACACGGCATTAGAGCGGGCGATGGCGGACGAAATTGCCAATATCGAGGGCACCCACCCCGGCTATGACGAGTACCGCTATCAGGTGGACGAGGTGGGCCACAACCCCTATGAGCTGGCCTCCTACCTAACCGCAAAATTCCAATCCTACACCCGCGCCGAGATACAGGGGGAGCTTCAAGCCGTGTTTGACGCACAGTATAAGCTGACCCTGACCGAGACGGTGGAAATCCGTTACCGCACGGAAACCGATACATGGACGGACGAGGAAGGCAACAGCCATACGGACACCTATGAAGTCCCCTACGAGTATTACATTCTCACCGTCACCCTGAAAAACCGCACCCTGCCCGTGGTTATCAACGAGCGGCTGACCGCCGACCAAAAGGAGCTCTATTCGGCTACCATGTGGACGAAGGGCAACAAGCCCTATCTGTGGGATAACATTTACACGGGCGGCGATACCGACCCCGGCCCTTCCTACGAGATACCGGGGGAGGCCCTGACCGACCCGGATTTTGCCGCCCTGATTGCCGAGGCGGAAAAGTACCTGGGCTACCCTTATGTGTGGGGCGGGAGCTCCCCGAGCACAAGTTTTGACTGCTCGGGCTTTGTGTGCTGGGTATACACCCATTCCGGCGTTTACAACCTGCCCCGCACCACGGCAACCGGGATTTACAACCAATGCGCCATCATTCCAAAGAATGAAGCCCGGCCCGGAGATCTGATTTTCTTTACCCGCACCTATGACAGCGCCGGGCCTGTCTCCCACGTCGGCATTTATGTGGGCGACAATATGATGATTCACTGTGGCGACCCCATCAAATACGCCAGTATCAGCACGTCCTACTGGCAGGAACATTTTTACGCCTTCGGGCGGCTCAACTGAAAAAGGAGGTTTTGCATGAGCAGTAAAATTGACAAGGTATGCGCCGAGAT
>JAETOP010000176.1 GCA_021771675.1 Oscillospiraceae bacterium | reverse complement strand
CACAGCAACCAACGAAGTGCCGCAAAAGCGTTACCGGGCGGGTCAGGGCAAAAACGATTACCGACCAGTCCCGTGCGCATTGGGGTGAAGCGCCCTGCGCTTCAAACACCAATTTGTCGAGTTGCTAAGGGGGAACCCAATGAACATCATTCCTAACTCCTCATTCCTAACCATCTCATATCTTATATCTCATATCTCCCCTACTCCCCCACCAAGGAATAGTCCGGGCGGCCGAAGCCTGCAATGCCGGGAAAGTCCATGGGGTACTGTTTTTCAGCCACACAGCCTCCATTGGGGATAACTCCGGCCTCGTCGGAGGTATTGCCCTCCACCGTATAGACCCTGTCCCGGGAAACCCGGGTCACAATGCCGGTGTGGCAAATGTTCCCACTCTGGCGGAAGAAAATCTGATCCCCCGGCTGGGGCTGCGTTTCCAGCCGCCCCGCCTCCCGGAAATAGGCAAAGGAATACCGGCAGCCCGCCCCCCGGCTGAAGACAGGCTGGCACAAAAGCTTTCTGGCGTTCTGGGCTCCATAGGCTTGGGTAAAGCACCAGTCTACGAACACATCGCACCAGGGAAATCCCTGCTTTTTCCCCAGATAGAAGCCCCAATGGGCAGCCATATCCCTGGCATATTTGGTGTAATTCTCCTCCCCGGGGTTTGCCAGCTTCTCGTCCAATTTTTCGGGGGAGCGCTTTTCCAGGTACCCCACCTCCCCCAGGGCAACGGCTACGGATTTGTGCATGGTGCCTCCTGTTTCCGGGGCGATTCCGCCCCTTTTTCTTCCATAACAAGTTTCCTTATTATATCCCATCTTCTTCCAGGAAGCAACCCCTGCCGACAATTTCAATTTGCCTGGCCGCTCTGCCTCTGCTCTGCCAGCAGGGGGATGTCCCCTACCCCATCCAGGATTTCAGTAGGCTGGTAGGCATAGGTTTTCACGGTCTCCCGGGTGGAGACGCCGGAGAGAACCAGAATGGTAGCCATGCCGCTTTCCAGGCCGGAAATGATGTCCGTGTCCATCCGGTCGCCGATCATCACCGCCTCGGCGCTGTGACAGTTCAGAAGATTCAGTCCTGTACGCATCATCAGGGGATTGGGTTTGCCGCAGAAATAGGCCTGCTTCCCGGTGGCGATCTCCACAGGGGCGGTAAGGGCACGGCAGGCTGGGGCAATGCCCTGCTCCACCGGGCCGGAGGCATCGGAATTGGCCCCAATGAGCCGTGCCCCCCGCATCACCAAATTTACTGCCTTTGTCAGCGTTTCCAGAGAATAAGCCCTGCCCTCCCCGATGACCACATAGTCCGGATTCACATCGTTCATGGTAATTCCCACATCGTACAGTGCGTTCAGCAGTCCCGCCTCCCCGATCACATAGGCGCTGCACCCCGGTGCCTGCTCCCTGAGGAAAGCGGCGGTAGCCAGAGCGCTGGTGTAAAAATGCTCCCAGGACACCTCTAAGCCCAACCTTGCCAGCTTCTGCTGTAGTTCCCGTGGGGTGGAGCCGCTGTTGTTCGTAAGGAACAGGAATTCCTTCTTTTCCCGCTGAAGCCACGCTATAAACTCCGCCGCCCCAGGCAGCAGCCGGTTCCCATGATAGAGCACGCCGTCCATATCGCAGATAAAACCCTTGGTATTTTGAAAATCAATCATAAAATCTCCTCGAAATGTGGTTTGCTTCTATTATCCGCAGTCAACGTAAAATTCACCATCATCTTTTTGTAAACTTTGAAAAAAAGAATATGTAAGCTTGCTTTTCCAGTGAAATATGATAGGATAGACTTATCCCGGCAAGGAGGTGGACTATGAATATCGAAATTCGCGAAGCCCGGCTTGGGGACGAAAAAAGCTTTGCCCGCATTCAAACAGAATCCTGGAAAGCTGCATTCTCCCACATTCTGAGCCCGGAGGAATTGGCCCGATGCACCCAGCTGACCGGGGCGGAGGAGATGTACCGTCAGGTGCTCTCTGAAGGCAAAATCCGCCTGGCCCTGGAGCTGGTGGAGGGTGAGCCTCACTGCATTGCCGCCTGGGGAATGAATCGCTGTAATCAGGGGATGCACACAGCGGAGCTCATCTGCATCCACAGCCTCCCGAACCGCTGGCATCAGGGCTACGGCTCCAAAATGATGCGCCACGTTCTGGAGGACATGGCGCAGGCGGGATTTTCCAAGGTGATTCTGTGGGTGTTTGAGGAAAATCAACAGGCTCGTAAGTTTTATGAAAAGCACGGCTTCGGATCCACCCCAACGCTGAACCTGTCCCATGGCGCCTGGGAGCGGATGTACCAGAAATGGCTTTGACCCTCCCCTATTGACATTGATTTCCACCGTGATATAATGCTTTCGACTTTTTTCTCGGGGGATGGAAGCATGGCTGGACTGGGCACCATCATCAATACAATGGCAATCGTCTTCGGCGGCATCTGCGGTCTGCTCTTTGGGAAGTTCCTCAAGGAATCCGTACAGGATTCCCTTTGCAAGGCCTGCGGCGTCAGCACGCTGTTTTTGGGCATTTCCGGAGCGTTGGAGGGAATGCTCACCGTGGAGGGCTCCAATGTCACCGGCGGCGGAACCATGCTGGTGATCGGCTGCATTGCCCTGGGCTCCCTAATCGGCGAACTGCTGAACCTGGAAGACGGCATGGAGCACTTCGGCCAGTGGCTGAAAATGAAAACCGGCAACGCCAAAGACGCCCGTTTTGTGGACGCCTTTGTCACCGCCTCCCTTACGGTCTGCATCGGCGCCATGGCCATTGTGGGCTCCATTCAGGACGGCATCAAGGGGGACTATTCCATTTTGGCCGCCAAAGCGGTGCTAGATTTCATCATCATTATCGTGATGACCTGCTCCATGGGGAAAGGCTGCATCTTCTCCGCCATTCCTGTCGCCCTGCTCCAGGGGAGCATCACGGCGCTGTCGGGGCTGATTAAGCCTCTGATGACCGATGCCGCCCTGTCGAATCTGTCCATGATTGGCTCCGTCCTGATTTTCTGTGTGGGCGTGAATCTGGTCTGGGGGAAAAAGCTGAGGGTGGCAAACATGCTCCCCGCTGTGGTTCTGGCCGTAGCCGCCGCTTTTCTTTGAGAAATGATCCAGAAAATTTTCAAGGGGTTGCCACTGCAAGGCAACCCCTTTGTTGTATGTTCATCCCCGCAAATTGTAATTTGAAGCGCAGGGCGCTTCACCCCAATGCCGCACGGAGATGGAAGTAATTGTTCCCCCCGAACTCAGCCCGGTAACGGTTTTGCGACAGAACGTTGAATGGAACC
>JAETOP010000175.1 GCA_021771675.1 Oscillospiraceae bacterium | reverse complement strand
AAGACCGATGATCATAGAGATGATGCTCAAAACGGCAATGATGATGCCCCACTTGATGCAGGCTGCCGCTTTCTGCGGCGCATTGCAGGCACCGATGCCCTTAATGCCCGCGATAACCTGAATGACAGATGCCAGCGTTACAATAATGGAACTGGCATAGAGCAGGCCGGTACCTTCGCCAGTCTCCACGAGCGCCGCCAAGGCGCTGATGCCGAGAATGGCGATGATGCCCGCGATGACACCGATGACGCCGCCGATAATCATGAGAATGGAAGTGACCTTCAAAAATTTTTGACCTTTCATGTGTATAATCCTCCTGTTTTATGTTTTGTTAATCGTTTTAGGTGTTATGTCTGTTCGTCCAGCAATCGTAGGGTCAGACTATGGCTTTTCGGCCTCGTTTCATCCCTGGATGTCTCCGTCATCAAAGGGATCTCCGCACTCCGGGCAGAACTTGGGCGGATGGGCGGGGTCGTCCGGCTCCCAGCCGCACTTGTCGCACTTGTACTGCGGTACGCCGGCAGGCTTAGGCTTGCCACACTCGGCACAGAACTTTCCTTTGTTCACCGCTCCGCAGGAACAGGTCCAGCCGTTTGTATCCGCAGGCTTGGGCTTCCCGCACTCCGGGCAGAATTTTCCGGTGGCTGTGGCCCCGCAGGAGCAGGTCCAGCTATCCCCTGCGGGTTTAGGGACGGGCTTGGGTGCGCCGCATCCCGCACAGAACTTGCCGGTATTTCCGGTCTGCCCGCAGGAACACGCCCATCCCTCCATGGCAGGAGCCGCCGGAACGGGTTGCTGTACCGATTGCTGCTGACCCATCTGGAAGAGGCTTTGGGCGTTCATGCCGCCGGCCTGACCGGCCATCCCCATGCCCATGAAAGCCATAGCGGGACCGGCATTGGGGTTGGCGGCTGCCGCCTGCATGGCGCCGGCCTGTGCGCCGACAAGATGCGCCGCCGCGCGGGTGGGGTCCATAAAGGCCGCATTGCGCTGCAGCTCCTTGATCATCTTTTCGTCTTCCTCGTTGGCCTTGACGCTGGAAACGCCGAAGGATACGATCTCAAGACCCCGAAGATCCCGCCACTTTGCGGACAGTTCCTGGTTCAAAGCATCTGCCAGCTCTGTGGTGTGGCCTGGAAGGGCAGAGTATCGAATGCCCATATCGCTGATCTTTGCGAAGGCGGGCTGCAGCGCGGTCAGCAACTCGGTTTTCAGCTGGCCGTCAATGGCTCTGCGGTCAAAATCCGCTTCCACATTGCCGCAGACATTGGTATAGAACAGCAGAGGGTTTGCCACCCGATAGGAATACTCCCCAAAACAGCGGATGGCGATATCAATGTCGATCCCCGCCCGCTGGTCCACGACACGGAAGGGGACGGGAGAGGGCGTGCCGTACTTGTTGCCGATCAGTTCCTTGGTGTTGAAGTAGTAGACGCGCTGATCCTTGGGCGCTTCGCCGCCGAAGGTGAACCGCTTGCCGATGTTCTGGAACACCTGCCCGATACTCTCCCCCAGGTCGCCCGAAAAGATGCTGGGTTCCGTGGAGGCGTCGAAGGTGAATTCGCCGGGTTCAGCGCATACCTCCACCACCTTGCCCTGCTCCACGATCATCATGCACTGGCCGTCGGCCACGGCGATCACGGAGCCGCTGGTGATAATGTTGTCGCTGCCTTTGGTGTTGCTGGAGCGCCCAGAGGCCCGTTTCCGCCCCTTGACCGCCAGCACGGTAGCGGGGATTGCCTCACAGTAGAAATACTCCTTCCACTGATCGGCCATCACGCCGCCTGCAGAGCCTAATGCCGCTTTAATAAGTCCCATAGTTACATCCTTCCTTTCGTGATTTATTTCTCTTTACTGACGATTAAAATCCTTCATTTCTTTCTTTGCGCTTTGCTGTGAGCATTGCCCCACAATTAGGACAAAAGATTGCGTTGTCCGAAAGCGCTGTTTCACATACTGGACAGCGACGGTGTAAATTAAGGTAGAACTGATAAAGAGTTTCCTGGGGAAGTCCACTGCCGCATTCTCCACAAGTTTGCTGCTCCGCAGAGACGGTTGCACCGCAATTAGCGCAGACTTTAAGCAGCTTCATAGCTTCTGGCCCAAATCCATATTGCTTCATGCTTTCCAGACGGATCTGCTCAATTTGCTGCCGTGTCATCTTATAACCCTTCTCCTCCATATTGAAGCCGTTTGCCGCAGCGTGGGCAAAATATTTCTGCGGAGGTAATCTCTTTGCCGCAGTGGGAGCAGTAACGAGGCGGATCTTCCCACGGCGCACATTCCACACATTCCGCCACATCAGCGTTATACATGGCATTCGATACCCATTTGCCGCACTTGTGACATCGGTTAAAATATTTCCGTGCGTCTTCCCATGCGGTCTCCAATTCCTGCTCCTGTGTCTCTGCTTGGATAGGATCGGTCGTATGTAACAAAGCACCTGTGATGTCACAAAAGAAGCTGTACCGATTTCCTCCCGAGTCGGCGATCACCTTGTAGCGTGCTGTTTTATGGGTAAGCGCCATCAAATCCCTCCTTTCTTTTCTTTGACCCTCGATTAAGTCATGGTTATATGGTATAATAGGAATCAAAGGAGAGCGGCCTCTGTTTGTTGGCAACGTAGTCAGAGGCTTTTCATTGGAGACAAAGCCCATACCCTCCTTCGGCATTGCCTGCACCCATAATTTAAGCGATTTCCACACTTTTGTCCCCACCCCAAACCCCCGAAAGGGTAGGGTTGAAAAGAAAAAATCTGATTTTCTTGCCACCCCGAACCGAAAAATGGGTAGGGGAAACAAAAAATCAGGTTTCTTTCAAGGCTAAGACTGGAAATGCTGTAAATGAGATACCAAGGAAAATACGGTGATGAGAGTTGTATTTCGCGGGGAGGTGTCCACGCATGACTAAGCAGAATCAAAGAACGGGAGTCCTGGTAGCTGTGCTGATCGTCTGTGCTATCTCTGCCCGCGTTTTGGGAAAGTTTGATGTTTTTCCCGTACCGCTGGGTTTGGTCCGCACGATCCTTTATATCAGTCTGTACATTGGCTGGGGTCTCTCTGTCAGCCATCGCATTTTACAAACACAGGTGCGCCGCTATATGGTCGGCGTTTCATGTCTGACCGTCTTCTGGTTTGTTATACGGTCAATAAAATATTTTTTTGTGGTCGCTCCTGATGCGATCCGGCATCTATGGTACTGGTACTATTGTCCTATGCTGTTCATACCTCTGCTTTCCGTGTTTGTTTCCATGTCGCTGGGTAAGCCGGAAAGCTACCATCT
>JAETOP010000174.1 GCA_021771675.1 Oscillospiraceae bacterium | reverse complement strand
CCCAAATACTTTCGATGGCCTATTCTGATAGGCTTGTACCATTGCGCCCTTTTCCTCTGCTCAGATATTCACTCCTCTTTACATTTTTATGCTTGACAACTCCTTAGCCGGCTGCTCTTTTTTCGAACCCTCTGCATTGCCCTTCCCCTGGGCATTTTGCCGAAGCGAAATCGGGTGATATCAGGGGCAGGAAATGCGCCGGGAGGCTGGGTGAACTTGCCCAGCCTCCCGGTGCTTCTGTCTGCTGTGACCCTTCAGTTTTTAAGGGTGAAAACCACTCCCCATCACAATCGCGCACAAAGGGCCCAACACCGCGTTTTATCCCCTTTGAGGTGTACGGATACCCCCCGCCCCGCAAAGGGGACACAAAAGCCCGCACAGGGGCCGACACAGGCTTCACGGTTTTGCGGTGCGGCTTTGAGCCGGGCCTGACGGTTATTGGCAGAAAAGATCCACCAAAAATCTGCCGCGTACTTTTCGGTTTTTTGAACTCTTTGAATACGCTTGATCTGACGGTAGAGAGGATTCTATGATTACGGTGTGGCAAATTTCCCCATAAACTTTCTTGGAAATTGGAACTTTTTCAAGGTGTTCGCATTTCCTCGGGGGTGTCCTTTCCTTTTTGTAACACGTCTTGTTGATTCATTTCCTTTTACGTCCTATTCCCTCGTGTGACAGCCTCCGGCACATTGGCGTAGTCCCACTGATGATCCTTTGCCATCTCATCACTGGTGAGGTTGAAGTACCGCCATTCATATTCCCCGCCCAGTTGTTCCCGGCCGTTGGCGTCCCAGGTCGCGTCCACGCAGTACCACTTCCCGTCCGGCTTCACCACGTTCCAGGCGTGATCCATCGTGCTGTGGGCGCCCGCGCCCACTACCGTGACGCACTCGATGCCCAGCATATCCATGAGGATCTGGAAGCTGGTGGCGTAGCCCAGGCACACCGCCGACCGGTTCACCAGCCCTCCGTAGGGGCCGTAGGCGTCCCGAGCAGTTTCGGCCATAACGTCCATGTGACTCCAATCATAATCTACATTGGAGGTCAGCCAAGTGTAGACGGCGGCCTCCTTCTCCAGATCGGTCATGCCCTCGGTGATAACCCCGTCCAGGATTTCCTTTGCCGCGTCATAGATTTCCCTGTCGTACGCGGAAAGCCCCGCCGGACTGCCTTTCTCCCAGGCGGCCAGGATGGCGGACGTGTCGTAGATGGACATATCCTCCTCATTGGGCGGGGTGAACAGCTCCCGGTTGGGGTAATTGGGATCCGGCGTTCCCTGCGCCGTGCCGCTGCCCTGGACGTACCGCCGCAGGAAGTCCACGGTGTCCGGGGAGGCGGCGAACCGGGGCAGGGCGATGGCTGTCTGGGCCGGGTCGTCACACATGAGCAGAGCGGCGTACCGCCCAGACTGCATCACCTGGGCGTTCTCCAGTCCCTCAAGCAGGCGGTTGAGTTTGTCTATCTCATCCTTGTTCTCGACCTCGTTGAAGGCGAGGACATCCAGACCATCCTGCGCCAGCTCCTTTCGATCCTCCACCTTCTTCCTCAGGACGGGCAGAAGGGCCTTGGCCTCCTTCTCCCCGCCGGTCTGGAACAGAACCAGCGCACAGGGTGAATCGGTAACAAACCAGCTCCCGGCGCTTTCCGGGCCCCACCAGGCGAACGCGCAGTCCTCATACAGTTCCGGGGTGGGGCCGAACATCCAGGCCGCGGCTGTGGGGCCGGCGGATGAGACATCCTGCCATCCCTTGTTCTCTATCTTACTCCAGTCCGGGCAGGCGCCGCCCTCCACCAGCAGACGGTAGAGCAGGTCGTGAACCGCGGCAACGGGCTTGGAGGTGACGGAGGCAACCCCGCGGGGCTCGAAGCCGTTTTCCAGCAGGTCGAGGAAGGTCTCCTCCGCCAGCCCGGAGTTCTGGCAGATGAACTCACCCACGTACTCCCCCCGGCGGCAGACGGAACTGGTGACGGTATCGTCCCAAAGGATACGTGTGGACGCGCGCAGTACCTCCTCCACCCGCGCGGCGGCATTCTCGTCTGTGCAGCGCAGTACGGTCAGCTCGAACTCCGCTGTTCCAGGTAAAACGAAAGCCTGTTTGAAGTCCTTTTTGGCAACGCCGCGTGTGTCTGTCAGATAGTCGTTTGCGTCTCTCAGATTACTGGGCCGCTCCGCGCAGCCCGCCTCGTAGAGGGTATACCAGATCTCGTCCACCAGATCCTTAGGGGAAGCGTCGTGGACGGAGGGCGCGGGGGCGGTTGAAGGCAGTTCCCCCGCCTCCAGGAAGCCGCGCAGAGCGGACTGGAAGCTTTCGCTGTCCTCGTAAATAAACAGCCCTACAAACAGGCCCTGGCGGCAAACCACACCATCGGCGGCCAGCTTGGCCATCGCCGGGGCGTATCCGGTGAAATCCCCTTCGCGGCTGCGGAGGTAGTCCCGCAAAAGTGCCTCTCCGTGCTGGGCGGCGCTCTCATCGGCAAATCGCAGGACTGCGGTCTCTCGGGCGGACATACCAGTCTCACGGCCCACAGCGGCATCCTCCCACTCACCATCGGCCAGGCCGTAGGCCCCCTGTATGTAGGCACTCAGAGTCTCACGGTCGGAGTCATCGTAGATCTGGCTGCCCTCGGCCAATGTGATCTCGCCGCCCCAAAGGGCGGAAAGGAGCTGCGTGCAGGAGGGCGGCTCCTGTATCGGCCCGGTGCCGGTGGGAGAGGCGGACGGATCGGTCTCTATCCTCTGTTGACAGGCGGGCAGGAGCAGCAAAACAAAGAGAAGCAGTAAAGAAATGATTCGTCTGGCCATAGAAAGTTCCTCTTTTCTCGAAAGTGGCGGATCGTATACTCTGCTGAGATAAAGTAAGTATAGCATAACAGCACAAGCAAATCAACCGGAGTGGAAACTCTCTCAATCTCTTGTCGCCCCTGATTTTCACTTGTCCGAGGCATGAGGATTTGCCGTCCAAGACCCAAACGGTGACCCAGACCGCGCCGGGAGCGGATGGAGGCATTGGAGCGGAGAGGTCAGGAAAGCAGCTGCTGCCGGAACAAACAGCACCAAATGTGCCTAAAAGCGTCCGCTGAATTTCCAGCCGAATCTTCGGGTCCAAGAGGCCCCGGGTTCGAATCCCGGCACTCCGACCATAAATCTCCTGATTCTGGGCTGAATCAGGAGATTTTGCTTGCTTTTCTCCTGAATTTGTTTGCTTGGATTTTGCGTGTTTTCGTTTTGACCCAAACAAGACCCATACCAGAAAATTTTGCGGGAGTGCCAGTCTCTTGATGTGGCACTCCCGCGTTCTTTTTCTGGGTTTTAGACTGCCTGGGCCATGA
>JAETOP010000024.1 GCA_021771675.1 Oscillospiraceae bacterium | reverse complement strand
GGGTAAGCGAAGCGCAGTCGCGGTAGTGAATGACACTCCGGTGGAGTGTCAGAGCCGCGACCGGGGAAAGCCGCAGCTTTCCTGTCAGCGAAGCTGACTGGGGGACTGTACAGCAGGCACTTGGGTTTTCATAAAGTCCAATGTGGAAAGGCATCCCCTTTTCGCCCAAACTAATACGAACTCGTAACATTTTACTGCACAGTCCCTCAGTCACGGCTTAGGCCGTGACAGCTCCCCTTACACAGGGGGAGCCTTCCTCAGAAGCCGTCACGCTTTACCATCCAACGTACTGCTAAACACCAATTTGTCAAGCCATTGGCACACGCAAATGACCGCCGTATCCCACAAAACCAGGATACGGCGGTGAATTTTATTTCTGTGTATTCTCTTTTTTCGCTCTGCGCTTACGGGCGGCTCTCCTAGCAAAGGCGGCAGCGCCCCAGCCCGCAAGGCCGATGAGCGCCAGATAGGGCAGATTGATGATGAGCCAGCTGATAAAGCTCACGATGCTCTCCCCCAGATCCACGAAGCTCTCCGCTAGGCCGGATGTGACCTTCTTCCAGAAGCCCTCCTCCTCCACGGGCGTGTAGCGCTCCACTTCGCTGATGTAGAGGTCTACCGTGGCATAGTCCACCTGATTGTCATAAAGCCGCAGTGTGGAGGTGTAGTTTTCCAGCTGGTAGCGCACCTCTGTCAGCCGGGCCTCGATTTCCAGCAGATCGCTCATATTCTCGGCCTGCTCCATCAGCTCCAGCAGCCGGGCCTGCTCGGTCTCCAGGGCGGTGACTCTTCCCTGGGTATCGGAGTAGCTCAGGGTAATGTCCCGGACATTGCGGGAGCTGGACACCAGATTGGTCAGGCCGGAGACCTCCTCCACAAAGCTGTCCACCCGGTCGGAAGGAATCCGAATGGTCAGGTTAGCGAAACGGTGGCGTCCGCTGCCTGCGCTGCCGCCGGAGGTGCTCTGGCTCTCGGCGTAGCCCTCCATCTCCGCAATCCGGGCGGCGATGGCCTCCAGGGAGGCGTCCAGATCTCCCGTCTCGGCGTTGAGGCTCATGGTGATGACCCATTTCCGGTTCTGGGGCAGCAGCTGATTGTCCCCGGCGACGGTTTTCTGATTGACGCTCAGGGCCCTGGGGGCGGCATCGGCGACAGCGCCGGAGGCCGCCTCCATGTTGTAGTATCCGGTTGTTTCATAAGCCCCTTCATCGTAGCTGAGCTGCTTGCCCAGCTTCTGTCCGCAGCCCACCAGGCTTCCCGCCACCAGCACCGCCGCCAAGGAGACTGCCATCCATTTTTTCATGTTCATTGTCTTACCTCCGTTTTTGTATGTAGTATAGCAGAGCTTTTGGGAATATGTAATGAATTCCTCTCACCCTGTATGTGGGAATTCCTGTGAAAAAGGTTGCAAACAAAATGAATTTTTTGTATAATGATTTTCAAGGAAGCTCTGATTCATTCGGCAAGAGCTGCTGCTCAGCCGAAGACGAATGATTCAGAGGTTCCTTAACAGGAGGGAATCGAAGGATGGCAAAGCTTTATTTCAAATACGGCGCCATGGGTTCCAGCAAAACCGCCCAGGCGCTGATTACCAAATACAACTACGAGGAAAACGACCTGTCGGTCTGGCTGCTCAAGCCCAGTGCCGACACCCGGGACGGGCAGGCGGTTCTGCGCAGCCGCATCGGTCTGGAGGCGGCGGTGGAGATCGTCCCCCCGGAGACGGATATTTTGCAGCTGTTCCGGGAAACCCGTCTGGGGAAATGCGACGTGATCATCGTGGACGAATGCCAGTTCCTCACCCAGGAGCAGATCGACCAGCTCCGGACCATTGTGGATGAGCACAACATCCCCGTGATGTGCTTCGGGCTGCGCACGGATTTCCAGACCAGGCTTTTCCCCGGCAGTCTGCGGCTGATGGAGGTGGCAGACACCATCCAGGAGATCAAAACCATCTGCGACTGCGGGGCCAAGGCCACGGTAAACGCCCGGATCGACGCTTCCGGCCACATCATCACCCAGGGCGCTCAGGTGGTGCTGGGGGGCAACGACAGCTATATCGCCATGTGCCACAAATGCTATATTCGGGGCATCCGGGAAAACCGGGTGATTAAACTTCACGGACAGGAGGAATGACAATGAGCTTAACGGTCAATATATATTATACCGGAAAAAATGGGAGTGCCAGAGCCTTTGCGGAGGAAATGACCGCCAGCGGACTGGTGGCGCAGATTCGCTCCGAGGAGGGGAACGAAAAATACGCCTATTTCTTCCCGGCAGAGGATCCGGAGACGGTGCTGCTGATTGACCGCTGGCATGATCAGGCGGCGCTGGATGTGCACCACAAAACGCCGATGATGGAGAGAATCGCCGCCCTCCGGAAAAAATACCAGCTGAAAATGCGGGTGGAGCGTTTTATGGACGCCCCCCGGGAATAAGGAGATGCTTTTATGGAATTACAGGAAATTCTTTCAAAATGTGACCACACCCTTCTGACCCAGACGGCCACCTGGCCGGAAATCAAGGCCATCTGCGACGATGGGATGACCTACCACACCGCCTCGGTGTGCATCCCCGCCAGCTTTGTAAAGCAGGCCAGGGAATATGTGGGAGACAAGCTCCCCATCTGCACCGTCATCGGCTTCCCCAACGGCTACGACACCACCGCCGCCAAGTGCTTCATGGCTACCGATGCTGTGGAAAACGGAGCGGAGGAAGTGGACATGGTCATCAACATCGGCTGGGCCAAGGAAGGCAAGTGGGATGCCATCACCGCTGAGATTTCCGCCGTGAAGGCCGCCTGCAAGGGGAAGCTCTTGAAGGTCATCATCGAGACCTGCCTGCTCACCGATGAGGAGAAGATCGCCCTGTGCAAGGCCGTTTCCGATTCCGGGGCGGACTATATCAAAACCTCCACCGGCTTCAGCAAGGCCGGAGCCACCTTCCACGATGTGGAGCTCTTTGCACAAAACGTTGCCCCCCACGTGAAGATCAAAGCCGCCGGCGGCATCTCCAGCCTGGAGGATGCGGAAAAGTTCATCCAGCTGGGCGCCTCCCGACTGGGCACCTCCCGCATCGTCAAGCTGGCCAAGGCGGGCAATGCCCGCTGATAATTCGCACAGAGATCGTCTGTGGTCGTTACCCCAATATAAGCCCGGTAACGCTTTTGCGGCAAATCGTTGGTTGCTATGGCGCGGGAGCGCCCAAGGCTCCCCTGTGTAAGGGGAGCTGGCACGGCGTAAGCCGTGACTGAGGGACTGCGCAGTAAAATGTTATGTATTTGCCTTTACTTAGGCGAAGAGGGACTGCTTTACCATAGAATCGATATTCTCATAACCGCCGGCAAAATTCCTGCTGATTTCCCTACTTTTGACCATATTGGCTACCTTTCCACATTGGACTGTACAATCATTTCAGTGCCTGCTGTACAGTCCCTCAGTCAGCTTCGCTGACAGCTCCCCTTACACAGGGGAGCCTCCCTCAGAAGCCATTACCCTTTACCATTCAACGCACCGCCAAATTACAATTTGCTGGCTAAGCCGGTAAAAACATTCTACATCAAAAGGAGATTCTTGCATGAAAATTACTTATAAGGCATCGGAGATTGTGGCTTAACCGGGAGGTTTGCCAACAATGCTCGCAGGCCTCCCGGAGGATTTAACCATCAATCTTTCAGGAGGTATCCCATGAATCGGGAGAATAAAAGAAAAACATACCAAAAAGGCTATTATCAAAACCATCCCTGCAATGACACCTTTGTGTGTAAGCATTGCGGGAGAACCGTCGTCCCCGCCGGTGCGGGGAGCGACCACCGGAACCACTGCCCCTACTGCCTGTGCAGCCAGCATCTGGACATCACCCCCGGCGACCGGGAGGCGGACTGCGGCGGCCTGATGGAGCCCATCGCCGTCTGGGTTCGGAAAAATGGGGAATGGGCCATCATCCACCGCTGCAAGAGCTGCGGCGCTCTCAGCTCCAACCGCATTGCGGCGGACGACAACCCCATAAAGCTGATGTCCCTGGCCATGAAGCCGGTTTCCTCCCCTCCCTTCCCCCTGGAACGGATCGAGGAAATGACCAAAGCAATGGGCGGCGAAGGAGAAATCGTCTGGTAGCACCTGTCAAGGTCATAAAATCATGAAAAAGGAGAATCATGCCATGTTTCAAACTCCCACTCCCCATATTTCTGCCAAGCCCGGTGATTTCGCAAAAACCGTGCTGATGCCCGGCGACCCTCTTCGGTCGAAGTTCATTGCGGAAAACTTCCTGGAAAATCCCGTGCTCGTAAACAACGTCCGGGGCGTCCAGGGCTACACCGGCACCTACAAGGGCGTCCGGGTCTCCGTGATGGCCTCCGGCATGGGCATGCCCGCCATCGGCATCTACTCTCATGAGCTGTTTAACGGCTATGGGGTGGAGAACATCATCCGGGTAGGCTCCGCCGGTTCTATTCAGGAGCACGTCAAGCTCTACGACCTGGTCATCGGGCAGGGCGCCTGCACCGACTCCAATTTTGCCTCCCAGTTCCATCTTCCCGGCACCTTTGCCCCCATCGCCTCCTGGGAGCTGCTGACCCAGGCGGTGAAGGCCGCCGAGGCCCAGGGAGCCCGGTATCACGTGGGCAACCTGAACTCCTCCGACGTGTTCTACGGCGACCACATCGGCGTGCCGGAGGGTCTGGACAGCGTGTACGGCCTGCAAAAAATGGGCGTGCTGGCCCTGGAAATGGAGGCTGCCGCCCTGTACATGAACGCCGCCCGGTACGGCAAGCGGGCTCTCGCCATCTGCACCATCTCCGACTCCATCGTCACCGGCGAGCTGACCTCCTCCGAGGAGCGGCAGACCGCCTTCACCACCATGATGAAGGTGGCTTTGGATGTAGCCGTTGCCATGGAAGACAAATAACATGATGAAACGTATTTTCCTAATTGTACTCGATTCCTTCGGAATCGGGCAGATGCCGGATGGGGCGGAATTTGGAGATATTGGGGTGAATACCCTGGCCTCCTGCGCCGCCTCGGCAAAGCTTCACATTCCCAACATGATTGCCGCCGGTCTGGGCAATATTGACGGCGTTTCCTGTCTGCCCAGGGCGGACGCCCCAACGGGGGCGGTGGCCCGGCTGCGAGAGGCCTCCATGGGCAAGGACACCACCATCGGCCACTGGGAAATCGGTGGAATCGTCTCTCCCACCCCTCTGCCCACCTACCCCCAGGGCTTCCCCCAGGAGGTGCTGGATGAATTTGAGAAAGCCACCGGACGGGGGGTGCTGTGCAACCTGCCCTATTCCGGCACCGATGTGATTCGGGACTACGGCGAGGAGCAGAAGCGCACCGGCAAGTGGATTGTCTACACCTCCGCCGACTCGGTATTCCAGGTGGCGGCCAACGAAAACTGGATTCCCCTGGAGGAGCTGTACGACGCCTGCCGCAAGGCGAGAGCCATCCTCCGGGGCCGGCACGGCGTGGGACGGGTGATTGCCCGGCCCTATGTGGGAGAAACCCCCGCCAGCTTCAAGCGCACCGCCAACCGCCACGATTTCTCCCTGGAGCCCCCCAGAAAAACCATGCTGGACGCCATTAAAGAGGCGGGACTCAGCTGCCTGGCGGTTGGTAAAATCCACGACATCTTCGCAGGCCACGGGGATACGGAGCACGTATTCAACCAGTCCAACGCCGACGGCATGGCCCATACTCTGGACTATGCGACCCGGGATTTTCATGGCCTGTGCTTTGTGAACCTGGTGGATTTTGACATGCAGTTCGGCCACCGGCGGGACGTGGACGGCTACGCAAATGCCCTCTCCGAGTTCGACGCCTGGCTGGGTGCTTTTCTGCCCAAGCTGGGGCCGGAGGACCTGCTGATGATTACCGCCGACCACGGCTGCGACCCGGCCTACACCGCCACCACCGACCACACCCGGGAATACGTGCCCCTGCTGATTCTGGGCCAGAGGGTGCATCCGGTGAATCTGGGCACCCGAAGCAGCTTTGCGGACATTGCCGCCACGGTAACGGAGCTGCTGGGTGTTCCCTTTGAGACCCCCGGCAAGAGCCTTGCCCGGGAAATTCTGTGAGGAGGGATGAGCATGACCCCCGAAAAGCTGGCAGAGCTGGCTGTGGAAGCCATGAATCACGCCTATGTTCCCTATTCCGGCTATAAGGTGGGAGCGGCGCTGCTCTGCGCCGACGGCACGGTGTACCAGGGCTGCAACATTGAAAACGCCTCCTACTCCCCCACGGTCTGCGCCGAGCGGACGGCCTTCTTCAAGGCGGTCTACGACGGCCATCGGGACTTCACCGCCATAGCCGTCTGCGGCGGAAAGGGCGGCGTCATCACCGGCCCCTTCCCGCCCTGCGGCGTCTGCCGCCAGGTGATGCGGGAATTCTGCCGGGACGATTTTATCATCTACCTGGTAGGAAAAGACGGCTCCATCGAGCCCGTCCCCCTGTCCGAGCTGCTGCCTCACAGCTTCTCCGCCGAAAAGCATATGCACTAACCCCAAAAGCGGGAGGAACCACAGAAAATGTGATTTCTCCCGCTGTTTTTCCATTTTGTTCGGTAACCTGTAGTTTAGTGAGATACTTCGTCGGGCTTACGTCTGACTCCGCCGAAGCGCTCACGGTTTTGAATTGGTCGGTTGGTTGCTGTGGTGCGGGAGCCTTTCCTCAGGCACCATTACCTGGTGCCATTCACCGGAACACTCAGTATCCGTTACTTGGCGGGAGGCTGATAGCCTCCCCTACTGTGAGATTCTTAAGTTGACGGCATTGCACCGCTTTGCCCGCAAAGCTCTACCGCTTCAGCGCCGCTTCCACCAGGCCGAGGAACAGAGGATGGGGCTTGTTGGGGCGGCTCTTGAACTCCGGATGGTACTGAACGCCGATGTAGAAGTCATTGTCTTCCAGCTCCACCGTCTCCACAATGTAACGATCCGGAGAGGTGCCGCTGATGGTCAGCCCGGCGGCGGTGAGGGCGTCCCGAAAATCGTTATTGAATTCATAGCGGTGCCGGTGGCGCTCGGAGATGTCCAGCTTTCCATAAACCCGGTGCATCTGGGTGCCCGGCACGATGGAGCAGGGATAGGCTCCCAGCCGGAGGGTGCCCCCCTTATCAATCTCGTCGCTCTGGTTTGGCAGGAAGTCGATGACCTTGTGGGTGGAATCCTGGTCAAACTCCCCGGAGTTGGCGTCCTCCATCCCCGCCACATACCGGGCAAAGGCAATCACCGCCACCTGCATCCCCAGGCAGATGCCCAGATACGGCAGATTGTGAATGCGGCAGTAGTTGGCCGTGACAATTTTCCCGTCGATGCCCCGGTTGCCGAAGCCCCCGGGCACCACCACGCCGGAGCATTCCGAGAGAATTTCCCCCACATTCTGCTCATTTACCGTCTCAGAGTCAATCCACTTGATGCTCACTGCGGCTCCATGGGCGTAGCCGGCATGGCGCAGGGCCTCCGCCACAGACAGATAGGCGTCATGGAGCTGGACATACTTGCCCACCAGGGCAATGGTCACCTTCCTGCTCCTGCTGTGGATTCGCTCCAGCATCTCATTCCAGTCCGACAGGTCGATTTCCGGGGCGCTGATTCCCAGCTCCCGGCAGACGATGGAGGAAAAATGGCTCTTTTCCAACATGATGGGAGCCTCATACAGTTCCGGCAGGGTGATATTTTCAATGACGCAGTCCGGTTTGACGTTGCAGAACATGGCAATCTTCTGGAAAATGGAATCCTCCAGAGATTCATCGCAGCGCAAGATGATGATGTCCGGCTTTACTCCCATGCCCTGTAGCTCCTTAACGGAGTGCTGGGTGGGCTTGGACTTGTGTTCGTCGGAGCCCCGGAGGAAGGGCACCAGGGTCACATGGATGAACAGGCTGTTCTCCCCGCCCACCTCCAGGGAAATCTGACGCACCGCCTCCAAAAAGGGCTGGGATTCAATATCGCCGATGGTACCGCCGATTTCGGTGATGACCACATCGGCGTCGGTCTTTTTCGCCACGGAGTATACAAAATCCTTGATCTCATTGGTCACATGGGGAATTACCTGCACCGTAGAGCCCAGGTATTCTCCCCGGCGCTCCTTGTTCAGCACATTCCAATAGACCTTGCCGGTGGTGAGATTGGAGAATTTGTTCAGATCCTCGTCAATAAAGCGCTCATAGTGGCCCAAGTCCAGGTCAGTCTCCGCTCCATCCTCGGTGACGTAGACCTCGCCGTGCTGATAGGGGCTCATGGTGCCCGGGTCCACATTGATATAGGGGTCCAGCTTCTGTGCCGCTACCTTGAGCCCCCTTGCCTTCAAAAGCCTGCCCAGGGAAGCGGCGGTGATTCCCTTTCCCAGACCGGAAACCACGCCGCCGGTGACGAAAATATACTTGGTGTTCTTCATATGCGCTCCTCCATAAAAATAGGCGCTCAGCCCCGGGGGCAGCGGTGCTGTCCCGGAAGCCGAACGACATTGTTCGATTCCTCAAGGTTAAAAATCATAGGTTCTGATGATGTTCTCCGCCACTTCCCTCCGGGAAAGCCGGGTGTCCATGGCCTGCTTTTCGATGAAATAGTGGGCATCCTGTTCCGTCATGTGGTGGTGCTCAATCAGCAGCCATTTGGCCCGGTTCACCACCCGGATGTCTGCCATCTTCTCCTGGAGGGTGCGGTTGGCCTTCTCCATCTTGGAAAGCCGGGCGGTCATGGCGCAAAGGAGCTTGACGGCGCTGTAAAAGCCCTGGCGGCTCATGGGCTTGCCCAGGGTGAGCACACCGCTGTCCTCCACCTTGTAGCACACCTGGTCATAGAGCTCGTTTTTCACCAGCAGCAGCACCCCGGTGGTGCCCTCCGCCAAATCCAGGGCCAGCTCCACCCCAAATTCATCACTGAGGGGGGTGTTGATAATCACAATGTCCACTGGGGCATCCAGCAGCAGCCGCCGCACCTCCCCGGCGTCCCCCGCCCGAATCATGGGCTCAAAGCCGCTGGGGGGCAGCAGTTCCGAAATGAACTCGAACACCTTATCCCCGGAACCGGCAACCAGGACCCGGACCTTTCTTTTCGCCGCTACCATAGGCATTCCCTCAGTCCAGCATCTGGCTGGGAAGGATGGCTGCTACAAAGGCGCTGCTGCGGGCAATCTGCTTTGCCTCCTCCAGGGTGGAGGGAAGCTGTTCCAGCCGGGAGGTCAGGCTGGCATCCGCCGTATAGAGGTTCTCATTGACAGGCTGAGGGGCGGAAAGGTTCCGCCGGATGCCGTCCAGCCCGGCATGGATCAGCAGGGCATAGGCAAGATAGGGATTGGCCATGGGGTCGGGAGAGCGGAGCTCAATGCGCTGGTACTCCCCCTTGGCGGCAGGAATCCGCACCAGCTGAGAGCGGTTTTCCGGGGACCAGGTGATGAATCTTGGGGCCTTGTACTCTCCCAGCCGGCGGTAGGAATTCTCGGTGGGATTGAGGAAAGCGGTAATCTCCCGGACGTGGGAAAGGACCCCCGCCAGGAAGGGTTCTGTATAATCCCTGCCGTCGTTGGACTTCACAGACATATTGATGTGCATTCCGTTGCCCGCCTGCCCATAAATGGGCTTGGGAGAGAAATCCGCATAAAGGCCGTTGCGCAGAGCGGCGGTCTTCACCACGGTTTTGAAGTGCATGGCATTGTCCGCAGCGGACATGGCATCGGAATAGCGGAAATCAATCTCGTTCTGCCCGGGGCCCTCCTCATGGTGGGAGCTCTCCGGCTGGATTCCCATATCCTGCAAATTCAGGCAGATTTCCCGGCGGATGTTTTCCCCCTTGTCCTCGGGGGCCACATCCATGTAGCCGGCGTTGTCAAAGGGCTGGTCGGTGGGACTGCCGTTTTCATCGGTTTTGAACAGATAGAATTCAAACTCCGAGCCAAAACGAACCTGGCAGCCCAAATCCGCCGCCGCTTGAATGGCCTGGCTCAGAATTCTCCGGCTGTCCATGGCGAAGGGGGTGCCATCGGGATGACAGATGTTGCAGAACATCTTCACCACCTTGCCCCGGCTGGGCCGCCAGGGAAGCACATTCAGGGTGGAGGGGATGGGATGCAGAAACAGGTCAGAGCCCACCGGGCCGCCGAATCCCGCAATGGCAGAGGCATCGAAGGAAATGCCATCGGAAAAAGCCCGCTCCAATTCCTCCGGCATGATGGAAATATTCTTTTGGCGGCCGGTCACATCACAAAAAGCCAGGCGGATAAACTTCACATCCTCCTGCTGTACATATTCAAAAACATCCTCAGCTGAATAAAGCATATTACCCCTCTTTTCCAGGGAAGCTCTGATGAAATCGGCAAAAGATCCGCCGCCCTGCCGCAGACGATTTCATCAGAGTTTCCCAAAATAAAAAAGAGGACATTCCACCGCCAGGAGCTCCTCGCTCCCGGTACAGCAAACGTCCTTGTTTACAGGAGAATTATACCGCCTTTTCTCCCGTCTGTCAATCCCCAGGCCTTGTGAAAATCAGCAAAAGCTTGCAAGCTTCGTGCGTCAGAAATTCATTTAATCCACCAAAACAGCTTCAGAAACTGCCCTTCATGAAAAAATGCACTTGACATCCTGCATCCAATGATGTAGAATCCTCACAAAGCAGCGCAACGCTGCTTCATAGGGAAATTTAAATGCGACAAAGGCGTCGTCTGGCAGGGACTCTCCTGCGGACTTCTCTTTGTCGCATTTTTTATTGTCCGCTGAAAAAGGAGGGGCCGTTATGTGTTCCATTATCGGTTACATTGGATCTCGGCTGAGCAAACAGGAAATTCGCCACTATTTTGACAGAACCGTCTCCCGGGGGCCGGATATGACCCGGATTCAGGAGGTTGGCAACGGTTTTTTGGGCTTCCACCGTCTGGCCATCATGGGCCTGAATGAAAACGGGATGCAGCCCTTCGGCCTGGACGGAAACTGGGTAGTCTGCAACGGCGAAATTTACGGCTTCCGGAAGCTGAAAAAGGAACTGACGGAAAAGGGCTACACCTTCAAAAGCGAGTCGGACTGCGAGCTGCTGCTGCCGCTGTACCGGGAATATGGCACCGAAATGTTCCGGATGCTGGATGCGGAATTCGCCATGATTCTCTTCGACGCCAAAACAGGCCGCCTGGTGGCCGCCCGGGACCCCATCGGCATCCGGCCGCTTTACTATGGATACCTGCCCAGCGGGGACATCATCTTCGCCAGCGAGGCCAAAAACCTGGTGGGCCTCTGCGGGAGAATCCTTCCCTTCCCTCCGGGGCATTACTATCAGGACGGCCAGTTCGTCTGCTACCGGGACATCAGCAAGCCGGTGGCCGTGTACCACGACGATGTGGAAACTGCCTGTGAGAAAATACACCGCAAGCTGGTGGCCGGTATTGAGAAGCGGCTGGATGCGGATGCCCCGGTGGGCTTCCTGCTCTCCGGCGGACTGGATTCCAGCCTGGTGTGCGCCGTGGCCGCCCGCTGCTCCAAAGAGCCCATCAAAACCTTCTCCATCGGCATGGATGTGGATGCCATCGATCTGAAATACGCCAAGCAGGTGGCAAGCTACCTGGGCACGGATCACACCGAGGTCATCATCACCAGAGAAGATGTGCTGCGGGCACTGCCCCAAGTGGTGGCTCTTCTGGGCACCTACGACATCACCACCATCCGGGCCTCCATCGGCATGTATCTGGTGTGCAAATACATCCATGAGCATACCGACCTGCGGGTGATTCTCACCGGCGAAATTTCCGATGAGCTTTTCGGCTACAAATACACCGACTTTGCCCCCACCCCCCAGGCCTTCCTGCAGGAGGCGGAGAAACGCATCCGGGAGCTGCATATGTACGATGTGCTCCGGGCCGACCGGTGCATCAGCGTCAACAGCCTGGAGGCCCGGGTTCCCTTCGGCGACCTGGATTTTGTGGAATACGTCATGGCTCTGGACCCCGCCCGGAAGGTGAACACCTACGGCAAGGGAAAATACCTGCTCCGCCACGCCTTTGAGGGGGACTATCTACCCCAGGATATTCTCATGCGGGAAAAGGCCGCTTTCAGCGACGCCGTGGGCCACTCCATGGTGGACGACTTGAAGGAATACGCCGAAAGCCGCTACACAGACCAACAGTATGAAACCCGGCGGAAGCTCTACAGCTTCGCCACTCCCTTTACAAAGGAATCCCTGCTCTACCGGGAGATTTTCGAGCGCTACTATCCCGGCCAGGCACAGATGGTGGCAGATTTCTGGATGCCCAACAAATCCTGGCAGGGGTGCGACGTCAACGACCCCTCAGCCCGGGTTCTTGCAAACTATGGCGACAGCGGAAAGTGAGAGGTGCGATCATGGATTTGGAATGGGAAAAGCTGGGGTTTGCCTATCACCCCACGGATTATCGCTTTGTTTCTCTCTATCAAAACGGAGCCTGGGATCAGGGGACGCTCAGCACCGACCCCAATGTGGTTCTCAGCGAGTCCGCCTGTGTGCTCCAATACGCCCAGTGCTGCTTTGAGGGCCTGAAGGCCTACTCCACAGCGGACGGCCGGGTGGTCAGCTTCCGTGCCGACCTGAACGCCCAGCGGATGGAGGATTCCTGCCGCCGGATGGAGATGCCCGTCTTCCCCAAAGAGAAATTTTTGGATGCGGTGCGTCAGACCGTCCACGCCAACCGGAAATGGGTTCCTCCCTATGGCAGCGGCGCAAGCCTGTACCTGCGTCCATACCTCTTTGGAACCAGCCCAATCATCGGGGTTCACTCCTCTGAGGAGTTCCAGTTCCGGATTTTCGCCTCCCCGGTGGGCCCCTACTTCAAGGGCGGCATCCGTCCCCTGGTAATTCGGGTCTGCGACCTGGACCGGGCCGCCCCCCGGGGCACCGGTCATATCAAGGCCAGCTTAAACTATGCCATGAGCCTGTACGCCCTCACGGAAGCCCACGCCCTGGGCTATGACGAAAACCTGTATGTGGACTCCGCCACAAGGACCTATGTGGAGGAGACCGGCGGGGCCAACCTGATCTTCGCCGAGGGCCCGGGCAAGGTGGTGGTACCCATTTCCGGCACCATTCTCCCCTCCATCACCCGGCGGTCGCTGACCTATATTGCCCGGGAATATCTGGGGCTGGAGGTGGTGGAGCGGCGGGTGGAGCTAAAGGAGCTGGACCGGTTCACCGAGTGCGGCCTGTGCGGTACGGCAGCGGTGATCTCTCCCGTGGGCAAGATCGTGGACCATGGCCGGGACATTCACTACGCCGGAATGGGCCCGGTGATCCAGAAGCTCTTCGACACCCTCACCGGCATCCAGATGGGAAAGCTTCCCGCCCCGGCGGGCTGGCTGACGGAAATCGATTGACGTCTCTCACAGATCGTCCGCATCCTGCACCGGTTTTTCCCCGCATCTCTCCGGGACGCCGGTGTAGCTCCCCTGAGGGTCTGTGGCGGGACGGTAGAATAGATCCTTCTCTTTCTTTGCTTCCTCTTTCTTCTTCATAAGTGTACTCCTTTCGCAAGATGGCCCTGTATCCAAAATACGGGGTCATTTTGTTTTGTGTCTATTGGTTCCACGCAGCAAATTACAATTTATCGGGTTACTGCATTAACCAACCGAGCACATTTTGTTTTTCCCGGTAACACCCATTGCAATACCAGGCAGATTGTGGTACGATCATTGAAAAACAGATGCACCCAGGAGGGATACCATGTTTGAAATCACACTGATTACCATAGGAAAGCTAAAGGAAAAATTTTACACCGCCGCTGCGGCGGAATATTTGAAGCGACTGGGGGGCTACTGCCGATTCCAGCTTTTGGAGCTGCCGGAGAGCCGCCTGCCGGAGGAACCCTCCCCGGCGGAAATTTCCGCCGGGCTGGAAAAGGAGGCGGAGGCCATCCTCTCCCGCATCCCCAAGGGGGCCTGGTTCTGTGTGTTCACCCCGGAGGGAAAGACCCTTTCCAGCGAAGGCTTTGCCCAGAAGCTCCGGGAGGTAAAGCTCTCCGGCAAAAGCAGCGCCTGCTTTCTCATCGGCTCCTCCTTCGGCATGGCTCCCAGAGTAAAGGAGCGGGCGGACTTCAAGCTCTCCATGGGCCCCATGACCTTCCCCCACCACCTGGCGAGAATTATGGTTTTGGAGCAGCTCTATCGGGCGGAATCCATTCAGGCCGGGAGCAAATATCATAAGTAATTTTTATTTAGAGATACCTTGACAGGTGAGGTACTTTGTGATACTATGATGTCAAAAAGGAGGGATTGCATTGTCCATTGCCGGTGATTTGATTCGAGGCCACACGGATGCCGTGATCCTGGCCCGCCTGACACGGGGCGACAGCTACGGATACGAGATCAACAAGGTGATTTCCACCCTCTCCGACCGTCGGTTTGAGCTGAAAGAGGCCACTCTCTACACCGCCTTTAAGCGGCTGGAAGATCAGGGCTTCATCACCTCCTACTGGGGTGACAGCGGTGCGGGAGCCCGGCGGCGATACTATTCCATCACCCCCGCCGGGTGGGAGGCCTGCTTCCGGCTCAAGGAAGAGTGGAAGGAAACCAAGGAAATCATGGATAAGCTTTTGGAGGAAGGAAAATGAGAGAGCAATTGATTCAATATGTCAACCTTCTCTTCGCCGGCAACGACGACGTAGAGGAAATCAAGCAGGAAATCCTGCAAAACACCCTGGATCGTTATGATGATCTGATTTCCCAGGGCAGGCAGCCGGAGGAGGCCTATCGCTATGCCGTCACCGGTATCGGAGATGTGAACGAGATCATCAACGGAAAGGCTGCCCCGAAGGATGACCCCGTGGAGCAGGAGCCGGTATACGCCCCCATCCCCGAATTCGAGGGCACCGCCTACGCCGTGGCCAGAATGATGAAGGCCATTGCAATTTTTCTGTACATCATCTGCCCCGTTCCCATATTGCTTTTCTCCGAGCTGGGCTGGGATGGCGTCGGAGTTTGCTGCACATTGGTGATTGTCGCCATCGCCACCGCTCTGCTGCTCCTGTTCAAGTCCCCCAGTTCCAAGGAGAAACAGCAGGACAGCACAGAAGTCATTCAGAACCGTCCTTCCCGCAAGGGCCTGAAAAAGAGCGTAAACTCCCTGGTTTCCACCGTGGGGCTGGTGCTGTATTTTCTTATCAGCTTTGCCACCGGCGCCTGGTTCATCACCTGGCTGATCTTCCCCATCATCGGTGCGGTGAAAGGCGTGGTAAATGCCTGCATCGATTTGAAGGAGGATATATGATATGAAGCGAAACGCTATTATCCGAATCGTCCTGTTTTCCATTTTGGCTGTCGTTTTGACCATGGCATTGCTTGGAGGCATCGGTAAAAAACGCTACCACAATGTGCACCGCATTTCCACCACCGAGGGTACTACCTCAGTGGTACCACAGGATGCAGCGTCCTATTCCCGGCCTGCCAACGCAGTGGAAAAACTAAGTATTTCCTGGGTATCCGGCCAGATTACCATTGAGGCTGCGGATACCGACACCGTCACGGTCACAGAAGATCGAACCGGCGGCCAGCTCCCCATGGTGCTCAAACAGGACGGCTCTAAGCTGCTTGTGGAGTGCTGCGCAGACAGCAGTCCTATCTTCTTCAATGTGGGCAATCAGGTAAATAAGAATCTGTACATCACCGTCCCCCTGAACTGGGAATGTGAGGAGCTGGAAATTGAAGCCGCCTCCGCTGACGTAACGGTGACAGGGCTTACGGCCCATGAGGTGGAGGTGGACACCGCCAGCGGAGAGTACCGCTTCCAGGACTGCCATGTAGATTCCCTGGAAATGGATACCGCCTCCGGCGGTCTGGAGTTCACCGGCACGCTCAGCAAGCTGGATCTGGACAGTGCCTCCGCCGGTGCCAAGGTCAATCTCTCCAATCATCCCAAATCCATCCAGATTGATTCCGCTTCCGGCGATTTGGATTTGACTTTGCCGGAAGACTGCGGCTTCACTGTCATGCTGGATACCCTCAGCGGCAGCTGCTCCACAGAGCAGGATACCGTGAAACGGGATAAAAAGCTGATTCACGGCGACGGAACCTGCAAAATTGAGGTGGACGGCCTCTCCTCCAGCGTGCATATCCGCAAGGGGGTATGACCCGTCCCGGATATAGGGCAAATTAAAAGCCCCCTCTCCGGGGACTTGACAAATCGACCGCATTGGACTATAATAAGCATAAAGAAAGGGCGCTGCGGCAAGCGGTTAGCCCGGAAGCTGGGTTGTCACACGCAAAAGCCTATGAAACCGTCACTTGGCCGAGTGGCGGTTTCTGCTTTTTACCCTGATCGTCACAGTCCATTTGAGAATGTGAAAGGTCAATGTAATTGGCATTGCCTCACCCCCTTTCGGGAGATGTGGCCAACCGCCGCCGATTGTGCAGCGCTGAAAGAATTGTTTTCTTTCCTGTTTTCAATATAACATTTCTTTCGGCAAAAAGCAAGAAATATCGTTGTTGTAGGCAAATAAAAAGCCCCTTCTCCGGGGATTTGACAAAGCAGCCGTATTGAACTATAATAAGTGTGAAGAAGAGCGCTGCGGCAAGCGGTCAGCCCTGTAAGTGAATTACATTTCTAAAGGAAACCGCCACTTGGCCCAGTGGCGGTTTCCTCTTTCATTGGGGAACATTTATCCCGTGTCTTATATCTTGTATCTAATACCTCACATCTCCCCGGCGGCATACATCACGGCGGAAAGAGCGCACAGGGGAGCGGTTTCGCAGCGGAGGATACGCCTGCCCAGGGTGCAGACCTGCATTCCCGCCTCCCTCGCCTGCTCCACCTCGGCTTCCTCCAGGCCGCCCTCCGGGCCGGTGAGGAGGCTGACGGTTTTCCAGGAGCCGCTTTCCAGGGCCATCCGCAAGGTGACGGCGTGTTCATTCTCATAGAACAGAAGTGCCTTGTCCGCCTGGGCCGCCCGTTCCAACGCCTGCTTGAAGCTGCCAAGAACAACGACCTGAGGAATCCGGCCTCTTCCGGACTGCTCCGCGGCGGAGGCGGCAATTTTCTGCCAGCGCTCCAGCTTCTTTTTCAGACTCTTCTCCTCCGGACGGGACACACACCGGGCGGAGGGAAAGGCGACGATCTCATCGGCCCCCAGCTCGGTGGCCTTCTGAATCACATGCTCCAGCTTGTCCGCCTTGGGGAAGGCCATATACACGCTGACCCGGACGGCGGCCTCGGTCTGGGACTCCCGGCGCTCCAAAATCTCCAATTCCATTTGGGTATCCCCTATTTCCCCAACAACGCAGAGGGCTTCCCTGCCCTGTCCGTCGCAGACCAGCAGCTTTTCTCCGGGTTTCAGCCGCAGAACCCTGGCATGCTGGAAATTCTCTCCGGTCAGGCGCAGAGCATCGGCGGAGAGGTCTTGGGCTTCCACAAAAAATCTGGTCATTGCCGCACCTCATTTTACAAATTATTCTACTCAAAATACCGTTTGTATTCCGGTTCCGCTTGCAGTTCCCTTAACAATTCTTCTTTGTTTTCAAAGATCGACTTTCCAATATCCCACCTGAAAGGCACCCACATTCCCGGCAAGGCACCGCCCTGTCCGCTAATGTAATTCCATTCATCTTCATCATACTGGTACAGCTCTTGCAGTTAGTAAGTAAAATTCCCGTTTTCCTTTTTCAGCACAATGTACCGCTTGTCTTTGTCCCGGGAATAGAGAACATCCGCCACCTCATCCGAAAAGCCATCAAGGTTCTGACCGTGCATCATTTCCACAATCGCCTCCCACGACGGTCTGGGAGGGCTTTCTTTTTGTTTCCGGAATTGCCAAATACTCATTTTTGTTCCCTTCACAGCGTTAATAAGGAATCATCCTCCAAAATGACTCGCACCCGGTTGATGCCATAGTATTCCATAGCCGCCGCAGCCCACGCCTCGATTCGCTCCCCGGCGCAGACCACCGGGATGGCGGGAGGACAGCTGACAGTGGGGTCCGCCATGATTTTGCCCACAGCCTGCTCTACATCGATTTGCCGGGAGGGGCACAGCAGCGCCTCGTGGGGGGACAGAACAGCCTTGGCCCGTTGCAGCACCGGGGCAGGTGCGTTCATTTTCTCCCGCCGGGGGATGGCCAGGAATGCCTTAAGCAGCCGTTCCGGCAAACCAGCGTCAAATTCCACCGGAAGCATCAGCACCAGATGGTCGGGGTCGGCAAATTCACTGTAGATTTGCTTCTCCTCCAGCATCCGGGAGAGCGCATCCCCGGTGTAGCCATAGGACTTAGGAAGAATGGTCAGCTTCATAGGCTCCTGCCCGGTCAGTTGAAATCCCGCTCGTTGCAAATCCAGCTTGACCCGCTCCCAGATTCCCGCCGCCCGGCGAAGAGAATCCGCCCAGCCGGAGGCGAGGGTCTCATTGGCCCTGTCCAGGGACTCCAGAATCAGGTAGGAGGGGCTGGTGGAAGCAAATAGGGCCATAGCCTGATCCGCCGCCTCCGCAAACAGGGACGGGGCGGTTTTGGAAATATGCAGATAGGCTCCCCCGGTGAGCACAGGCAGGGTCTTGTGGGCAGAATCACAGCACATATCCGCTCCCAGCGCCATGGGATGGCGGCTTGTTTCCAGGAAATTCAGGTATGCGCCATGGGCGTTGTCCACCAGAAGCAGGCAGCCATAGTCCCGGCACACCCGGGAAAGCCCCGCCACATCCGCCATATTCCCCAGATAATCCGGACTGGTAATGTACACAGCGGTGGGGATTCTGGGGGCCTTTTTCAGGTACGCTTCCAAGCTTCGGGGGGTAATCTCACAGTGCAGCAGATTTCCCCCATTTTCCGGATAGAGCCAGTGGGTTTCCACATCCAGCAGCGCGGCGGCGGTGACAAAGACCTTGTGAGCATTTCTCCCGGCGGCAATCAAGGGCCGCTGCCCCAGGCTTCTGGCATACAGCGCCGTCAGGTAAACCATGGCCCGAATGGGCAGGGACGAGCCCTCCACAGAATACACCGTCCGCCGGGTGCCAAACAGGTCGGCAGCGTTTCTTTCACTTTCCAGAATGATGCCCGTGGGGTGGTACAGCACATCCGCCCCGGGGATTTCGGTGATGTCCAGCTGCTCCAATCCCAGAACGTTTTTCCCCTTATGCCCCGGCATATGAAGCCGCAGGGGCTGGGAAGCGGCATACCCCGCCACAAAATCCAGAATTGGGGTGGTCATCAGCCGTTTCCTTCCAGAGCCTTTGCCGCTTCCACCATGATGGCGCACTCCATGCGCTTGCGGAAAAGCTCACAGCCATACTGATAGACACCAGTGACGGAGCCGGTGGCGTGGTAGGCATTGGCCGCGCAGCCGCCGGAGCAATAGAGCTTGGCCCAGCAGTCGGCGCACTCAGGATGGGCATAGACATTGCAGGAAGCGAATTCACTCTGGCGTTCCTGATTCGTCACGCCGTCCCATACATTGCCCAGCTTGAACTTTTCCTCTCCCACAAACTGATGGCAGGGGTACAGGTCCCCCCAGGGGGTGACGGCCATATACTCCGTTCCGCTGCCGCAGCCGGAAATCCGCTTGTAGATGCAGGGGCCGCCCTTCAAATCGATCATATAGTGATAGAAGGTGAAGGGTCTGCCCTCTTTTCTTCTTTGAAGCATCAGCTGGGCAAGCTGCTCGTACTGCTCCAAAACAATGGGCAAATCCTCCTGGGTCAGGGCGGAGGGGTCGTCCGCTGGGCAGACCACCGGCTCCATGCTCAGCTCCGTAAAGCCCAAATCCAGCATTTGCTGAATATCCTTCAGGAAGTCCGGGTTGGCATGGGTGAAGGTGCCCCGCATATAGTAGTTCTTGCCGCCCCGGGCCTGAACCAGCTTCTGGAATTTGGGGACGATCCGCTCCCAGCTTCCCTTTCCGGCATAGTCCACCCGGAACCGGTCGTGAACCTCCTTGCGCCCGTCCAGACTGAGCACCACATTGCTCATTTCTTTGTTGGCAAAGTCGATCACGTCGTCGTTGATGAGCATACCGTTGGTGGTGAGGGTGAAGCGGAAATTCTTCCCCGCCTCCTTCTCAATGCTCCGGGCATAGGCCACCAGCTGCTTCACCACGTCAAAATTCATCAGCGGCTCGCCGCCAAAGAAGTCCACCTCCAGATTGTGCCGGGAGCCGGAATTGGCCACCAGAAAGTCCAGGGCCTGCTTGCCCACCTCAAAGGACATCAGGGCCCGGTCGCCGTGGTACTTTCCCTGGCTGGCGAAGCAGTAGGAGCAATTCAGGTTGCAGGTGTGGGCAACGTGGAGGCACAGGGCCTTCACCACACCGGCACTGCGCCGCTTCAGCTCCCCGGCCTTTTCCCGGTAGGTATCCGGAGTGAAGAGCTTGCCCTGATCCTTCAGCGTCTGAACCTCGTCGCAGCACTGACGGATTTCCTCGGCGGTCACATCCTCCCTGCCTGGATATTTGGAAAGGATCTCATCCACAATTTCCTCCGTGGTCTTTTCCTGGAACATGCCGATGATGTCATAGGCCACCTCGTCCACCACATGGACGCTGCCGGAATAGGTATCGAGGACGATATTCAGTCCTCCCTGTTTATAACAATGTACCATATAATCTCCTATAAAAAGTGCCGCCGGAAAACGGCGGCACTCTTGGTCTTGTTGTGGAATGAGCGGCAAATTACTTGCTCTGCTTGTTCTCGCACTTCTGGTTGGCAATGCCGCAGCTGGTCTTGCAGGCGGACTGGCAGGAAGTCTGGCACTCGCCGCAGCCACCGTTCTTCGCGCTCTGGCACAGATTCTTGGTTTCCAGGGTCTGGATGTGGTTCATAATGACACCTCCGTTCAATAGGAATATCTCAATGGGCTCATTTTACCAGATAAACAGCAGAAAGTCAATATTATTTCCTGGTTTGGAAGGGATTCCCCTTTATTTTACCACCGGGAAGGAGGCGGTGATGGCAAGGGTATGTTCCTCCGGGCTCTCCGCCCGGATTTTCCCCCGGTGAGCGGTGACGATGCCGCTGGCGATGGCAAGACCCAGGCCATAGCCCCCAGTGGAGGAATTTCGGGAGCTGTCCACCCGGTAAAACCGGTCAAACAGCCGCCCTAAAGTCTCCCGGCTCACAGGCTGCTGGATGGAATTACGAACGGTGAGGCGGATGGATTTGGCATCCTGCTCCAGCGAGAGGAAAATGTCTGTGCTGGGCACCGAGTATTTCAGTGCGTTGTCCAACAAAATGGAGGTAAGCTGACAGATGTCCTTTTCACTGCCCACCAGGGACAGCAGCTTCTGGATGGACAGCTCCAGCTTTCTTCCCTGAGAAGCTGCCAGGGACTGGAAGGACTGGGCCGTTTCCTCCACCACATCGGACATAGGGAACTCCACGAACTGCACCCCGGGCCGGGCCTCGTCCATCCGGGACAGATAGATCAAATCCTTGGTCAAATCCGTCAGACGCTGGGTCTGGCGGCGAATATCCAAAAGCCATTCATTCTCCCCCACTTCCAGCTCCAGCAAATCCGTATCGGCGCTGATGATGGTAAGGGGGGTTTTAATCTCATGACCGGCATCAGTGATGAACTGGCGCTGCTTTTCAAAGCTCTCCGCCACCGGCTTCACGATTCTTCCGGATAGGAACAGCAGCAGCACAAACACCCCCGCAAGCACCACCGTCGTCGCGCAGAAAAAAGCCAAATAAACAGCCTTGAAGGCAGAAAGGATTCTGCCGCAGTCCAGGAAAATAATTCTGGTCAGGTTCCACTGCCGGGAGACAAGATACCGATAATTTCCCAAAAAGCCCCGCTGTTTTCCGGAGGACAGAACCTTGTCCGCAAACTGCTCCGCCATGTCCTCGTCGATGGCGGCAATACTGGCGGTATCCGTAAAAACAGTGCCATCTTTTTCGTCCACCATCACCCAGAAAAACCGGGTTTCATAAGGGGTCTCCGGGGACATTCCCTGATTGCCAAAGGGTGGTCTTCCCTGCTCCATGTTTTTCAGGTTCGGTTGGGGGAACATCTGCGCAGGGAAGCTCCCCTGATTCTCCGAAAGCAAATGCAGAAGCCCGTCCGAATCTGTCACTAATTTGTGGTGCGTCACCAGGCTCACCGCCCCCAACAAAAGCATCATCACCAGAAACAGCGACAGCATGGTAGCCCCGATGAATTTTTTTCGCAGGGACTGAATCATTCCCCCACCTCCACCCGGTAACCCACATTCCGGGCAGCCTGAATCCGCACGTTGGCATTCAGGGCGGCCAGCTTTTTCCGCAGATAGGAGATGTACACCCACACCACGTTCAGCTCCGTCTCGGTGTCGTAGCCCCAGATCTTTTCCAAAAACCGCTCGGTGGAGATGGTCTGGCCGGGATTCATCAGCAGGAGCTCCATCATCTGGTATTCCTTATTGGCCAGCCGGTAGCTGCCGCTGGGAGAGCTGAGCTCGAAGTTGGTCTGATCCAATGCCACGTTTCCAAAGCGGAGAACGCTGCTGACCTGGCTGGTCTGGGTCCGGGTGATGGCCCGGAGCCGGGCAAGAAGCTCCCGGGTGGAGAAGGGCTTGGTCAGATAGTCGTTGGCCCCGCTGTCCAGGCCCTCCACCTTGTCGTCAATTTCCGACTTGGCGGTGAGGATCAGCACCGGAATGGGATTTCCCCGTTGGCGCAGCTGTTTCAGCACACTCAGTCCGTCCAGCCGGGGCATCATGATGTCCAAAATCAGCGCGTCATAATTCCCGGAATCCAGATATTCCAGGACCTCCACCCCATCGTACACCGCATCCACCGCGTAATTGCTTCGTTCCAGCAGCGCCACCACCGCCCGGGACAGAGACCGCTCGTCCTCCGCAAGCAAAATTCTCATTGGTATCTCCCCTTTCACAATAAGCTCATTGTATGCCACAGGACTAAAATGAACCATAAATCGGCAGATTGCCGCTTTACAAATATTAATATGTATTATAACATATTTCTGTCAAAATGTCAGTGAGGGAATTCAAAAAACCTTCACAGCTCTTTTTAGGTTCATTTAGGGTGACAGACTTATACTGGCCCCACTTTAGGAGAAAGGAAGGGATGTTCGATGAGAAGGCTTCTTGCGCTGCTGCTCTCCCTGTCCCTGGCCCTCACCGGCTTTGCCGGTGCTGCCAAGGCGGAGAAGGACCGCCTCTTTACGAACCGTGACCTGGCCCAGGAGGCGGATTTGGCCGGAGCGGAAATCATCCAGCTGTCCGGCCAGTCTGTGACAGTCGACCATGCAGGCGTATTCGTCCTCTCCGGAGGAATCCAAAATGGCCAAATTATAGTGGAGGCCGGGGATAAGGACAAAGTGCAGCTGGTGCTCAGCGGTGTCACCATCCATCAGGGAACCGGTGCGGCCATTCACGTGAAATCCGCCGATAAAGTGTTCATCACTCTGGCCCAGGGCAGTGAAAACATCCTCTCCGCCGAAAACGTCACCGAAGACGGGGTGGACGGCGTGATTTATGCGAAAACCGACCTGACGCTCAACGGCCCGGGCAGGCTCACGATCATCTCCCAGCAGGGACATGGCATTGTGTGTAAGGACACCCTGGCCATCACCGGAGGGAATTATGACATTCAGGTCTCAGGCCACGGCATTACCGGCAAGGACGGTCTGAACATCGCCGACGGCACCTTTGCCATCACCTCCGGTGGCGGAAGTATGGCCGCACAGATGAAAGCCTCCGATGCTGCCAGAATGGGCAGGGAGCCCTCCGGTCAGACAGAGCAAGCGTCCATCAAAGCCAAGGGGCTGAAATCCGATGGTCCCATCAACGTACTCTCTGGCAGTTTTGTTCTGGACTGCGCTGATGATGCGGTTCACGCCGAAGGCTCCATCACCATCTTTGGGGGCAGCTGGGGCATTCAGTCCGCTGACGACGGCATCCATTCCGACATGGACGTGACCGTATCCGGCGGCAGCTTTGAAATTCCCTATTGCTATGAGGGCATCGAAGGGAAGAATGTGACCATCAGCTGTGACCGCCTCAGCATTACTTCCACCGACGACGGCATCAACGCCGCCGGAGAGGATGCCGATTTTCGGATCCCCGGGATGGACAACGGCGCCATCATCACCGTGGAGGCCGGGGACATCACCATCGTCTCCGATGGGGACTGTCTGGATTCCAACGGGCGCATCCTCCTGAACGGCGGCAGGTTGAACCTGACCTGCAACGGAAACGGCAACACCGCCCTGGACTCTGACAGCGGCATCACCAATAACGGCGCTCAGGTCACCACCAACGACGGCTCCGAAAACGGCGGCAGCTTCGGCAGAGGTCAGATGGACAGCACAAGAGGGCAATCCCCCGGCGGCGACAAAGAAGGCGGATTCCCTGAAGACAGCCAAATTCCAAGGAAGAAATAGTATCCAATCTAAAATTTCGGTGGAGGCGACCATTTTTCGCCCCGCCTTCACAATAAATGCAGCGCCGTCCCGGTAACATCCGGGACAGCGCATTTTTGTGGGATTATTCCATCTTCAAAATCAGTTCCAGAATCCGCTTGGCGCAGTCACGAACCTGCTGCCTGCTGACCCGTCCGTCGGAAACCGCTTCCAGAACGGTTTCAGGATAGCCGCAGGCCATTTTCAGGTCATTGCCCGCATTGACCTCCCGCCAGTGCTCGCCCCGGGTCCACCAGTCGGTGGTGACGATGCCGTCGAAGCCCCATTCTCCCCGGAGAATGTCGGTGAGCAGCTCCTTGCACTCGGAGGTCTGCTGGCCGTTGACCAGGTTGTAGCTGGACATGATCATCCAGGGCTTTGCCTCCTTCACGGCGATTTCAAAGCCCTTGAGGTAGATTTCCCGGGCGGCTCGCTCGGAAACCCGGGAGTCGCAGCTCTTCCGGTTGGTCTCCTTGTTGTTGAAGGCAAAATGCTTGGGGGTGGCGGCCACCTGCTGGGACTGGATGCCCTGAATCATGGAAGAGGCCATGGTGCCCGCCAGCAGGGGGTCTTCGGAGTAATACTCAAAGTTCCGGCCGCACAGGGGGCTGCGGTGGATGTTCATGGCGGGGGTGAGCCAGGAGCCCAGGTTGTTCTCCTTCAGCTCCATGGCGCCGGCCACGCCCACTTCCTCCACCAGGGGACGGTTCCAGGTGCTGGCCAGCATGGTGGCACAGGGCCAGGCGGTGGTGTACACCTCCAGCTCCGGACGGATGCGGACACCCGCAGGGCCGTCGGCAGTCATGATGTTGGGGATGCCGTGGTCCCGGTTGTTGCCAATGCCAAAGGTATTGGCGACGCCGGTATTGGGCTGGCCGCCCAGGAGCCACACCTGCTCTTCCAATGTCAGGGTGTCCAGGAAAGCGTCCAGAGTCATCTTCCCCTCGGCCACATCGGCCAGCTGGCTCTTCTGCTCCCCGCCCCAGAGCTTGCTTCTGCCCTCATAACGGACCTCGGGCATCACACCTTCCAGCGTCTCATATTCCGCCTCGGTGAAGGGACGGGTGATTTCCTCATAATCCCCCTGCTCCAGCTCCTCGAAGGAACCGTCGGAGCGCATCCGCTTTTCAAGCTTTTTGGGCTTGAGATGCTCATGAAGCTGCTCCACCACCACGTTCTCTTCCAGGCCGTAGGACAGCACCTCCTCCACCTGGCGGACATTGGTACCGATGAAAATGTGGTAATCTCCCTGCTCCAGCACCCAGGCGGACTTTTGAACCTTCCCCAGATCGTCGTAGGAGGCCATGTTCTCCACAGGCATGGTCAGGGTCAGCAGGGTCTGCTCACCGGGAGCCAGAAGCCCCGTCTTGGCATAGGCGCCCAGCTCCAGGACGGGCTTGCCCAGCTTGCCCTGGGGAGCGGAGAAGTAGAGCTGGATGACCTGCTTGCCGGGCCGCTTGCCGGTGTTCCGGACGGTGACATTGCAGATCACCTCTCCCTCCGCTACGGCGCAGTTGACTGCGTTCCAGCGGAACTCCGTGTAGGAAAGGCCGAATCCAAAGGGATAGTTCACCCGATCCTTTGCATTGTCCAATGTCTCGAAATAGCGGTAGCCCACGTAAATATCTTCGTAATATTTCACATAGGAATTGGACTCGTGGAAGGCATGGGTGAAGGGATAGTCGGTCAAATCCTTTGCATAGGTATCCGTCAGGCGGCCGCTGGGGTTCACGTCGCCCACCAGAATGTCGGCGGCAGCCAGGGCCCCCTCCATGCCGCACTGGCCGATCATCAGGGCCCCCTCAATCTTCTCATCGTCGCAGAACCAGCAGGTGTCCACCATGCCGCCCACATTCAGTGTGACGATCACATGGGCAAAATGAGCCTTGGCCTGGTTCACCAACTCCGTTTCTTCATCGGACAGATAGAAATCTCCCCGCTGGAAAATGGCCTGACCGGCCTTGCGGCGGTTGTCCTCTTCCTCCCAGAAGCTGCGCACATCGGACTGTTCGCTGCCCTTGATGTCACAGGAGCGATCCCAGCCCTCGCCGGAGAAGCGGCAAATGGCCACAATGGCGGTATCGCAGAATGCGGCGGCGTCTTCCAGCTGAGCCTGGCTGAGAGCGGGTTCCTTGGTCATGCCCGGCTCCCTGCCCAGGGCGAACTGGGCCTTCAAATCGGCGGCGTAAAAGTCATGCAGGCCGTCGTAGAGCTGAATCTTCCCCTGAGCTTCCTTAATCTTCAGACCGCCAAACAGGCTGCGGATGTAGGCAACGGACACCTCGCCGCTGCCGCCGCCGCCCTTGATATACTCTTCACCGGCTTTGCCCAAAAGAACCACCTTTTTGCCCGGGGCCAAGGGCAGAACCTGGTTTTCGTTCTTCAGAAGGACGATACCTTCTCCGGCGGCCCGGCGGGACAGGGCAATGTGTTCGGCGCTGCCGGAGACCATTCTCCCCTCTGTGCCCGCGCCCTTGCAGGGCTGGTACAAATGTCTAAGCCATTTCATCTGGATTTCCTCCTTTTATATACAGCATGCCGCTGTTTTTACAACATCATCCCACCGGGCACCCCGGGAGGGTAAGGCCGATGCTTTCCTTCCAGGAAAGGACATGGCAAACTGCCTGGGTCAGCGTTTCCTCCGGTATCCGGCCCTGGCGGCAGGCGTCCAGGACGGCGTTGTACTGCGCCTCGTATTCCGTGGAGCAGAGCAGGTCATTGCCCGCCAGCACAGCCAATACGGCGGCCTCCCCTGCCCCATATTGCCGGGTGATGGCCTCCATGGAAAGATCGTCGGTCATAATCACCCCGTCAAAATCCATGGTCAGGCGCAGATACCGGTGAAGTGCCGGGGAGAGACTGGCGGGATACTGGGGGTCGATAGCCTCCACAATGGTATGGCTCACCAAAACAGCGCCGCACCCAGCCTGAATGCCATCATAGAAGGGCCGCAAATCTGCCGTTTCCAATTCCTCCAAATCCCGGCTATCCACAGCAATTCCCACATGGGTATCCGGGTTATTCCCGTAGCCGGGGAAATGCTTCAGCACCGCCCCCACGCCCCAGCTTGCCAGGCGTTTGACGGTTCCGGCCGCAAATTGCCCCACAATTTCCGGGGACTGCCCCAGAGAGCGCTGATACATAAAAGCATCAGACCTGGTGGAAATATCGCACACCGGAGCCAGGTTCACATTGATGCCCAGACCGGACAGAAGCTGAGCCTTTTCCTCCTCGGTTTGCAGTACCAGCTCCATACCTCCCTGCTGGTAAAGCTGCCGGGGGGATTGGAAATTCCGGCTTCGGAAGGCCGGGTAGCTGCTGATTCGGGTGACGGTGCCGCCCTCCTCGTCCACAGTGATGAGCAGGGGCAGCTCCGCCGCCTCCTGGTAGGAAGCAATCCGGCGGGTAACGGACTGCGGAGTCTGGCCGTCAAAGTCCCGGCCAAAGAGCACGAAGCCTGCCAGGTGGTATTGGCTGACTGCCTCCGCCCCATGGTCCTCCGGGCACCGGGCCAGGATGATGTGTCCAACCTTCTCTTCCAGGGTCATGGACTCCGCCAGCTCCCGGAAGGGGTCGGAGGGCTGGGATGGCACAGGTATGGGTTCGATTATAATTTCTATGGTTTCCTCCACCATGTTTTCCTCCCAGGGTTCAATGGTTGACAGGGTGGGGGCAGAGGATGTCCCCGCCAGATAGATCAGCGCCGCCAGAGCGCAGACCGCCACCAGGACGGCTGTCAGCAGTCTGCCCCTCATCGCTTTTCCGGCTCCATGCCGCACTGGGCAATGCGGGTTCGCAGCCAGCCGCCCCGCAAATAAACGAGGAAGAATACCACTGCCGCAATCACCCAGCTGATGGGATAGCACAGGGTCAGCATTCTTAATGTGTGCCACCGGCGGACCACCGTAGCCAGCCAGACAATGCGGAATAAGCATACACAGCTTCCCGTAATTACCGTGGGGACAATGGAATATCCCACCCCGCGCATTGTCCCGGCAAACACCTCAATGGGCATGAATATGATGTTAAAGGGCATGATGGAGAGCATGATGAAGCTTCCCACCGCCACCACCTCCGGATCATCGGTGTAAATGCCCAGAATCTGGGTGCGGAAGGTGAGGATCAGCGCCGCCACCGCACCCACCAGGGCCACACTCATGCCCAGGCAGGTCCAAGCGCTTTGGCGGATGCGGCGGTATTTCTGGGCACCGAAATTCTGCCCCACAAAGGTGGTAACGGAAACGCCAAAGGCACCGGAGATCATCCAGGTCATGGCATCGGTTTTTCCATGGGCCGTCCAGGCCGCCATCGTCACGTCTCCGAAGGAATTGATCCCGGACTGAATCAAAATATTGGAGAAGTCAAAGGTCACAAATTGCAGACCTGCTGGAACGCCGATGCGCAGAATGCGGCCCAAGAGCTTGCGGTCAATTCGGAGTTTCCGCACTTCCAGCCGATCCTCCTGTTTCATCAGCACAGCAATGGGCAGTACTGCACTCAAAAACTGGGAGATGGTGGTTGCCAGTGCTGCTCCAGCCACGCCCATTTTCAGCACCGCCACAAACAGGATGTCAAGCACCACATTCAGAGCGCAGGTAGCCATCAAAAACAGCATGGGCCGCCGGGAATCTCCCATGGCCCGGAGGATACCCGCTCCCATGTTATACACCATGGAGCCAATGGCGCCGGCAAAATAGATTCGGATATAGGCAGAAGCATCCCCCAGGCAATTTTCCGGCATTTTCATCAGCCCCAGCACCCAGGGCCCTAATCCCACGCCCAGCAGTGTAATCATAGCACCCAGCACCAGTGACAGGGCAACGCCGGTGTGGAGGGCATCGCGCACCCCCTGACGGTTTCCCGCCCCATAATACTGTGCAAGGATGACGGTGGCGCCGGAACTGATTCCGATGAAGAAGCCATTGACCATGTTCACCAATGGCCCGGTGGAACCCACCGCCGCCAGTGCGGTTGTACCCACCACCCGGCCCACAATGATGGTATCCACAGTGTTGTACATCTGTTGGAAAAAGGTTCCAAGCAAAATTGGGAAAAAGAAAATAAGCAGCTGCTTCCAGATAACCCCTTCGGTAATCTGGCGCTGGCCTGACTGGGTTTGCATCAGAAAAGACTCCCTTCGTTTCTCACTGGGATTCTACCACGCTCCCCTGAAAAAGTCCATGGGTTTTTTCATTTTTTGAGAAAAGGCTCTAAGCGCTTGGATTGGGCGCAGTATGCAAAGTACGATTTTGGATGGGAGGAGCAATGAATGGCGAAGTGTGATCTTTGTGGTAAGGGTGTTACCTTGGGTATTAAGGTATCCCACTCTCACAGACGTTCCAACTGCGAGTGGAACTCCCTGCCATGTATACGCTTGTACCGGATGCCTCCGGTTCAATAAGGTTGATCGGGCCGTCTGATTGACATGGCATATAAAAAACGCTGCCGGTCACGAAGCGGTGTTTTCATTTCTCTTGACAAATTTCTCCTTTTTGTCTATAATAGCCCCAACGCAAAAGCAAATACGTCTTCGGGGGGCCGGACGAATCCGGCTGAGATAGGGCTGTATCGCCCTGACCCGTGAACCTGATGCGGTTAGTACCGTCGTAGGGAAAGATGCTTCAAATACCTCTGCTGGTATCGCATTGCACCTGGACGGGTTTGCAGTGCGATATTCTTTTTTGGAGGTATTCTCAATGGAAAATTCCCATCGCAAAGTCCGCATGCTGACAGAGGGCGCCGTATGCATCGCTCTGGCGGAAATTCTCAGCTTCCTTCCCCTGTACAAAATGCCCTGGGGCGGCTCCGTGGATTTGGCAATGCTGCCCATCATCCTGTACTGCGTCCGCTGGGGCTTCGGCCCCGGCCTGGTTGCAAGCTTCGCCCACGCCGTGCTGCAAACCCTCTTCGAGGGCGGCATTGCCATCGGCTGGCAGAGCATCATCGGCGACTTCATCGTCGCCTATACCGTGCTGGGGCTGGCCGGATTGTTTCGGGGGAAATTCTTCCTCGGCACCGTTATCGCCTGTGTCGCCCGGTTCCTGGTGCACTATGTGGTAGGTGCCACCATCTGGGCTGAGTACATGCCCGAAACCTTCTTCAACATGACCATGACCACCCCCTGGTTCTATTCCGCCCTGTACAATGGCGCTTACATGCTGCCCGATGCCCTGATTATCCTGGTTATTGGCGCAGTGCTGCTGAAAACCCCTGCCAGAAAGTACGTTACCGGTCAGGATTTGATATGATAAAATTTTCTCCGGCTCCGAGGTACAGCTCAGAGCCGGAGTCTTTTCATTTGTTTAGCCCAAGTAATATCGTCTTATATACTTTCCTGTAAGAATGCACCTTCCTTATGTATGTGATAGCATACCACAAACGGCGGGCAAACCCGGGGTGCCGTGCGCCGTGTGGAAGCCCCTGCGCAGCTATAACATCACCTGTAAATAAAGACGAACTGCTGCAGAGCCCTCATTTTGCAGCAGTCCTCTTTTTATAGCTACACAGCATTTTAGACAGGTGAAAATGACCCATGTGTTATTTTTTGGAAGGTACGGAGATATACGGACTGCCCCGGAGCAAAAAGCGCCATGGATAATCCGCCGCTTCCCCGGCATAATCGATGTTAATGCGGCTGGTTGCGACAATCTCCGGCACAGGCCCGTCAACGGTTTCGATAAACAGCGTATCGCCGCACAGGTCCATTCCATAGTGTTCCCGGGTGATGCCCATCGCCTGGCAAAGTCTCCCCGGCCCACTGCAAAGGTCTTTCAGCGCCAGCTTATTCCGCCGTTTTTTCATGAGCTCAATCCCATATGTGGGCTCTAAGCTCCGGATGAGCACAGCCTCCGGGAGTTCCTCCCGGTTGGCAACAACATTCATGCAGGTGTGCATTCCATAAATCGTATAGACATATGCGTAGCCGCCGACCCCGTACTCGATGGCAGTCCGTCCTGTCCTGGGGGCTTTATAGGAGTGGGCGCCGGCATCTTCATGTCCCATATAGGCCTCAACTTCAACAATGATTCCTTTTGTCGTACCCTCCGGACTGTGATGCACAAACTGCTTTCCGATCAGATCCCGGGCAACATCCAAACCGGAGCGCAAATAAAATGAACGATCCAGTTTCATATCGGTTCCACCCCTTTCTCCTTCACTGCGGGCGATCTGCTTGAAACGATAGCTTCCTTATGGGATTTCATCAAATACCCGTGCAGCTTGACAATCCGTGCGGCAAAAGTGATTGATTTGTCAATCAAAAAATTTTCACACATATTCACAAGTATCTTTTCCGTACTGTCATACGCCCTCAAGCGCTGCAATTCTTCATTACCGCAGCAAATTGCGGCCTCAGTGAAGGCATCGTTGAGAAAGATTTCTGGGTCTGCTGGACTCTGGATTACCTCTTCCATCAAAGCCCCTGGACAAAACACCTGGCATTCAAAGGTGGAACCAGCCTTTCCAAAAGCTTTGATCTGATCCATCGTTTTTCCGAAGATATTGATTTGATCCTCGACTGGCGCTTGCTGGAATCTGCCCAAAAAGATCCCTGGGCACAGCGCAGTAAGAATCAGCAGGACAAGCTGAACAAAGCACTGAACGCAGAAACCGAAGTGTTCCTGCGGGAGCAGTTTGTTCCCAGACTGCAAGAAGATTTTGCGCAGCTTCTGGTTGATGAATTTCAAATCGAAGTGGATGAACACGAAACGCAGACCGTAAACTTCACCTACTCATTCCTTTCGTAGAAAATAAAAAAGGGCTGACTTCATAGAATTGCTTCTACAAAGTCAGCCCATAATTACGGTGTTATTAAGTAAGGAAGTCACGATATAGGGAATAATATAACAGGCCGCTTTGATGGTTGATTTCCGTCTCGCGGCCTGTTTGTAATGAATGATTATCTACTGTCTTTCGGAAACTGTGGTTTCAGAACAGAATCCTTTAGTGCTATGCTCTTATCTCTGCCCGGATACATGATGTAATAAGGCGGAATCTCGTTTGCCTTTTTCAAGAGCTCTTTTATCAGCTTTGCCTTCCCAAGCCACAGTTTGAGAGGATTGATCTTCGGAAGGTCTTCCTCCGTAATCTTACCCTTCATACCGCCGAATTTCATGACTCTTTCTTTGATATAGCGAAGGTCATATCTGGCAGGATTCACCTCGATGATTTCCTTATCCAGACCCGTAAGCATGTAAACTGCCTCCAGCGGTGTGCGGACAGAGGTTTCAATGGTGAACACCACATCACGGGGAACCTCGACATATTGTCCAATGAGAGCGAGATTTGTGCAATCCTTCGGAATGATCGTCGGGCGGTCGCTTTCCTTGCGAGGCATGAACTGCGAGGTGATATAGGGCATCATACAGGTAGAGATATGGGAATGTGCCAGCACCTCATCCTTCATATCCAACATTCCAAAATGGTACAGCATCTCTTCAATGATCTCATTTCCTGTGCACTCCGCCATAGGCTTTTTGATATAGCTGCCAATACGCTCTCCAAACAGGCCATCTCCCCACAGAACGTCACGGTTCTTCTCCCGCTGATCCGGGAAATAGTCCCTATCATAAATGACCAGCGACATTTCCCAACCGGAATCCATGAAGGTGATTCCGCCGCCCGTACCGCTCTTGCTTCCGGTCATCTTCTCCAATCGTTCAAAAAATTCGGGATAGTCTTCTACGGTGAGGAAAAAACTCATCCATTTGGTCTTGTCGATATGGCTTAAGAACTTATCTGGATTGCCGAACTTTTTATTCCGTGCGGCAAGGTTTTTCCATACCGTGAACAAGCCCATATCTTCCGTGTCCCGGTTAATTTCAGCGATATGTGTATTATCACCGTAGGAGGCGTTTGTCATCATGGAGCCGCTGGTAAGAAGGACGTAATCCTGAGCTCTTACAGGAATGGTTTCCTGATTCTTGATCTTAATACCGTAAACCGTATTGCAGGCCTCATCCATTTCCAGATCATAGACTGCAGTGTCCATACGGAAGGTGACACCCTGATCCTCCAACCATTTATGAATCGGCTTGATCACAGAATCCTTGTCATTGCGTTTTGTATGCAGAATGCCCTCCAGATAGTCGAGCCTGTTCAGAAGGCCGAATCGGTTGAAATACCGCTGCGCCTCCAATGCACTGTGATAGGGCTTAAAAGCCAGCATAGAGTGATAGCACCACCACAGAGAGCTATGGAAGAACTCGCTGTCCTTTCCGAAATAGTCCTCAATCGTCATATCCTCCAGATCCTTTTCCGGGATGCTGGTGAAGTGCTCCATTTTCAGGAGCAGCTCCGGACTCATGCGGTAGTCATGCACCTTTTCGTAAATATGTCCCTGTTTGCACAGGAGTCTGCTTTCGGAATGGATCGGCATATCCTTATTGGCTCTTACTGATTCATCAAGCACCGAGATCGATGGATCTTCCAAGGACGGGATCTTGCTGCACAGATACCAAAGGCACTCCATAAATGGCTCCAGTTCACGCTCACCGGGGCAGATATAGCCCGCTTCCCCGGAATAAGCGTCACAGCAGCCGCCAAGGGAATTTCGTTTTTCATACAGCGTGATGTTCTTTCCCGGCATTCCGGCATCATCAATCAGAAAGACCGCTGCCGCAAGGCCGGCTATTCCTCCGCCAATGATGTGGGCGTTCCTTTCTTCTATGCCTTCAGGTGCGGGGGCCTTGTAAAACAGATTGTAAATGTTCATGGTATACATTCCTTTCTGAAAAGTTTTCAAAACAGTGTTGACATAACAACACTGTCTATATTATAATAAGAAATGTACTATAGAGCAACCATTGATGTTATGCGAAGTGTTGATATATCCACACTCAACGCATATTTGTCGATATATTCAGGAGGAAATTTATGAAGGCAAAGAACCTGAACGCTTCATCTGTAAAAACAAGAAACCTCATAAGAGATACTTTTGCAGAGCTGCTTTACGAAAAGAAAAATATTAACAAGATCACAGTGACAGAGCTGGTGCAGCGAGCGGACATTAACCGGAGCACTTTCTATTCTCACTATGATGATGTGCGGCACGTTGCGGAGGATATTAAAGCCGAAACACTGAAAGCCTTCTTTGAGAACAAAACCATATCCAATGTACATGACATTGAACCTTTCTTTGATGAGATTTATGCCTATATCAAGAAGAACGATTCCTTCTTCCGGTTGATCTTCATCTCAGATGAAGTGACGAATTTTGTGCGTCATCTGGGCAACATCTGTAAAGGACGAATTTACGAGGCAGTAAACAAAGACGACTCTATTCGTGATAAACACCTGCTTGAACTGGAAGTTTCTGCATTTTCGGACGGCATCGCCATGCAGTTTATCCGTTATTATCACAATGACTATAACGTGACGCTGGAGGAGATCATCGAGTGCGGTAAACTCTGGTGTAGAACGATGATCGAACGCCGATCAGAGAAGACCGTCATGTTAAAGGAATGAGGCTGCAGAAACAAAAACTCTTCCAAGCGGTATATGGGTTCAGTCTCATCCTCGGCTTCTGTCATCACCTTGTGCCGCAGATAGGTGTTCTCCACCTTCGTGACATTGGCGTCACGATCCAGAATGCCAGATCAGCTTAATGACCTCCCGTTATACTTTGTCTGTAGTGATGTAAGCTTTCTAATCAGTATTCCATCCATGTGATCTGTGAAGTTCTTCCTTTTCGCGTGGAGCTTATTAATGAGGAACCGTTTTTATTCCGAGTGTTCCAGTTTCAAGAGCAATATACTCAGCAGCACCCAATCTGCAACGTCATCAGGTAGGTCTTTCAGTTCACAGTGAAAAATTGAGGAAAGCCGCTCAATGCGGTATATGATCGTATTGCGGTGAATTCCGAGTACCCGAGCGGTATCTGCGATAGAGCGTCCGTGAAGCAAATACGCACTAAGGCAGGCCAACAGTTGACGGTCTTTCTCTTTGCTGCTAAATGCTAATTCCCGAACTTCGGGCATGCAAAACGAGTGGAGTGTTTGTTCCGTCCGAAGAATGGCCGCCATATGATTTAGCGAGATGTCTGAATAAGAGACCATAGCGGTGCCATGTGTTTCGGCCCATTCTGCCGAAAACATACTTTGCTTCTTTACTTCATTCAATTCCGAAAATCCATGCACCGGGAAACTGACTCCCACTCGGAAGTCATTGTTCTCAAAAAAGCGCAGCGCATTCTTATCCGGGAAACTATCAGCCAAAATCGCCATCCAAATATAGCCTTCAGTCACAGCCAACACAGCATTTGGAAACTGTAAGCGGATCAATTCCAGGAAAGAGTATTGCAACATTTCAGTGGACAAATGATATGAGCATCGCAGGCAAACCAGGCAATAATTGGCCATTGGGGACAATCCAAAAGGCATCAAACCTTTTGCCAGTTCTCCATGTGATAAACTATGTCCATCCAGCAGCATTTCGAGTTCTTTACTGATAAGCTTTGCGGGAGATAACAGTAGCGTACTCTGGGAAAGATACCCCCCCAGATATTGGCAGATCATCCATGTTATATCCAACTGTGCCTGTGTGAACGGTGCATTCATATCTATAGCGCCTACCGTTGCTATGGTTTGACCGCCGAATTCAATTCCTGCGGTTAAAAATATATGTTCTTTATCTCTGTGACTATGATAAGGTGTGCCTTATCCGGGGGATATGAATTTGTCGTTAATTTAACACCTCCAAAAATTTGCCTGCATTCTGCTTGATTTTTCGGGTTGGAAAAGAACGAATAATCAGGTGGCAGAATCCCAAAAACCGTTGGTATTTCAGGGCTTTCCCGGTTTGTCGTAATTATACCGTAAGGGCATAGCTGTGCTTCACTTCTATTCGCTCAGGGAGTTAGCTTGAAAGAGATTCAGGCATGGCTTGGACATAGCACAATCGGAACGACAGCTAATATCTACACCCATCTGGACGAAAACAACAAGCTGTCTTCTGCCAATGCCATCATCGCAATCCTCCCTGAAATGTAAAAATCTCAGAGCAGAAAAACTGCTCTGAGATCAGGAAAATGGTGCCGCTAACCGGACTCGAACCGGTACTGAATCGCTTCAGGTGGATTTTAAGTCCACTATGTCTACCATTCCATCATAGCGGCGTATTCAATCCCTTCAAATGAAGGGATATGAAGTTGGAGGGATGTGTTGGAGGGATGTTCCAACACAGAGAAAAATCAAATTGAAAAAGTTGGCTGTTTGCAAGCAC
>JAETOP010000023.1 GCA_021771675.1 Oscillospiraceae bacterium | reverse complement strand
ATTTTCTCGTCACATTTCAACTTGGAAAAGGAATTGAATAAATGACGGCAAACGCTCAAACCCCTTGAAAATAAAGGCTTTTTCCGTTTGTCGTTATTATACCGTAACGGCACAGCTGTGCCAGCCTGCTTTACGCAAACGGCGTCAGTCTGAAAGAAATCCAGGAATGGCTGGGACACAGTGATATTGGAACGACTTCCAACATCTACACCCACCTGGATTACAGCAGCAAGGTTTCGTCTGCAAATGCGATCCTTGCCTTTTATCCTGAGAATACTGGGGTACAGACCATCGGGCAGTAAAAAAGCCCTGAACCGTGAAGCTCAGGGCTGAAAATTCTGGTGCCGGTGGTGGGACTCGAACCCACACGGATTTCTCCACACGATTTTGAGTCGCGGTCGTCTGCCAATTCCGACACACCGGCATTTATATTTTAATTTCCCTTGTATCCCGCACATCTCAGATTTTGGAGGGATGTGCGGGAGGGATATTAAAATCAAATGAATTTATGAAGTTGTGAAAGTGCCGATTTATCAAGGGGTTTGCCAGGGTACTCAACATTCTACGAAGTAGATTTTGAGTCCTCCTCGTCTACCATTCCAACACACCGGCAGATATATTTTTCAACACCCAGATAAGCATTTCCCGGAATTTGGAGGGATATGCAGGAGGGATGTTAAAGACAAATGAAAAACAGAATCCGAAAAACGCTTGATTTTCCAGGACTTTTCCCAACACCGGCGACAGATGACGAAGTGGTTTTTGAGTCCACTACGTCTACCATTCCATCACACCGGCATTTACCTGCATACTATATCACATTTGATTGCAAAATGCAAGAGAAAAATTGGCAGGGGAGAGGTGAGTCTTAAGGCAACACCGCATAATGGGACAAGGAGATTCGGCGAGGGATTTTGATCAAGCTGAAAGTTTGAAAAGGGCGGGAATACTTTATGTATTTCCCACTTTTCAAACTGCACAGATGGGGCAAAAGATCCGCCGAAAGCTGAAGCTCCCATTGTGCGGTGTTGCCTTAAGAAAATCAAAAGAATTGACTGCCAGGAATTGCTTGACAGACGGAGAGGAGAGGACTATAATGGGGACAATGGTTTTCATAGGAAAAAGAAAATTGGAGGAAACGCCATGAAAAAAGGATTACTTACTCTGCTGATCTTAGTGCTTGTTGCGGCTTTTTTGGCTAGCGCAGTTTACCTTGCCGCCTATTTTACAGACAGCGCCAAGCATCAGATGGATGATAATGACCGGGCCAATCAGGTCAATCAAATCCGCCAGGAGGTAACTACCCAAAGCACCCAGGGAACCGATCCCACTGAGACCAGCTTCAACCCCTACGGCACCCCCGGGGCCAACGGACATGAGGACGAGTATTTCACCCCCGATGTGCTTGATGAGCCGGAGAATGTGCCCGAGCGGCCGGCAATGGAGAGCGGAAGCGATCTGCTGCCTTGGTACACGGATTTGCATAACCAGAATCCGGATATGGTGGGCTGGCTTCAGATTGAAAACACCAAGATCAATTATCCTGTAATGCAGACCTCGGTGGATAACCCCAGCTATTACCTGTACAGAGACTTCGATCAGAATGAATCCTATCGTGGCTGTATCTACGCCTGGGAGAAATGTGACATCTTTAAGCCCAGTGATAACATCACCCTCTTCGGTCACAACATGAAGGATGGCTCCATGTTTGCTTACCTGGGCAATTATTACGATAAGGCTACCTGGGAAGAGAATCCTATGATCTTCTTTGACACCCTTACCGAGTCTCATGTGTACAAGATTTTTGCTGTGTTCAAGACCTCCGGCACTGACAATGTGGGCTTTGCCTATCACCAGATGGTGGATGCGGAAAGTGAAGAGGCGTTCAATGAGTTCATTGCAACCTGCAAGGAACTGGCCTTCTACGATACTGGAATCACTCCGGTCTACGGCGACAAGATACTGTGCCTTTCCACCTGTGAATATACCATTGACAACGGTCGGTTCGTGGTTGCCGCTGTTCGGATTAGCTGATTGATTTGGGGGCCGTTTTCCTGTTGGGGCGGCCCCCAAAGCGTTCTTATTTCGTCTATTTACTTCTGGGGCAAAAAATGATATAATGACCATGTTCATGATAAAATATCTGGATTTTTTTGGCTGGGCCGGAATACCTTCAGATGCGGAGGGGAGGAGACTGCTTGCGTCGATTCATAGAGGAATTAAAGGATTTTTCAAAAAAGGGTGACTGGGTCCTGCTGATCCTATGCCTGGTAACCTCGGGCTTTGGCGGCATTTGTGTGGCCAGCGCCACCAATGCGGCCAAATTCGGCAGCAATACCAAGTACATCCTTATTCAGTTGGTTGCCACTATGTTGGGGGTGCTGATGTTTGCCATCGTGTCCTCCATCGATGTGGATTTTATGTCCGAGCATCGGGGAGTTCTGGTGGCATTCAACATCGTCATGCTGCTGCTGCTCATTCCTTTCGGAGATGACCACAGCACCGGCAACAAGAGCTGGCTGACCATTCCCTTGGTGCCTGTCAGTATTCAGCCAGCGGAAATCTGTAAAATTGCTTATATCATCATTATGGCATCAGTGATGTCATCCCACCAAAACAACATCTCAAGTTTAACCTCTGTGATGCACATGGTGCTGCATCTGGGCGTTTTGGTGGGACTGAATATGGTACTATCCGGTGATGCGGGCGTGTCGCTGATATTTGTATTCATCTTTATTGGCATGGCCTTTGCGGGAGGCGTCAGCCTGTGGTGGTTTGCTTTGGGAATTGGAGCTGTTGCTGCGGCGATACCGATTGTGTGGCCCCATTTGGGCGGCTATCAGCGAGAACGAATCTTGGTTCTGATTAACCCGGACTACGACAAGATGGGTATTGGCGCACGCTACCACAGCAAAATCAACCTTCAATCCCTCACCGGCGGAGGTTTGACAGGACAGGGACTGTTTAACGGTACCCGTACCCAGGGCGGTAACCTTTTTGCCCAACATACGGACTATATCTTCTCTTCCATCGGTGAGGAACTGGGGTTCTTCGGATGTGTGGCGGTGATGCTGCTGGAGCTGGCCATTATTGCCCGCTGCATCCAGGTCGGTGCCCGTTGCCCGGATTATATGCGCCGCCTGATTTGCTTCGGTGCAGCCTCCGCTATGATGTTCCAGGTGCTGATCAACACCGGCATGTGCATCGGCGTAATGCCCGTTATCGGTCTGACCCTTCCGCTGATCAGCTATGGCGGTTCCTCTGTGGTTACCATCTATGCCATGCTGGGATTGGTTTCAGGCGCTTACGCACGACCACAATCCATGAGTCACGAGCGATATATCCAGCCTTACCGGGAGTTTCGTTAAGATGGCAAATGAGCGACTGGGGGATTATTGGTTCCCCAGTCGCTTTTTTGGAAAGATGTGGAAATTTCACAAAGATCTGAAAAAAAGAGTTGACAATATTCGGTTTTATTTCCTATAATATATAAATAATCATCGAATGCCGGGGGATTGCGGTTATTTTACGAAAGGGTGAGTGTCATGAAGCGTGATCGGATAAGACTACTTGCGTTTTTGGTTAGTGTGAGCATGACGGTGGGAACGGTTTCCTCCGCTGCAGTATACGCAGAGGAAATGCAGACGGCTGCCGTGGTAGAGCAAACCCAGGCGGGGCAGGAGAGTACTCCTATATCTGATGTTCCTCCGGAGTCAACAGGGAACTCGGAGCGTGCCGAAGGGGGAGCGGTTACGGAATCCACCGGATCCGCTGAAGCTACTGGAACTACGCAGGAAAACACAAGCCCTGCAGATGAAGCGAATCCGTCTCAGGAAACAGACCCGTCTCAGGAAACAGACCCGTCTCAGGAAACAGACCCATCTCAGGAAACAGATCCGTCTCAGGAAACAGATCCGTCTCAGGAAACAGATCCGTCTCAGGAAACAGATCCGTCTCAGGAAACAGATCCGTCTCAGGAAACAGACCCATCTCAGGAAACAGACCCTTCCACTGGTGAGTCAGAAAATCCTTCCGAAGAGACGGAGACGACCACTGACGAGGCGGAAGACCCTTCCGAGGAGGCACGCTACCCCTGGGATGAGATGGATGATGAGGCGTTTGCCGCCTTTATCCGGGAGGAGCAGTACCTCACCTATACAGGTGACGAGGAAGCAGCGGTCAGCCTGCTGGATCGGGCAGACCGGGTGGAAGATCCGCAGCTGCGGGACGAGCTTTGCGCAATCTTAATTGCCTGGCTGTTCCCGGAGGAGGAAATTGAATCTGATACATATGCGCTGGGCGATGCGGGCCCGGTCTCCCTGGAAGAGCTGAACAGCCCTGAGATGTTCTTTAAGCAGGAGATGGGCGGCACTTGTACCCTGGCGGCCAATGCGATGCTGGTACGCCGGGCGGCCCGGCTCAATGGGTATGCCAATTGGAGAAGCATTACCGAAAGCGCACTGAAGGGAACTACCTGGATTGAAGGCGTTGGCATGGTATGGAATTATTCCTATGCCGGGATTACTGTGACCCGCGGACCTTTTGGGAACTCTTCTATGGACTCCTTCCGAGCATTCCTGAAACAGCATCCGGAGGGCTTTGTGGCCTACAACGCCAATCGCCCCCACGCTGTGCTGATTACCGACTATGACGAGTCCACTGGAATTTTTTACTGTGCCGATCCGGGCAACTCCAATTGCAGAAGACCTCTGAGCCAGTCCGTCCTCTACTGTGGTTCGCAGGAGGCTACGATTGCGGCATTTACCGCATACTGGGCGGTGTCATCTCCCCAACTGTCTCTGGCTCCTGCGCTGCCCCCTCTGACTCAGCGTGAAATTACAGTGACGGCGCAATTCGATGACAGCGGCGTTCATTTGAACTGGAACGATACCTATGGTGCGGGCTATTGGATTTACCGATCCGAGAGTGTTGAAGGGCCCTGGGAGACCCCCATTCAAAGCGTCCCCAGCGGCACTGTCACATGGACTGATGAAAACACCCAGATGGGAGTGACTTATTACTACTGTGTCCGCTCCTATGATGCCGGTGGGCAAAAGGGATACCTGTCCCAGCCGGTAGAATGTACGCCGGATCGGCAGGTGCCTCAGATGGGCCAGGGAATGTGTACTGAAAGCATTCGATGGGTTGCCTATGAGGATGGGCTGCTGCTGGTGATGGGCACCGGGAGCTTGCCTGATTACTCCAATGAGGTGGAGGAACCCTGGTTCTCCATCCGTGATCGGATTGTGGAAATCCGTCTGTCCCAGGGGGTTACCTATGTTGGAAGCAGTAATTTCGGCGGAATGGTAAACCTTGCCCAGGTGACCTTGCCCGATTCTGTAACTGCCATTGGAAATTGGGCTTTCCTGGGCTGTACATCTCTCACTGAAATTAGTATGCCCGGCGTAAAATCCATTGGTTACGCCACTTTCCGTCGCTGCAATGGTCTTACGGAGTTTGAAATCCCCAGCACTGTCTCGTCCATTGGAGACTGGGCCTTTAGTAAGTGCGACAATCTCCGCAGGGTCATCCTGCCGACCGGCTTGAAGCAGATTGGGCTTGCAGTATTTTATGAGGATGGTGCTCTGGAGTCTGTGGAGATTCCCCATGGAGTGACCTCCATCGGAGGTCATGCCTTCCGGGGGTGCACGTCTTTGAGAAGTGCGTCCATCCCTTCCAGCGTAAAACAGATCGACAGCTACGCCTTTGCGCTTTGCAGCAGTTTGGGAGATTTGGATTTGTCCGGCTGTACCGGAGGCCTGACCATTGGGGAGGGCGCTTTCTTCAACTGTACCTCCATCACCCACCTGCGTCTGCCTGGCTGTCAGATGGGGGCGAAGGCCTTTGCCTATTGCTATGGACTTCAAAATGTGGTATTGGAGCATTGGGGAACTGTTTCCACATTGGGAAGCGAAGCGTTCAGCTATTGTGTGAATCTGCGCAGATTCCTGGCGATGTGCAGCGGTGTCAATGTCGCCGATAACACATTCCAGAATACCTTGGCTCAGGTTCTGGTCAATCGGGCTTTCTATGGGGACATGGATACCATGAAAGGAGGCTGCCGCTGGCGCAGCTATGAGGGGGCCGGGGTATGCTCCGGACATGTGCAGTGGTATCTGGATACCAGCGGAAATCTGGTGTTCTATGGCAGCGGAGATATTCCCTCTTACAATGCCTATGGAACGCCCTGGAATCATTCAGGGACAAAGACGGTAACCGTGGAGCGGGGCATCACCGGTGTGGGCAATTACGTATTTTTCAATCTGCCCTCTCTAAAGCAGATTGTTTTCCAGGGCAGCGCTCCCAGTTTCGCTGGAAATGCGCTGGCAGGAGTGAATGGTACTGTCCTTTACCACAATACCGACGGCAGCTGGACGGGGAAAATTGGCAGTTCTCTGGGCGGCGCACCTGTGTGGCGAGAGAACCATAACTATTCCTGGAAGCTGACTAAGGCGCCGGGCTTTGCCTCCGGTGGTGAATTGTTTGGAGCCTGTACCTCCTGTGGCAAGTCTGCCACGGTTCAAGTACCAAAGCTGGACCGGGAATCCTATGACTGTGTCGAGACGGATGCAACCGTCCGCTATACCTGGAAGGTTACGGATTATGGTTCCATCTGCTTTGAAGTTAAGATCGTCACCATTCAAACGCAGCCCGCCTCTGTGACGGTAGGGGAGGGCGCACAGGCCAGATTTACCGTGGGTGCTTCCGGTAACGGTATGTCCTACCAGTGGCAGCGCCAGAATCCCGGTTCCGGCCAATGGGTTGTCTGTGGTGGTAATTCTTCTACGCTGACCCTTGACGGAGTGTCCCGAGGGGACAGTGGAGCCAAGTTCCGGTGCACTGTTACTGATGGCAACGGTAAATCTGTAACCTCAGAAATTTGTACACTGACAGTTAAATAGGGAAAATCCCCCCATTTGTTCTCAAGTTGGAGCAAATGGGGGGTTCTTATGGTCAAGCAATAATTAAATGAGTCAAACGAATACCATCTTGTAATCGTGGAAAATATCAGGTCTGGGCAAGGGATTTGCGGCGGGCCAGGAACTGGAGAGCGACTACCGCTGCGGCCAGGATAATGCCTCCAACATCGGTGGCAACGCCGGGGAAGACCAGCATCAGGCCGCCCACCAGACTGAGCAAACGCTGATACCAGGGCATGCTCACCATTAGATACCCTTCCATAGCGGCGGAGATGGAGCAGATACCGATGAAGGAGGTGACACTGATAAGAATCACTTCGAGCACATTGGTGTCAATCAGAAGCATGGAGGGGCTCATGGCAAAGGCGTAGGGAACAATGAAAGCGCCGATGGCAAGTTTTGTGGTTGTGATGGCAGTTTTCATCGGCCTGGCCTTGGCGATGGCGGCGCCGGCATAGGCTAAAGAAAAATAACAGACTTCTTGCAAAATTGAAAGAGGTTCATTTGTACATTGCACAACAAAAAAACAGGAAATACTCCGGAAATTATACGCTCATTACGAAAAAAAGATAGTGAAAAATACATCGAATCGGGAAGAATATTCAGTCATCCTGCTAAAATGGCTGTTTATCTATCATAATCTTGCAAAAAGAACCTCTGTTTCTGAAAGAAGGACAGCTTGGGAGCTGCATTTGGGCACTTGCAAAAACGCTGCGGGAAGCAAAAATGCCCAATGTGCTATATTCACAAAATAACTGCCTGATTCTGTTCATAATTTGGCAACACATTCTGGCTTTTTTCCTTGCTTTTCCGCCAAAATAGGAGTATACTGTCAAGGATTAAAAAGGGAGGGAGGAGTCGAAATCTTTCGATTCCTCCCTTTCTAAAAAAGAAAGGAAGATATACTATGGCAAAACCTGAAAAAACCACCGATGCCATCTATGACGCCAGCACCCTTGGCACCCCCAAGCGCCTGATTTTGGGTGTACAGCACCTGTTCGCCATGTTCGGCGCAACGGTTCTGGTTCCAGTTATCTCCGGACTGGACGTGGCCAACGCCCTGCTGTTCGCCGGCCTTGGCACGCTGCTGTTTCATTTCCTCACCGGCTTCAAAATTCCTGCTTTCCTTGGCTCCTCCTTTGCCTTTCTGGGCGGCTATGCAGCCATCAGCAGCATGACTGAGAGCTATGGCTTCGACACGCTGCCCTACGCCTGCTTTGGCGTGACCTGTGCGGGTTTGGTGTACCTGGTGGTGTCTGCGCTGTTTAAGGTGTTTGGCGCCAAGAAGGTTATGCGTTACTTCCCACCCATCGTTACCGGTCCTGTGATCATCTGTATTGGACTGACCCTGGCCAGCTCTGCCATCAACAATTGCAACTCCAACTGGTGGATTGCCCTGATTGCCATCCTGATTGTGGTTGTGACCAATATCTGGGGCAAGGGCATGGTGAAGATCATTCCCATTCTGCTGGGTGTGGTTGGTTCCTATGTTTTTGCCATGATCGTGGATGCTGATTCCCGGGCGAATTTTGTCCAGCTGGTAGGGGAGGCTGATTGGATCGGTATGCCCATTGTCTGGAACAAAACTGCTTTTTCCATCTTCGGTAAGAATTTTGACGGCGGGCTGCTGATTACCGCCATTATCACCATCATGCCCATCTCTCTGGCCACCATGATGGAGCATGTGGGCGACATCTGTGCCATTTCCTCCACCGTTGGCAGAAACTTCGTGGAGGATCCCGGCCTCCATCGCACCATGCTGGGCGACGGCCTGGCAACTGTGATGGCTTCTCTGTTTGGCGCTCCCGCCAACACCACCTACGGTGAAAATACCGGTGTGCTGGCTCTGAGCAAGGTCTACGACCCCAAGGTGGTTCGTCTGGCCGCCTACTTTGCCATTGTGCTTTCCTTCTGCCCCAAGTTCTCTGCCATCATCCGTGCCATGCCTGCCGCTACCATGGGTGGCGTAAGCTTGGTGCTCTACGGTATGATTTCCGCTGTTGGTGTGCGGAACGTGGTTGAGAACCGGGTTGACTTTACCAAGAGCCGCAACGTGCTGATTGCTGCCATGATTATGGGCTTGGCCATCGGTGTGAGCACCAGCACTGCCGGCGCCATCAGCTTCACTCTGGGCTCTATCAATATCAGCCTCTCCGGCCTGGCTGTGGCCGCTCTGGTGGGCATCGTCATGAACGCCGTTCTCCCCGGCAAGGATTATGAGTTCGGCACCAACGAGCAGGGCGACACCGCCGTCAACTTCGGCTCTCGGGCAAAATAATCATTTTCTTCCAACTCTGAAACGGGGCTGTTAAATAACCCCAAAGAAAACCGCAGACCCTCTCCGGTATCGGAAAGGGTCTGCTTTTTTAGAATATCATGCTGCCATTTGCGGTGCATTTTGAAGCATGCACCCGGCAGTACGACGCCAAAATTGGGGCGGAAAACCCTCGCAGATTTTCCGCCCCAAAAAGGATTACATTACTTGATGATAATGGTATCGGTCTGGCCGCCGATGTCGATGGTGTATCCTGTCCTTTCGGAGGGAATAGTACGGGTTCTGGACGGATCGATATTGTATGCTGGGCATGATCTCCTGGGGATACACTGAAGTTGTGTAGGGTGGAAGATGCACCAATCTGCGAAACGGGGCGATGGAGCTTAATAAATTCATGCTCCCCGGTGGCAGGTATAGCTACCGAGGAGCTGATTTCTATGCACTTAATCAGGGAAGTTCCAAATGATCGTGTCTGTTTCTGCATCAAAAACAGAGCGTATCGTAATTTGTGTTTATGGAAATATTGACAGATGCCAACAGGGAACCGGAACCCCAAGGACACCGGATACCACAGTTGCAAGCGTTTGCTTTGGGGCTTGCAGTTTTTGGCGTGCAACGACATTGGAAAATCCCTCACAATGAAAGCTGAGCTCTTTCCTTTCAGCAAAAACTGTGATATAATATCACCATTCACTGTAAAAGGAGCATCACCTATGAACTTTGAAGCAAGAAGACAAGCAATTTTGGATCAAATGGAGGATGATTCTCTGCTGATCCTCTATTCCGGCCAGCCTGTCCATATCAGCGCCGACGCCTATTATGAGTTCCAGGTCAACCGGCATTTCTTTTACCTCACGGGACTGCGGCGGGAGAATATGGTTCTCATGATGCGCAAGGGCCCGGGCGGCTGCCAGCAGACCCTCTACATTGAGAAGGCCGACCCCACTGCTGAGCGGTGGACGGGGAAAATGGTCACCGCTCAGGAGGCCAGGGAGATTAGCGGCATTGCCGACGTTCGGTTTGCGGATCGGTTCCAGCCGGAGCTGGACTACCTGCTGGGAAGTGCCCTCATCTCCGCCTGCTATTTTGACTGCTACCGCCACCGCAGCGGGGATTTGCCGGACTGGAACCTGGCCATGGCTCAGAAGTTTGCAGTCGACCACCCAGGGATTACCCTGCGCAATCTCTGGCCCATTGTTTCCCAGCTGCGGATGCGCAAGGACGAGGACGAGATTGTTCTGATGCGCAAAGCCCTGGACATCACCGACCGTTCCTTACAGCATGTGCTGGCCACCCTGAAGCCGGGGATGAAGGAATACCAGGCCCAGGCCAATTTCGAGCACATGCTCCATTATCTGGGGGCGGAAGGACCTTCCTTCCCCACCATTGCGGGCAGCGGGAAGAACGGCTGCATGCTCCACTACGAGACCAACCGGGATACCTGCCAGGCGGACACCCTGCTGCTTTTGGACTTGGGCGTCCGGTACGAGGGCTACTGCTCCGACATCACCAGAACCTACCCCGTCAGCGGGAAATTCACCCAGCGCCAGCGGCAGGTCTATGACATTGTCCTCCGGGCCAATAGGGAAGTGGCTGCCCAGGCTAAGCCCGGCATGACCACACGGGAGCTCAACGAGATTTGTAAAAACGTTTTGGCAGAAGGGTGCATCTCTTTAGGGCTGATTGAGAAGAAAGAGGAGTTAGGCAAATACTACATGCACGGCGTCTCCCATCACCTGGGCATCGATGTCCATGACGTCACCGTGGAGGGAGTCAAGCTGGCTCCTGGCAGTGTGATTACCGACGAGCCGGGACTCTACATCGACGAATGGGAGATCGGCATCCGGATTGAGGACGATCTGCTGATTACCCAGGACGGCTGTGAAGTTCTGTCTCAGAGCATTATCCGGGAGCCGGAGGAAATTGAGGCCTTTATGGCAGAAAATGGAGGAAAACAATGAATTCCAACGAGATTATGCAGATTTTCAAGGACACTGCCTTCATCCGCATGGGCGGCAGGCCCGAGGAGAAGCAGACGGCGGACTACCTGTGCCGGAAGCTGGCTGACCTGGGCCTGAAGGGGGAGATCGAATCCTTTGAGGTGCCTCTGGCGGACATTCAGGAGGCGGTTCTGGAGGTCGACGGCCAGATTATCCCCTGCAAGGGCTACATGTGCGCCGGCAACGCCGATTTGGAAGCCCCCTTCTATTACCTCCGCTCCCCGGACAAGGGGTCTCTGGCTCAGTGCCGTGGGAAGATTGTGATGATCGACGGCTATCTGGGCTACTGGATGTATCAGGATTTGCTGGAAAACGGGGCGGTGGGAATCATCACCCATGACGGCCACGTGAACTATTCCGACCGGGACATTGACCAGCGGGAGCTTCGCAGCTACGTCCATAAGGGGAATCGGCTTCCGGCGGTAAACATCAACGTCAAGGATGCGGCCAACCTGGTGAGCCGGGGGGTGACCACCGCCAAAATCCGCCTGACCCAGCAGGAGTACACTGGCGCCTCCCAGAATGTGGTGCTGAATCTGCCCGGGGAGGTGGAGGAGTACATCGTCCTCACCGCCCACTACGACTCCACCTCACTGTCCCAGGGCGCCTACGACAACATGTCCGGCGCTGTGGGCCTGCTGGGAATTGCGGAGCATTTCTCGAAAAATCCCCACCGCTACGGTCTGCGCTTCGTCTGGTGCGGCAGTGAGGAGCGGGGCCTTCTGGGCTCCAAGGCCTACTGCACCGCCCACGAGAAGGAGCTTTCCAAGGCAGTTTTGAATGTGAACCTGGATATGATCGGCTGCATCATGGGCAAGTTTATCGCCTGCTCCACGGCGGAAGAGAAGCTGGTGGGCTACATCCAGTATCTGGCCATGGAGCGGGGAATGGGAATCAAGTCCTATCAGGATGTGTATTCCAGCGATTCCACCCCCTTCGCCGACAAGGGCGTCCCGGCGGTGTCTTTTGCCCGCCAGTCGCCTCCCAACGCCGCCACCATCCACAACAGCTATGACACCATGGCTCTGATGAGCGGGCGGCAGATGGTAGAGGATATTGAATTCATCGTCGCCTTTGTAGACCGGATGGCAAACGCCTGCCACTGCCCGGTGGACCGCCAGATTCCCGACAACATGAAGGAAAAGCTGGACATCTACCTGACCCGCAAGCGTGCTCCGCAATAACCCAGACGGCGGCTTTTTTGCGGCGGCCAGATAAATTGTAATTTGAAGCGCAGGGCGCTTCATCCCAAACTCGCACGGGGACGGTGGTAATCGTTACCTCCGAACTCAGCCCGGTAACACTTTTGCGGTAGAAAGACAAATTGGTGCTTGGCGGGATGATTTGCCCGGCGACTGTAGGGGCGGGTCTTGACCCGCCCGCTGGGAACGTCAAACAATGGCAGTACGTTGAATGGTAAGGTGTAACGGTTTCAGAGGGAGGCCCCTCTGTGTAAGGGGGGCTGTCAGCGAAGCTGACTGGGGGACTGTGCGGTGAGATGTTACGAACTCGCACCAGGTTAGGCGAAAAGGTAGGAACGTACTGCGACAGTCCCTCAGTCACCGCCTTTCGGTGGTGCCAGCTCCCCTTACACAGGGGAGCCTTCCTCTGAAGCCATTCCCCTCCACTACGCAACATTCTGCCCGGAAAGCGTTACCGGGCGGGTTAGGGCAAAAACGATAACAGACCAGCCCAAAGCGAAATTGGCTGCGGGCCCTGCCCGCCAAACTCCAATTTGCAAAATCAATGGGCATTTTCCCGTATCTCCATAAAAATTGGCCTGCCGAGGTTCACTCAGCAGGCCTTTGTTAAATGATCTTACAGCTCACAGTTACCCACGGTCCGGGGGAAGGGGATCACATCCCGGATGTTGTTCACTCCGGTGAGGTACATCACGCACCGCTCGAAGCCCAGGCCGAAACCGGCGTGCCGGGCAGAGCCGTACTTGCGCAGGTCCATGTAGAAATCGTAGTCCTCCGCCCGCATACCCAGCTCTTCGATTCTGGCCTTCAGAAGGTCGTAGTTGTCCTCACGCTGGCTGCCGCCGATAATCTCTCCGATGCCGGGAACCAGGCAGTCCATGGCGGCCACGGTCTTGCCGTCGGGGTTCAGCTTCATGTAGAAGGCCTTGATCTCCTTGGGATAGTCGGTGACGAACACCGGACGCTTGAAAACCTCCTCGGTGAGGAACCGCTCGTGCTCGGTTTGCAGGTCGCTGCCCCAGTGGACGGGATAGTCGAAGCGGCTGTTGTGCTCCTCCAGAATCTTCACGGCGTCGGTGTAGGTAATCCGGCCAAAGTCGCTGGATAGCACATGGTTCAGCCGATCCAGCAGGCCGGTGTCCACCCGCTCATTGAAGAAGGCCATCTCCTCCGGAGCGTGCTCCAGCACATAGGAGATGATGTATTTGATCATGTCCTCCGCCAGGCGCATGTCGTCGTCCAGGTCGGCGAAGGCGATTTCCGGCTCGATCATCCAGAACTCGGCGGCGTGCCGGGTGGTGTTGGACTTCTCCGCCCGGAAGGTGGGGCCGAAGGTATAGATGTTCTTAAAGGCCATGGCGAAGGTCTCGCCGTTGAGCTGGCCGGAGACGGTGAGGTTGGTGGGCTTGCCGAAGAAGTCCTGGCTGAAATCCACCTTGCCCTCCTCTGTTTTGGGGACACTGTTCAAATCCAGGGTGGTCACCTGGAACATCTCTCCGGCGCCCTCACAGTCGGAGCCGGTGATCAGGGGGGTGTGGACGTACACAAAGTCCCGCTCCTGGAAGAACTTGTGGATGGCGTAGGCCGCCAGGCTGCGGACACGGAACACGGCGCTGAACAGGTTGGTCCGGGGCCGCAGATGGGGCATGGTCCGCAGGAATTCCACGCTGTGGCGCTTCTTCTGCATGGGGTAGTCCCCGGTGGAATCCCCCTCCACGGTGATTGCGGAGGACTGAATCTCAAAGGGCTGCTGGGCGTCGGGGGTCAAAAGCACGCTGCCCTCCACAATCAGCGCCGCACCTACGTTCACCTTGGAGATGGCGGCGAAATTATCCATGGCGTCGGTGTATACCACCTGAACCGGGGTGAAATAAGTACCGTCATTCAGGGTAATGAAGCCAAACTGCTTGCTCTTTCGATTGAAACGAACCCAGCCTCCAAGCCTCACTTCCTTGCCTGCATAGGCCTGGGTGTTCTTGAACAGCTCTCTGACAGAAATCAGATCCATTGGGAATTACCTCTCTTCTGGAAAAATATAGATTAGTATACGTCAATTCGGCGAAATTTACAAGAGGGAATGGTAGAATTTATTAAAAAATCAAAAAATTCTTTATCATAGAAGGAAATTAGGAATTGAGTGTACCGTAAGTAGCCCAGCAAATTGTAATTTGGCGGCGTGATTCGCTCCGTGTGGGGGTGGGTCAAGACCCGCCCGTTGGGGGACGTCAAACGGGAGCAGTGCGTTGAGTGGTGAAAGGGAATGGCTTCTGAGGGCGGCTCCCTTGTGTAAGGGGAGCCTTGGTTGCTCCCGCACCAGTGGAACCAACCAGCCGTTTCAAAACCACAAGCTGCCCCCGGGGGGGGCAGCTGTAAGTCAGGTTACGAATTTTTTCTCGTATCTGTAACCTTTTCATTTCTTTTGCGCCTTGATGGGTGTAGGGACCTACAGAAAAACAACAGGAGGTGCTGATTTTGGAAGACAACCAAATCGTTGCCCTTTACTTCCGGCGTTCGGAACAGGCAATCCAGGAAACAGACAATAAATATGGCCATTACTGCTTCCAAATTGCCAACGGAATTCTATCCAGCCCCGAGGACGGGGAGGAGTGTGTCAGCGATACATACATGACGGCCTGGAAGTCCATTCCGCCCAACCGTCCCGTCCATCTGGCCCCCTTCCTGGGGAAAATCACCCGGCACATCGCTTTGGACCGGTGGCGCAGACGCTTTGCCCGGAAGCGGGGCGGGGGAGAGGTGGCCGTGGCGCTGGATGAGCTGGAGGACTGCCTGCCCGGGAAGGACTCCCCGGAGGAGGAGCTCCACCGGAAGGAATTCCGCCAGGGGCTGAACCGATTTCTGGGTCTTTTGCCGGAGCAGGAGCGGATGATTTTCGTCTCCCGGTATTGGTATCTTCGCAGCGTCAAGGAGATTTCCCAGAAAACCGATCTTTCGGAGAGTAACGTGAAAACCAGGCTTTTCCGCACCCGGAGCAAGCTGCGTACATTTTTAGCGGAGGAGGAATTGCTTTGAAACCCTTTGATTTTTTGGACGAATTCGGGAACATTGACGAATCCTACATTATGGAGGCTTATGAAATGAAAAGAACGAGAAAATCGGCGAAGCGGCTGTGGATGACCTATCTGGCCGCCGCTCTGGCCGTGGCGCTGCTGTCGGTGACGGTTTACGCCGCTGTGGAATTTTTTGGAATCGCGGACATGAAGAAAGATACCCCGTTCCCCCTGCCTGAAGAGGCGGAAACCTATGTCCAGCAGCAGGAGATTACCGGCGAGGCCCAGGATTGGAGCTGCCAGCTGGTGCAGACCCTGTTTGACGCCACCCACTTTGTGGTCACCGTGGGCATTTCCGGCGGAGACAAGTACATTGTGGCTCCCACCTATTGCAGCCCGGCGGATTTGGTGACGGAAATCGGCCTGACCGGCACCGAGACCCTGGGCGAGTACGCCGCCAAACAGGGGAAGGAGCTGCTCTTTGTGGGCGCTGATGTGGGCGACCGGGATGCGCTGGGCATTGCGGTTGAAAGTGAGCTCCCTCGGAGCCAGTCGGACAGCGAAATGACCATCCTGGTGGAGGGAGATTATACTGCTGCCAATGTCACTGAGGCAAACTGCCAGGTGTATGCGGTGGTGGGGGATAATTATGATGATGTGCAGCGGGTCGATCTGCCCTTCAAAATCGACAAGGCTCCCAGCAGCGGCGAGCGGGTGTTCAAGCCGGACAAGCCCGATGCCATCCCTGGCATGACGGTGGGAGACGCTACGATTGAGCAGACGCCACTGGGCATCAGCATCCGGATTCCGGAGACAATTACGGATCAGCAGGCTTACTATGAAATTATGATGACAGAATTTGAGGGGTTCACCTACGGTGAAGGCGGCGCCCTCCCCATGAGTGACGGAACCTACTGCTTCCAGGCCAGCATGTGCCAGGGAACCGTCACCGATACCCTCACCGTCCACTATTACGACTGGGACAAGCAGCTCATCGGCACCATCACCTTCCACGCCCAATAGGACTGGAGCCAAACTCGCTCGGAGATGGAGGTAATCGTTACCCCCAAACTCAGCCCGGTAACGCTTTTGCAGTTGTAACAGAAGAAAAACACAGCGGGAGTCCCTAATTTGGAGACTCCCGCTGAATGTTTATTTACCGGAGGCCACGCTCTGCCGCACCAGAGCCCGGCGCAGCTTGGCTTCCGCCAGGCGCAGGTCGTTCTGGGAGGCGTCGGGGTCTTTCAGCACCTTGTCCGCCTTTTCGTATGCGGCGCTGGCCCGCTCCAGATCAATTTTGTCCGACCACTCAAAGGTGGTGGGAACCAATGTCACAGCCCCGTCCACCACGCTGAGCATTCCGCCGATGCAGGCAGCCGTCCGCCGGTTTCCACCGGTGATGATCACCGCCCGGCCCATGCCCAGGGGGGCCACATAGTTAATGTGCCGGGCCAGAATGGCCACGTCGCCGCTGGTGGTGCGGACGATAATCTGCTCTGCGCTGCCGTCAAAAATCAGGCCGTCAGGGGTGACGATTTTCAGTGGGAAGCTGGTCATGCCTTCTCACCGCCCCGGAATTTGGCCACCACCTCGTCGATGGAACCGGCGAACAGGAAGTAGGATTCGGGAATGTCGTCGTGCTTGCCCTCGATGATCTCCTTGAAGGAGCGGATGGTCTCTTTCAGGGGCACATACTTGCCCTGATAGCCGGTGAACTGCTCGGCCACATGGAAGGGCTGGGACAGGAACCGCTGCACCTTCCGGGCCCGGTTAACGGTGAGCTTGTCCTCCTCGCTGAGCTCGTCCATGCCCATGATGGCGATGATGTCCTGGAGCTCCTTGTACCGCTGTAAGATGCTCTGTACCGCCCGGGCGGTCTCGTAGTGCTCCTGACCCAGGATTTCCGGGGACAGAATCCGGGAGGTGGAGTCCAGGGGATCCACGGCGGGGTAGATGCCCAGGGAGGCAATGCCACGGTCCAGAACGGTGGTGGCGTCCAGGTGGGCGAAGGTGGTGGCAGGAGCGGGGTCGGTCAGGTCGTCAGCAGGGACGTAGACCGCCTGGACGGAGGTGATGGAGCCGTCCTTGGTGGAGGTGATGCGCTCCTGCAGGGCGCCCATTTCCGTGGCCAGGGTGGGCTGGTAGCCCACGGCGGAGGGCATACGGCCCAGCAGTGCGGAAACCTCGGAGCCCGCCTGGGTGAAGCGGAAGATGTTGTCAATGAAGAGCAATACGTCCTGATGCTTCACATCCCGGAAGTACTCAGCCATGGTCAGGCCGGAAAGGCCCACCCGCATACGGGCTCCGGGGGGTTCGTTCATCTGACCGAAGACCATGGCGGTCTTGGAGATAACCCCGGACTCGGTCATTTCATTGTACAGGTCGTTGCCTTCCCGGGTACGCTCGCCTACGCCGGTGAACACGGAGTAGCCGTTGTGAGCGGTGGCGATGTTGTAAATCAGCTCCTGAATCAGCACGGTCTTGCCCACGCCGGCGCCGCCGAACAGGCCGATCTTACCACCCTTGGCGTAGGGGCAGATCAGGTCGATGACCTTGATGCCGGTTTCCAGAATCTCGGTGGCAGGCTGCTGCTCCTCGTAGCTGGGAGCGGGGCGGTGGATGGGCCAGCGGGTCTTTGCCTCTACCTGGGGCTTGTTGTCGATGGGCTCACCCAGCAGGTTAAACACCCGTCCCAGGCACTCGTCGCCCACGGGCACGGAGATGGGAGCGCCGGTGTCCTGGGCCTGGGCCCCACGCTGCAACCCATCGGTGGAGGACATGGCGATGCACCGTACCACATTGTCGCCGATGTGCTGGGCAACCTCGGCGGTGATGGTGGCGTCGCCGTTTTGAACCAGGATTGCGCTGAGCAGCTTGGGCAGCTGGTCATCCGCAAACCGAATATCCAGAACAGGACCCATTACCTGGATGACTGTTCCTACATTATATGCCATTGGATTCAACTCCTTTTGTCAAGAATGAGGGAAGCTCTGATGAAATCGGCAAGAGCTGACAGCAGAAGATTTTGACTCAGGCGAAAGTTTGGAAAGTGGAGGGATACTTTGTGTATTTCCCACTTTTCAAACTGAACGGCTGGGGCAAAAGATTCGCTGCTCAGCCGCAGACGATTTTTTCAGAGGTCCCTAAGGGGGAGAAGAACGGGAAACGAAACCATTACGACCCTGCCACAATCTCCGTAATTTCCTGGGTGATGGCTGCCTGACGGGCCCGATTGAATTTCAGGCTCAGATCGGCGATCATGTCCTCGGCGTTCTGGGTGGCGTTGTCCATGGCGGTACGCCGGGCGGCCTGCTCGGAGGCCCGGGACTCGCACAGAGCGCCGTAGAGCTGCCCACCCAGGTACTCCGGGATGATGGCGTCGAAGACCTCTTCGCTGTTGGGCTCGTAGATGATGCCGCCGTACTTTCCATCAGGCTGGGCTGTGGGCTTTTCCAGGGGCAGCAGCTGCATGGCGTGAGGGGACTGGGACAGCATGGACTCAAAGGCGGTAAAGGCCACATGAATCTCGCTGTAAGTCCCTTCCCGGAAGGCTTTGCACAGCTGCTTGGCAATGGAGAAGCAGTCCCCGATGGATACATCGGCGGCCTCGGCGTAGCTCTCGGTGAAGGCGGGAATCCTCCGGCTGCGGAAGAAGTCCACGGCCTTCTTGCCGATGGGCAGCACCTGGGCGTCCTTCCCCTGGAGGCGCTGCTCTACCAGCTTCAGCACGTTACTGTTGTAGCCTCCGGCCAGCCCCCGGTCGCCGGCGATGACGATATACATCACCTTGGACGCCGACTGCTCCTGGAGGTACTTGGAGGAAAAGTCCCGGTTGGACACGGAAATATCGGTAATGGTCTGGTGAAGAATCTCGAAATAAGGGCGGGAGTTCATAACCTGGGCCTGGGCACGGCGGAGCTTGGAAGCGGCCACCATTTCCATTGCCTTGGTGATCTGCTTGGTGCTCTCCATGCTTCGGATGCGGTTTTTGATCTCCTTGGTGGATACGCCAGCCATCGTCAGCCCCCCTTACGCAGGAGCGAACTGCTTGACCAGCTCATCCAGTGCCCCCTTCAGGGCCTCTTCGGTATCGATTTCCAGCTTGCCGGAGGAACGGATGGCCTCCAGCACCTGGGGATGGAAGCTCGTCATGTGCTCTTCCAGCCGCTGCTCGAATTCCGGCACCTGCTCCACACTAATGCTGTGCAGATAGCCGTGGGTGACGGCGTAGATGATACACACCTGCTGGGTCACCTCCATGGGGGAGTTGTTCTTCTGCTTCAGCACAGCCACAATCCGCTCGCCCAGGGCCAGCCGCTGCTTGGTGTCGGCGTCCAGGTCGGAGCCGAACTGGGCGAAGCTTTGCAGCTCCCGGTACTGGGAGTACAGCAGCTTCAAAGAGCCAGCCACCTTCTTCATGGCCTTGATCTGGGCGTCGCCGCCCACACGGGACACGGAGATACCGGGGTTCACGGCGGGCATGACGCCGGAGTTGAACAGCTCGGTTTCCAGGAAAATCTGGCCGTCGGTGATGGAGATGACGTTGGTGGGAATATAGGCGGAGACGTCGCCCGCCTGGGTCTCGATGATGGGAAGGGCCGTCAGGCTGCCCCCGCCCAGCTCCTTGGACAGCTGAGCCGCCCGTTCCAGAAGACGGGAGTGGAGGTAGAATACGTCGCCGGGGTAAGCCTCCCGTCCGGGGGGACGGCGAATCAGCAAGGAGATTGCCCGGTAAGCTACGGCGTGCTTGCTCAGGTCGTCGTAGATGACCAGCACGTCTTTGCCCTGGTGCATAAAATACTCACCCATGGTACAGCCGGAGTAGGGGGCGATATACTGCATGGGGGCCAGCTCAGAGGCGGTAGCGGACACCACAATGGTGTAGTCCATGGCGCCGCCCCGGGTCAGGTTTTCCACCACCTGGGCCACGGTGGAACGCTTCTGGCCGATGGCCACATAGATGCAGATCACATCCTTGCCCTTCTGGTTCAGGATGGTGTCAGTGGCGATGGTGGTCTTGCCGGTCTGACGGTCGCCGATAATCAGCTCACGCTGGCCCCGGCCAATGGGAATCATAGAGTCGATGGCCTTGATGCCGGTCTGCAGGGGCCGGTTGACATGCTGCCGCTCGATGATGCCCGGGGCGGGGGATTCGATGGCCTTGTAGTCCGCAGCGGTGATGGTGCCCTTGCCGTCGATGGGCTCGCCCAGGGCGTTGACCACCCGGCCGATCAGGCCGTCGCCCACGGGGACGGACACCACCTTGCCGGTGCGCTTGACGGTGTCTCCCCCTTTGATGCACTGGTCAGAGCCCAGGATAACGATGGAGACGGTGTCCTCCTCCAGGTTCTGGGCCATGCCGTAGGAGCCGTCGGGGAATTCTACCAGCTCGCCAGCCATGCACTTTTCCAAGCCGGAGGCCTTGGCGATGCCGTCGCCCACCAGGATGACCACGCCGGTTTCGGAGACTTCCATCCTGGTCTCGTAATTTTTGATCTGCTGGCGGATGATCTTTGTGATTTCTTCAGGTCTTAGTTCCATACTGTCCCTGCTTTCTCGTCAGAGTACGGTGTTATTCAGCAGTTCCCGGATGCTGTCCAAACGGTTCTTCACCGTTCCGTCCAGGCGCTGACCGTCATAGTCCAGGCGAACGCCGCCAAGACAAGCGGGGTTAACCTGATTGCGGAGCAAGATGGTCTTGCCCGTCATGGTACTGAGCTTTTTGGTCAGCGCCTCCGTCTGCGCCTGGCTCAAGGCAACGGCGGTAACAGCGGTGACGCTGAGGATGTTGTGATCCTGGTTATAAAGGTCTGTAAACATCTGGCAGCAGTCAGAAAACTGCTTGATGTATCCCTTTTCCATGAGGATTTTCAGAAAATTCAGCACATAGCCGTGAACCTTTCCCTGGAAGCTGTCGTCTAAAATCTGGCAGCGCTCAGGTTTGCTGATGTTGGGGGAGGACAGCAGCCGGAGAAAATCCGGTTCTGCCTGAAAGCTCTCCTGCAAGGCCTGCAATTGCTGCCTGAGCTCCTCGGTGAGATTTTCACTTTGGGCCAGCTCGTAGAGAGCCTGGCCGTAAACGCTTCCAATCTGGGTCATGCCTGGTCACCCAATTCGTTGATGAAGCGGTCAATCAGGCCGGACTGATCCTTCTGATCCAGCTCCCGCTCCACCACCTTGCTGGCGATGGCCATGGCGAGGCCGGAGATTTCGTCCTTGGCCTCGTTGATGGCCTTCTTCTTCTCCATAGCGATGTCCGCAGAGGCCTTGCTCTTGATCTGAGCGGCCTGCTGCTGGGCTTGACCGATGATCTTTTCGGAGCGCTCGGCAGCGGATTTCTGAGCGCTGGCCAGGATTTCGCTGGCCTGCTGGCTGGCCTGGAGCATATTCTGCTCATAGGTCTTCTTGATGTCCAGAGCCTCCTGACGGGCGGCCTGGGCGTCATTAATCTGCTTGTCCGCTGCCTCCCGGCGCTGGTCCAGAACGGCCAGGATTTTATCCAGGAAGAATTTCTTCACAATGAACATCTGGACAAACAGGTTGCAGATGGTGGCAATCAGGGTTAGGGGCTCCACTGCCACAAGGGACTGATAAAGTGTCTCCATGGAATTGCCTCCTTCCGGTTGGAATAAATTGTTTTCGCCGGAGGATCAGCCCAGGAACTTCATGAACTGGCCGGGAGCGAAGAAGATCAGCAGCAGGCCGGTGACGAAGCCGTAAATACCGGTGGTCTCGGACAGAGCAACGCCGAGGATCAGGGTGCTGGTCACGTCGCCCTTGCACTCGGGCTGACGGCCGATGGCCTCACAGGCACGGGCAACAGCGTTGCCTTCGCCGATACCAGGGCCGATACCGGCGATCAGAGCAAGACCTGCGCCGATTGCACAGCCGCACAGAGCGATACCTTTTGCCAAAACGGTAAAATCCATAAAATTTGCCTCCTAAAATAATAATGACAATTTTATTCAAATGGCCTTTCGGCCTCTTTGACGTGATTAACCCGCCGCCTGCTTGATGAAGATGGTGGTCAGGGTGCAGAAGATGAAGGCCTGGATGCAGCCGCCGAACCAGTCAAAATAGAAGCTGGTGATGGCGGGCAGGCCGATGGTCAGCCAGGGGAACTGGACGCCCAGCAGGCTTACAAGGGCCAGCACACCCAAAACGCCGACGATGATGCCCAGAACCTTGGGAAACTTTTTCTTCTTTGCTCTGCCCAGGAAGAACAGAGCGGCGCCAATGGCCGCAGTGCCCAGGGCGGCAAAGATACTGGAGCCCAGCAGGCGCATCAGGCCGTAGCTGGCGGCGGTAAGGGAGCCGTAGATCAGGGCGCTGATGACGGTGCCGGAGAGAATGTTGCCAAAGTGACGGCAGGCCATGCTGATGGGGGTAAAGAGCTCGGACATGACGTTGATGGGAGCCATGACAAAAATGGGGTCCAGGAAGCCTTTCAGATAGCCGCCGATACCGGAGGATTTGATTTTGTGATAGGTAATCAGCACGAACACCACCAGCGCCCAGCCCAGCTCGGTCATCAGGTCGGCGGTAGGGCTCCAGATGCCCAGCAGGCTAATCAGGTTCGACACCACGCTGGTGACAAAGATGGTGCCTACCAGGGGAATATAGTGGTCGAAATTGGTACCCATATTGTCGTGGACAAATTTCACCAAGGAAGTGACCGCCAGCTCCGCCACCGCCTGCTTCCGGCCAATGCCGGTGACCTTCAGCCCGGAGCCCAGCCAGATGCACAGGCCAGTGATAATCAGCATTACCAGCCAGCTCACCACCACGGTCTGGGTCAGATGAACGGTTCCCAGCAGGGGAAGCTCAAACTCCGCCAGGTATTTTGCACCATTGATCGACATTTCCATAAGGTTCACCTCATACAAAAATGATACTATGGCAATACCGCATAATAGGACAAGGGTTCTCGGCGAGAGATTTTGTGCCCAATCAAAGTCCCCCAAAAGGCGGAATACTTTGTGTATTTCCCTTTTTCCAAACTGATGAGTGGGTGCAAAAGATCTGCCGAGGCCCGCAGCTCCTATTGTGCGGTGTTGCCCTATACTTCAAAGGAATTAAGATTGTCTTCACCCGGCTCCTCTTCCGGCGATGCCTTGGGGGCAGGGGAAGCAGAAGCATCCTTGGGCATCAGATGCCCGGTGATTTGCAGGAAATAGATCACCGCCGTTGGAAAGAGCAGAGGGATGGCGGCGGCGATGACATTGAGAAAGGGAACAAAGAAGGCCACGGCCACCCAGGCGGCCTGGAAAAGGATGCGCAGATTGTAGCTGCCCTGAACCTTGGCCTTGAGCAGCTTCTGATCCTGGATTCCTGCGGCGTTCTGCACCATCAGGCACATAAGGGCAAAATTGGCAATGGCCACCGCCGTGCCGCCCAGAGCGCCCAGAATCACACGGTGGTTGAACTGGCCGATGCCGCACAGGCGCAGCACCCCGAAGGCGGCGATTTCGGCGACGGCGCATATGCCGCATCCGGCAGCCATCCGGAGCACCTCTTTTTTGGAAGCAGGCTGTAATTTCATAGAGTCCTCCTTGGGAAATCAGGGCAATGCCGGGTTTTGAAATGCGATGGTGTCAATCGTGATCGTTAAAGGAAACCGGCGGGGACTCCTGATCCTTTTTCTTGTCGGAGAGGGCCATGGCTTTGATGGTATCCCGAACGCCTACGGCGGCGGTAATCAGCCCGAAGAGAATGCCCACCCAGATCACCCACTGACCCCAGCCCCAGTTATCCCGCAGCCAGACCGCCAGCATGATAAATCCGATCAGGGGAAACACCACAGAAATGCCGAACTGAGGCAGCCAAATCAGCAACCGCCATTCCCTCATTTTTTCGCCAAGCCCCCCGTAAGCGCACAATGTCCATAATCTCTTTTTAGTATACACGATTCTGCTGGAAGATTCAAGGATAAAAAAAGAAAAATTCAAGAATAAGCTTTTTTTGTAAATTCTTGGCGTACCTCTTTCTTTTTGCGTCGGAATGTAGTAAAATACGAACATCTTTCCCTCTTGCCGCATAAACTGCTTCGGGGTGATCCCATGCTTTGCTTTGTGGGCTTTTTTGCGGCCTTCGGAATGCTCTGCGCCGGTATGGTGCTCCTTGGCGCGTTCTTGGGACAGGGACAGCAGGAGGGCTTCCTGCTGACGCAGGGGGACGGGATGTATTTTCTCTGGCTGAGAGCCATGGGAATTTTCAAAGGAAGAATTTATCGGGTGACCTCTCCGAAGCTCTGGCAGGTTATCCGGGAGCATACAGAAGAAATCACCAGCTGGGACGAAGGGGCCCGGCTCATGACAGGAGCGGAAGAAATTGACAGATCAGGAGATGGAGATTCTACAGGGGACCATCAGTGCGGTGGTGTATCAGAATTATGAGAACGGCTACAGCGTCCTCCGCCTTTCGGTGGGGGGCGGCCAGTCCGTCACCGTGGTGGGCACCATTCCTCTGCCCGTGGTGGGGGAGCAACTGATGGTCACCGGCCGCTGGAGTACCCATTCCAACTACGGAAGACAATTTGAGGCAGAATTCCTGGAGCGGCTCATGCCCCAGTCCTCCATGGAGATTTTGTCCTATCTTTCCAGCCGAATCATCAAGGGCATCGGGCCGAAAATGGCCGCCCGGATTGTGGACTGCTTTGGAGACGAGACGCTGCTTGTCATGGAGCGGGACCCCCAGCGGCTGAGCCAGGTGCCGGGTATTTCCCGGGAAAAGGCCATCGCCATCGGGGAGGAATTCCGGCTCCAGGTGGGGATGCGCCAGCTGATGGAGTTTTTTGCCGCCCATCAGCTTCCGGCGGAGTTGGCGGTGCGTACTTATAAGCTCTATGGGGACAGCACCATGGATTTATTGTATGACGATCCCTATCTGCTGATGGACGAGGGGCTGGACGCCTCCTTCGGGGCGGTGGATCGGTTTGCCATTGAGCTCGGTGTAGCGGGGGACGATCCCCGCCGGGTGGAGGCCGGACTCCTGTTTGAGCTGAGCTACAACCTCACCGCCGGGCACAGCTTCCTGCCGGAGGAGAAGCTGATTCTCGCCACCGCCCAGCTGCTCTCTGTGGAGGCGGAGACGGTGCGCCAGGGGATTCAGCGCACCCAGGAGGGGCAGCGGATCATCCCCGATACCCTGGCAGGCATCCGGGTAGATTACCTGCCACAGCTGTATGAGGCGGAGCAGTGCTGCTCCCAGTGTCTGCTTGGCTTTGCCGCCAATTCCTTCCCGGAGCCTTCCAATTTGGACGGTCTTGTCCGCCGAGCGGCGGAGCACAGCGGCCTGCACTATTCCTCTCTTCAGGAGCAGGCCATCCGGGACGCCGCCACCTCGGGGCTGCTGCTGATTACCGGCGGCCCGGGCACCGGTAAAACCACGGTGCTCCGGGGAATTCTGGATTTGCTGGAGGGGCTGCACCTGCGGGTTTTGTTGGCCGCTCCCACGGGCCGTGCTGCCAAGCGGCTGACGGAGATCACCGGGGAGGAGGCCTCCACCATCCACCGGCTTTTGGAGGCCGGCATCGACCAAGCCACCGGAAAGATGGTCTTCGCCCGGGACGAGGACAATCCCCTGAAATGCGACGCAGTGATTGTGGATGAAATGTCCATGGTGGATGTGCTGCTGCTGTCCAGCCTGCTTCGGGCCATTCCCCGGGGCAAGCGCCTGATTCTGGTGGGGGATCCGGATCAGCTTCCCCCAGTGGGGCCGGGCTTTCCTTTTTATGATATGCTTCGCAGCGGCGTGCTCCCCGCCGTCCGGCTGACGGAGATTTTCCGACAGGCCCAGCAGAGCCTGATCGTGATGAACGCTCACCGGGTCAACCAGGGCCAGCTGCCGGAGCTAAAAACCGTAACCAGTGACTTCTTTTTTATGCGCCGCAATACTGAGGAGGCCGTTACCTCCTTGATTCGGGATCTATGCACCACCAGGCTTCCCCAAAAAATGGGCATCCAGCCCTCTGAGATTCAGGTTCTCTCTCCTACACGGAAGGGTGGGGTGGGCACAGGAGCGTTGAATAAGCTGCTGCAATCCGCCTTGAACCCCTCTGCCCCGGAGAAGCGGGAAAAGGCCTACGGAGAAATTATTTTCCGGGAAGGGGACCGGGTGATGCAAATCCGAAACAATTATGATATTGTATGGAAGAAGACCGACGGCTCCGCCGCAGGCACCGGCATCTTCAATGGGGACGTGGGGATCATCACCGCCATTGAACCCAAAGAGGAGCTGATGCGGGTGCGTTTTGACGACCGGGAGGCGGAGTACGACTTCACACAGCTGGGGGAGCTGGAGCTTGCCTACGCCATCACGGTTCACAAAAGCCAGGGCAGCGAGTACCGAGCGGTGATTCTGGCCGCCTGGAACGGGTCAAGCTATCTGCTCAGCCGGAGCATTCTCTACACCGCCATCACCAGAGCCCGGGAGCTACTGATTATTGTGGGCCGGGAGGAGACTGTGGCGGTGATGACGGAAAACGCCAAGAAAAACCGCCGCTACACCGGCCTGAAGCTCCGCCTTCAGGGAGGGAAGGCATGACGGGCTTCCTTCGACGGGGATTGGAGCTGCTTTTTCCCCGGCGATGCATCCTCTGCCGCAGGCTTTTGCCCAGAGAGCAGTCCATTTTGTGTGCCGACTGCCGAAGCAGTACCCAGGAGTACCCCTTGCAAGCCTGGAATTCTGGGAGGAAGGGAAAAAACTCCGTCCAGTTTCTTGACAGTTTCGCCGCTGTCTGGTACTATGATGGGGATGTGCGCCGCAGCCTTCACCGGTTCAAGTTCCACGGAGCAGCCCATCTTGCCCCGAAGTACGCTTTCTTGATGGCCCAACTTCTGCGCCAATGGGGGCCGGAGGAGTTCGACATCCTGACATGGGTTCCAGTCAGCCGCCGTCGCCGCTATCGCCGGGGCTATGACCAGTGTGAGCTGCTGGCCAGGGCGATGAGCAGGGAGCTGGGCATCCCCTGTCAGAGGACGTTGTACAAGCACCGTCATACCCCGCCCCAGTCCGGTCTTTCCGGCTTTGAAGCCCGGGAGGCCAACGTACTGGGTGCTTTCCAAATCTGTGGCGGTACGGATTTACAGGGAAAGCGGGTGATTCTGGTGGACGACATCCGTACCACCGGGGCAACCCTGAATGAATGCGCCCGGGTGCTGCTTACGGCCGGGGCAAAGGAAGTACATGCCGTTGCTGTGGCGGCGGCCCGCAATCAGAAAAAATAACCAAGCAGGTGAATGATATGCAGTTTTTTTCCAATGACCTGGGTGTGGACCTGGGTACATCCAATGTATTGATCTATGCCGACGGCAAGGGACTGGTGGTTCGGGAACCTGCGGTGGTGGCTCTGGACCGAAACACCGGAAAGATACTCCAGGTGGGTGCCGCCGCCAGGAATATGCTGAACCGCACCCCGGGCAACGTGGTCGCCATGCGTCCTCTGCGGGACGGTGTGATTTCCGACCATGAGATGACCGTCCGCATGCTTCAGGAGATGTTCAAAACCGCCACCAAGGCCTCTGTCTTCACCCCGAAGCCCCGTGTGGTTATCAGCGTTCCCAGCGGCGTTACCGAGGTGGAGGAGCGCAGCGTCATCAATGCGGCCATCGAAGCCGGTGCCCGACGGGTGTTCCTGATTGAAGAACCTCTGGCCGCCGGACTGGGTGCCGGCTTGGATTTGAAGGATGCGGCTGGCCATCTGGTGGTGGACATTGGCGGCGGCACCACCGACATTGCGGTGCTGAGCATGAACAGCGTGGCAGTTTCCTCCTCTTTGAAGATTGCCGGAGATTTCTTTGATGAGTCCATTGCCCGCTATGTTCGCCGTCAGTACGGCATGGTCATTGGCCAGGTTACCGCCGAGGAAGTGAAGATTCAGATCGGTCAGGTCTACCCCCGTCAGGAGGAGATGAGCATGAATGTCAAGGGCCGGGATTCCAAAACCGGTATGCCTAAGACTGTGACATTGACCTCTACCGAGATTTATGAGGTGCTCCGCCGTCCGGCCCGGCAGATTGCCGACGAGGTTCTTGCGGTGCTGGATCAGACCACCCCCGAGCTGGTCAGCGATGTTTCCGAATCCGGCATCACTCTCACCGGCGGATGCAGCCAGGTCTGGGGCTTCTGCGAGCTGCTCATTGAGCGCACCGGCATTCCCTGCATTCTGGCAGACGATCCGGATTCCTGCACCGCCTATGGCTGCGGCAAGAGCCTGGCCTGGATCAACCGGATGCAGGAGGGGCCCATCAACATTGCCCGCCGCCGGATGATCCGCAGCAAGTTCTGACGTAAGGAAACGTTCCAATGGAACCCTGATGGATTTTTTTCCAAGAAGAGGCTGTCTCGCATGATTTGGGAAAATCATGCGAGGCAGCCCCTAGTTATTTCTGTGAGGATTATTTGTCAGTCCCAGGAGGTAATCCACAGAGACGTTGTAGAAGTTTGAAAGCCGAATCAGAACATCTGTTGGAATGTCCCGCTGGCCCAGCTCATAGTTGCTGTAAACACGTTGGGAGCAGTTGAGATATTCCGCAAGCTCACGCTGCTTTAAGTCGTGGTCTTCCCGTAAATCCCGTATTTTTTGATATACCATGCTATGGTCACCTCATGTACAGGGTACCACGGCGCATTTTGTTCTATTGACAAATAGCGCAAAATGCGCTAAATTGTCATGTATCAAAGGGGGATGGACAGCATATGGCAAGATTCAATCGGGTATTTCTGATTCCGTACTTAGAGGACGTGTGTGCACTCTATATGGCAGACTTGGAAATTTGCGCAAAAATGGTTGGATTGCAAAATGAAATATTGATTTTACAAGGAGAAAAAGATACAGGAGCACCGGCGAAGCCGGAGTATGAAGAATGCTTTGGCTGTTTTGCATCAATTATAGGTAACGCTGGCATCCTAATAATATGTTTGCTAATGTTAGGCTTTGTTGCAGATATGTCAGCTTCTGAGGATGGATGGGGAAGTACGCCCCATTCAGTTTTTGTTTTTCTCGTGATAGTTGAATCCCTTCTGGGTTTGGTTGTTTGGAGGCTTTTTGGTAAACCGGAATGGAAAGCCAGAAAGCACAATAAAGAGTTGAATCTCCAGTACAAGAAAGCCATGCGGCAGTATCAGATTGAAAGAAGCGGCATATTGGCGCAGAATGAGAAAGGGCGAAAGAACATCTCCGGCATGAAAAAGCAGATGAGGAAGCTTTCCGCTGAGCGCGACAGGGTTGCGCAGACATTAAGCAAAGTATACGCCGCCAATATCATTCCCAGTTATTACCGGGATATGTATGCGGCAGTTTACCTCTATGACTTTTTTAGTACAAGCCGTTCAGATGATCTGGACATGGCCTTGAATACTTATGTTTTGGAGCAGATTAAGGATAAGCTGGATGTGATTATTGAGAAACAGCATTCTTCAATTTTGAATCAGCGGTTAATCCTTGCAAATCAGCAGAAATCACTGGAAGAGCAGCGGGCACACAATGCCTATATGAGGCAGAAGATATATCAAATTGCATCCAGTATAGAAGAACAGAATCAGTATTTGGCTATGCTCGAAAGCAACACGGCGGCAACAGCCTACTTTGCGGCCGCAAACTACCTGCGCTGAAAAGACAGGCGCATTGCAAGGCACATGATAAAATCGGCCAGCTCCAAAAGGGGACTGGCCGATTTGCTTCATGTCTTTTACACGTTGAACAGGAAATTCACAATGTCCCCGTCCTTCATCACGTACTCCTTGCCCTCGCTGCGCACCAGGCCCTTTGCCTTGGCGTTCGCCATGGTGCCGCAGGCCTTCATATCCTGGAAGGCGATGACCTCTGCCCGGATGAAGCCCCGCTCAAAGTCTGTATGAATCTTGCCCGCCGCCTGGGGAGCCTTGGTGCCCTTCCTGATGGTCCAGGCCCGGCACTCGTCGGAACCGGCGGTGAGGAAGGAAATCAGCCCCAGCAGGGTATAGCTGCTGCGAATCAGCCGGTCCAGGCCGCTTTCGGCCACGCCCAGCTCTTCCATGAACATGGCCTTCTCTTCCGGGTCGTCCAGCTCGGCAATGTCGGCCTCCAGCTTGGCGCAGATGGGGAGCACCTGGCTGCCCTCTGCGTCGGCCAGCTGCTTTACCGCCAGATAGTGCCGGCTGCTCTCGGGGTCGTTGACCTGATCCTCGGAGAGGTTGGCCACATAGATGGTCTTTTTCAGGGTCAGCAGATCGCTGGTGCCGATGAGGGAAATGTCCTCCTCGCCGCACTCGAAGGTGCGGGCCAGCTTTCCCTGATTCAGGTGGGCCAGCAGGTCGGAAAAAACCTCGGCCTCGTGGAGGAAGCGCTTGTCGCCGCCCTTGGCCGCCTTCTGGCATTTGTCGATCCGGCGCTCCACCATTTCAATGTCGGCCATCACCAGCTCCAGATTGATGATGTCAATGTCCCGCAGAGGGTCGGTGGAACCCTCCACATGGGTGACGTTGGAGTCCTCGAAGCAGCGAACCACATGGACAATGGCGTCGGTGGTGCGGATGTTGCTCAGGAATTTGTTGCCCAGGCCCTCACCCTTGGAGGCGCCCTTCACCAGTCCGGCGATGTCAACAAACTCGATTACGGCGGGAGTCACCTTCTTGGGCTTGTGGAGCTGGGCCAGCCACTCCAGCCGCTCGTCCGGCACGGACACCACGCCCACGTTGGGGTCGATGGTGCAGAAGGCGTAGTTGTCAGCGGGAACCCCTGCGTTGGTGATGGCGTTAAACAGGGTGGACTTTCCCACATTGGGCAGCCCGACGATACCTAATTTCATTTCATCCTTCTCCTTTGTTTCCTTTGGGCAGTTAAGTTTCTCCATTATACCGCAGGAACGGAAAATTTGCAAGCTTTGGAAGAAAAAATGCAATCTTAAAGAATTTATAAATGCAGCCTCCGGAAAAATATGGTATAATAAGCAAAATCATTGTGACAAGAGGGGAGAAGGGAATGGGAAGAAAGCTTGCTGCCCTTTGCTGCCTGGCGGGGCTTCTGGGGATATTCTGCTGGCTGTGGTTTCGCAGTCAGGGGACCCAGGCGCCGGAGGCGGCGACCTTTCAGGAGGCGGAGCGCATGGATGTGGCAATCCAAAGCTGCCATGGGGCGGAGCCGGTATTCGCCGCCTCTTTGGAGGATTTCATCCGCTGCTTCAACAGCCTGTACCAGCAGGACAATGACCGGGATTATTTCCCGGACGTCGGCCGCTGGAACAGCACAAGCCTGAGCAGGGGCATTCACACCCCGTATCCTGTGCGGCAGTTTCGCTTTTCGGAGGATGAAGCGGTGTATTCCTTGCCCACGGTCACGGTGTATACCCCCATGGAGGATCACCGGATTCAGGAGCTGACCCTGAATTTTGACGAACACAGCTATACCGAGGCAGGCTTTCAGCGGTTCCGGCAGCTTTGCGCGGATACCTTGCGGGTGTTCTTTGCGGATTTATCAAAGCAGGAGGCCTCCGACCTGGCGGACCGGATCATCCGCTTTGGGAATGAAAATGTGTTTGAAAGCAATGCCTGGTATGGAGACGACGCCCTTCCCCGGGGAATATACCATCGGGACGGGGTGGGTGTCTACCCCTATTTTGCCATTGGGGATTGGCAGCGCTTCTGCGTCATTCCCGTGACCCAGGAGCAGCTGAAGAATTTTGAAGAAAAAGGAGTAATTCTCTATGAAGTGGAATAAGCTGCTGCTCGTGCTGCTGCTCCTGTTCACCCTGGCTGCCTGCGGCGGGGAGGGGGAGACCCAGGATAAGGTGGAAAAGCGGTGCGAGGAGATTGTGGGCCTCTATCAGGATATTTACGCTACCGCCCAAAAAGAAGTGCCGGAAACCCGCTGGGACACCCCCAGCCTGGCCCAGACCGACCTGGACGCCATGGAGGACAGGCTCCGGGCGGCGGGGCTGGATGTGCTGGATTTCCAGGGGGTGGAATATCTGCCCACCGGGGACAATTTCCGCGGCTTTTTGCAGCGGCTCTCCCGGGGGGAGACTGCCCGGCAGGAGGTGCTTTCCCTCCGGCCCTCCGGGACACTGGGCTATCGGCTGTTCACCTGCCAGGACGGGGAGCTGTTTGTCCACAGCATGGTTGCACCACTGGACACCGGGGAGGATCCCAATTATGAGCTCCACCAGGTGCTGGACTGGGAGCTGACGGATCGGGGCAATTTCTACTACCGGATTCGCCCCATGGGAGACGGCCACTATGCGGACTATGCCCTGATCCGCCTGGAAAAGCCGGACCCGGCTCTTTGGGAGCTGAACCGGAGGTATATCTCCGCCGGGGGATATGTGGGCTCCAACCTTTTCCTGACGGATTGGACGGAGGAGGATTTTTCCAGCCTGTGCTTCAATGACCTCTGGGAATATCTCTACCGTGATACCCATGGCGCCCAGTTTAACCCCGAAGGATACCGCTATAATGCGGATGGGCATTGCTTTGAGATACCTGCCCGGGAATTTGAAGAAATTATCCTGTCCTACTTTGACATTGACCGGCAGACCCTTTGCTCCCTGGCCGGGTACGACCCGGGAACGAATACCTACCCCTGGCGGCAGATTCAGAGCAATGAGCTGGTGTCCCTTCTCCACTACTACACCATGGAGCCGGAGGTCACCGCCAGCCGCTTGGGGGACGACGGCACCATCATCCTCACCGTCCAGGTTCTTTCCACGGATTTGAAAACTAACTGCCTGTTCTCCCACGAAGTGACTGTCCGGCCCCAGGAGGACGGAGGCTTTCAGTTCGTGGCTAACCGGGTACTCTCCCAAACGGAGTATGGCCTTCCATACTGCCAGACCCGCCTCAGCTGGCCTGTTTCCGGATGAGAGAAAGCTCTTGATTTGAGGTCTCCCGGGTGGTATGATGATAAAAACCTTCCGGGGAAGAGCGTTTCCCGGCTATCTGAAAAGGAGGGGTATCTTTGCGAATGGATCACATTGCCCTGTATGTCCGGGATTTGGAGGGAGCAAGGGCGTTCTTTACAAAATACTTTGGCGGTGCCTCTAACCAGGGCTATCACAATCCCAAAACCACATTTCGTTCCTACTTTCTGCGCTTTGAGGATGGTTCCCGGCTGGAACTGATGACCCGAGAGGATTTGGCGGCGGGAAATCCGGGCGTAAATTGCTGCGGCTATGCCCATCTGGCCTTTGGCGTGGGAAGCACCCAGGCGGTGGACAGCCTGACATCTCAGCTGAAAGAGGACGGCTATGCTGTTATCAGCGGTCCCCGCACCACCGGGGATGGGTATTATGAAAGCTGCGTGGCTGGCTTCGAGGGAAATCTGATTGAAATTACGGTTTGAGGAGAGAGAACATGAGCATTCGATTCGATGAGAAGCTGAGACTTTTCCAGCTGGACACTCCCGGAACCAGCTATATCATGGGGGTGCAGGACGCCGCCGGCTACCTGCTCCACTACTACTATGGGAAAAAGCTTTTGCCCGGGGATGTGTCCTACCTGGCCCGAACCGATGAGCCGCCCTATACCCCGGAACGGAATCTGCGGGAAAAGCTGGCCTTTTTGGATGGGGCTCCCTTTGAGTATCCCACCGGCGGGGTGGGGGATTTCCGGGAGCACTGCCTGGAAGTGCGCACCCAGGAGGGGTTCAACGGTGTGGAGCTTTTCTACCGGAGCCACCGGATTTACCCTGGGAAGCAGATGCTGGATGGGCTTCCCGCCACCTTCGGTACTCCCCAGGACTGTGACAGCCTTGAGATTGTCCTGGAAGACCCCATTCTCCGGCTGGAAGTGACCCTGAAATACACTGCCTTCCGGGATGTGGATGTGATTACCCGAAGCGTTCAGGTGAAAAACCGGGCAGAGGTTCCCATCTACCTGACCAAAGTGCTCTCCGCCTGCCTGGACATGGACAATCAGGACTTTTCCATGATGACTCTCCACGGCAGCTGGGCCCGGGAGCGGCAGATTCAGTCCCGGCCCCTGGGCTATGGCTATCAGGGCACCTGCTCTCAGCGGGGGGAGACCAGCCACCAGGAGCACCCCTTCCTGGCCCTCACCACCCCCGATGTGACCCAGACCAGCGGCCAGGTCTATGCCATGCACTTTGTCTATTCCGGCAATTTTCATGCCCAGGCGGGGATGGATGCCTTTGACCAGGTTCGCACCGTCATGGGCATCGATCCCGCTCACTTCACCTGGAAGCTGGAGCCCGGCAGCGCCTTCCAGGCCCCGGAGGTGGTGCTGGTGTATTCCGACTCCGGCCTGGGGAAAATGACCAGAACCTTCCACAGCCTCTACCGCAGTCACCTGATCCGCAGTCCCTGGCGGGACAGGAAGCGCCCCATTCTCATCAACAACTGGGAGGGCACCTACTTCGACTTCAATACCGATAAGCTCCTATCCATTGCGGCAGGAGCAGCGGAGCTGGGCATTGAGATGCTGGTGATGGACGACGGCTGGTTCGGTAACCGATTCGATGATAACCGGGCCCTGGGGGACTGGTTTGTCAATGAGCAGAAGCTTCCCGGAGGCCTGGAGCGCCTGGTGGAAGAGGTAAACAAGCTGGGGATGAAGTTTGGCATCTGGATGGAGCCGGAGATGATCTCCCCGGACTCCGATCTGTACCGGGCTCACCCCGACTGGGCCATCCGGATTCCCGGCAGAGCCCCCAGCCTGGCCAGAAATCAGCTGGTGCTGGACCTGACCAGAAGGGAAGTGCTGGAATATGTGTGGGGCCGCATCCGGGCCATTCTGGACAGCGCCAACATCGAGTATGTGAAATGGGATATGAACCGGCAGCTGTCCGACCTGGGAAGTCTGGGACTGAATCCGGAGACCCAGGGGGAGCTCTGCCACCGCTATGTGCTGGGGGTGTACGAGCTTCAGGAGCGGCTGTGCAGCCAGTATCCCGATTTACTGCTGGAAAACTGCTCCGGCGGCGGCGCACGGTTTGACCCGGGAATGCTCTATTACAGTCCCCAGATTTGGTGTTCTGACAATACGGATGCCATCGCCCGATTGGCCATCCAGGAGGGAACCGCTCTGATCTACCCCCTGTCCACCATGGGCGCCCACGTTTCCGACTGCCCCAACCATAGCTTGGGCCGGGTGACTCCCTTTGAGACCCGGGGCCACGTGGCATTGGCGGGAACCTTCGGCTATGAACTGGACATCACCAAGCTCTCCCAGGGTGACCGGGATATGATCCCAAAGCAGGTGGAGCTGTACCACCGCTATCACAGCCTGGTGAGCAGCGGAGAATACTACCGTCTTGCCTCCTACCGGGAAAATCATTTCTATGACTGCTGGCAGATTCTGAGTGAAGACGGAAGGGAAGCCCTTGTGACCTTCGTCCAGGTGCTGCGGCGGCCCGGTAATCTCCACTCCCGGAGAATCAAACTCCAGGGCCTGCGTACGGAGGGGCTCTACCGGGAGGAAGAAACTGGAAAAACCTACCGGGGCGACGCCTTGATGTATGCGGGCCTGCCCATTCAGGAGCTGTGGGGGGACTTCCGCTCCAAGCTGATTCACCTGGAACTGGCAGAGAGATAAATAAATCGCTCTGGGGGCATAAAAACTGAACTGCGCTCCGTCAAGCAGACAGCAAAATAATTAACGAAAAGTTCATTTCGGGTTATATAGCGAAAGCAATCACGCACGGACTACTTATGTAAGTATCCGTGCGTTCATTTTATGGGAACGGCAAATGGAAAGATGATGGCATTTGCTTTGCCTGCAGGGGACAGGTGTGGATACCTGGGGAACCGCACAGACAAGCTGGCAACGAAAAGTAGCGTTAATTGCAACAACTGCGGCGCACAGATGGAGGATTAAAGGGTCGGGAGAATTTGCAAGATATAGTTCGAGTCAGCGGCAAAAGCACCCCGGGCTCCCCCGGGGTGCGGAATGGAGACTGACTATGCAAGCTGCTGGCGAAGAGCATCCTGCAAGACCTTGGAGCAGTTGATGCCCCGCTTGTCGGCCAGGTCGGACATCCAAGCCGGGAGAGAGACATTTTTCCGCACGGCTCTGGTGTCGGTGAGGGAGCGGTAGGCGATGGTATCGACCCGAATCAGGGAGAACACGGCGCCGGGGGTATGCTCCAGGGCATCCTGAGATGTTGCGGCGGGGATGGGAAGCCCTTTATCCTCCGCCACCACCAGCCAGCCGGAGGCGGCATCGGTGATTTGCTCAACGGCATCATCCAGATCATCCCCGGTTGTAACGCAGCCGGGAAGATCGGGTACCTTGGCGTAATACTCGGTGCCGTCCTCGGTGGGAGTGAAGATTGCGGTAAACGTATATTTCATAAACAGGAACCTCCTTGAGTTCTGTCAGCGCTATGTCTCGTGGTGTCATATGTGGATGAATGTATCCGGCAGCTGCGGGAGCAGCTGAATCTGAATGAAGAATGAGGTGAATAAATGACAGCAATCACACTTTATTGCCGGGGCGGCATGGCGAGGGCCAGGGT
>JAETOP010000173.1 GCA_021771675.1 Oscillospiraceae bacterium | reverse complement strand
TCCCTGACCTCCTGCATGGCCCGTTCCAGCGCGTCGATCTGCTCCAAAAGCTGGGCCTGCTCCGCCTGATACTTGTCCACCAGCCGGGTGAAATTGTCGTTGGAGATACGCCCGGATAGGGAATCCTCATACAGCCGGTCAAACATCCTGGTCACTTCATCATAGCGTTTCCGGGCCTGTTTCAGCTTGCCCTCGCTGCTTTTCGCCCTGCTGCCCTCCGCCTTGTCGTTCATCCTGATTGCCAGGGCAACGGCCTTGTCCCTGTCCTAGTAGGCAAGCTGGGCGTGATACTGAATGTCGGCCAAAACCGCATCGTACAGATCATCGTAAAAAATGCGGTGGTCGGTACAGCGTTGGGTGTTCTTTGCGTAGGTGTTGCAGACAAAGATACGGTGTCTGTCCCGCCCCCAATACCGCTGGCTCATGGCCTTGCCGCAGGCGCCGCACTTGATAAGGCCGGAGAAGATAGACACGTTTCCGCTGGTGTCCTCCCGCTTCCTGCTCAAAATTTTGGCGTTGGCATTGTCAAATATCTCCTGTGATACTAACGGCTCATGGGTATTGTCTACCCTGATACGGTCAGCGTCAGGGGTTTTCTTCAAAAGCCCCACTTTGAACACAGTTTCATACTTGCACATGATGGTGTGGCCGAGATAGACCGGGTTCCCGAGGATGCCCCGAATTACGGTGTGCGACCACTCGAATTTATTTGTCGGATCGGAAAAACGCTGGGAGTAGTCCTTTTCGCCACGGGTGTACTGCCACCAGGAGGGGCAGGGGACTTGCTCTCTCCGCAAGGTGGAAGCAATCTTGTGCGACCCCATGCCAGCGTTGGCGTACTCGAAAATCCGCTTGACGATCCACGCCGTTTCCTCGTCCACAATCAGCTTGTTGTGGTTATCCGGGGCCTTTCGATACCCCAGCGGGGCATAGGAACAGCGGTACAGCCCCGCCTTTGCTCTGGCCCGTATGGACGAACGGATTTTGCGGGAATTATCCCGGCTGTAAAATTCGTTCATGACATTTTTCAACGCCGCTATGTCGTTATTCTTGTTGGCGGTGTCCACGCAGTCATTGACCGCGATATAGCGGACATTCTTCATCGGAAAGTAAATTTCTGTAAAATGCCCCACTTTCAAATGGTCGCGGCCCAGCCTGGATAAATCCTTGGTGATGACCACATCAATTTTCCTTGCTTCAATGTCATCCAGCATACGGTTAAAATCTGGACGGTCGAAATTAAGACCGCTCCATCCGTCGTCCACATAGACCTCCACCACCAAAAAATTATGCTCTTTGGCGTATTGGGTCAGCATGGCCTTTTGCGTCTTGATGCTCTCACTGTCCCCCTGCGCCATATCGTCTTTCGACAGGCGGCAGTAAAGGGCTGTCCGTAAAACACCCATTCAAATGACCTCCTTTGTCTGATTTCTGCCCTCATTGTAATGCGTATCTTTTACATTCTCAAAGGTGCGAACGGGGCATTTCCCATGCCGCACCGCATCCACCAGCAGCGAGATGAATACCTCCCGCATATCTGCGGTGCCCGAATAGACCGGCTGTACCTTTATCGTCGGGCGCGTAACCTTTTTCGCCATAACCGTATATCCTCCCATCAAAGGCGGAGGGGGAGCGCCCGCAGGCGTTCCCCCTCGTAAACATCATTCAGACAATACTTTTTGCAAGGCCAGAAAGAGATTTTTCGCTTCGGCCTGCGTCAGCGCGATACCTTTGCCGCATTTCTCCCGCCCCGGCGACCAACTGCGAATATCATACTTCGGCTCTGCGCCGTTCCATGATACCAGGTTGATTTCCTTGGTGTAGCCGCTGCCGCTGACAGACAAAACGGCAATTTCTTCCGTAATTTTCATATCAATGCTTTTCATCATCAAACCATCCTTTTTGATTACCGGCTGTCCCGGTTCCGCTTGCGCCGCAATTCCCGTTCCAGAAGCCGGATAATGGTTTCCTCCATCTGCTGGGGCGTTGTCCCCCTGGGGAAATACTTCCGCAGCTTGTCCATGCCGATTTTGATAGTTTCTTTCTGATTGCCCTTTCCCTCGGTCATAATGGCAAAAATAGCGTCCATATCAAGCTGCCCCGCTTGGCTTAACTTCTTCATCCGCTGGGCCTGGGCCAGCGAGGGCGTAGCATCCTCACTCTCCATCGTGGTGAGCAAATTTTCCTGTTCCTCCTGTGTCAAAAAGGACAACTCCGCCCCAGGGGTGAGGGCTATCCTGCCCTCGTCCACCATCTGCAAAATAGGGGGTATCAGCTCCGTCAGGCGGATAAACCGCTGCACCGTGGATTTGCTGACCCCAAAGCCTTTTGCCACAATTTCATCCGTCCGCGACTTCGTACCAACTTGGGACAATGTTAGGTCGGTGCGGTAGCCCTGCCGCTTCATGGCGTCCAGTTTCATCTTGTAGGCAAAAGCCCGCTCTGACGGTAGCACACTCTCCCGCTGGATATTACTGTCCACAAGGGTGATAATGGCCCGGTCACGGTCGATGGGCAGAACAAAGGCGGGGACACTATCTATCCCCGCCAATTCTGACGCCCGGACACGCCGCTGTCCCGCTATGACCTCATAGCCGTCCCCATCCTCCGCGGGCCGGGTGAGGATGGGCGCGGCCATGCCAAATTCCTTGATACTCTCCGATAGCTCCATAAGTTGTTCATCCTCCACAAGATGGAACGGATTACCCGGAAACGGGCGCAAATCCTCTATTTTCAGCACAGTTAATTCCTGTTTCTCCATCGTGCTTACCTCCCTCTCGGCCTGTCCCTGCCGCTTTTTTGAAGCTCCGCCAGCACTTCGGGCGGTATCAGCTTCACCAGCCGCTCCAACTGCTGGTTGGTGCGCTGCAACTCAAAAATGCGCCTGTTGGCCTCCTGCACTTTCAGTTCCTCCGCATAGCGCCCCTCCCGCAGATGGTCGGCGTACTGCTCCGACTGGCTGACCCGCTGTTTCAGGCTGTCAATATAATCACTCTGCTTTTGGATTTCCCGCGAAAACTTCTCCATATCAGGCAGCCACGCGGACAGCAGCGCCAGCGCCTTGTCCCGCTTCTTTCCAGCATTGAAAGCGTTAATATCGGACAGGGCTTTTACAATTTCGTCGTGCTGTTTATCCAGCCTGCCGCCCAGCTTGAACAGCCAGGTGGGGATATGCTTGCGCTTGGTTATCATGGAGGACTCCCCGCGCTCCAGCTCCGGCCACTTGGCTGACATATGGGCGTGATAGGCCGTCTGCCATTCCGACAGGCTCTTTTGATTGCCCAGCATGGTTTTAGCCGACAGCTTGCCCTCCTTTGTGATGGGGACAAAGCAAAGGTGCATATGGGGCGTTTTCTCGTC
>JAETOP010000022.1 GCA_021771675.1 Oscillospiraceae bacterium | reverse complement strand
TTGACCAGTGAGCGATGTTATAAGAAAGCTTATTCACATGAAGACGCTTTGAACATGATTTTAGACGGACAATGTGGTTCTTTCAATCCGATCCTGTTACAGTGCCTGCAGGAAATTACGACGGTTCTGAAACAGGAACTGACAAAGAACGTGTCGGGACAGAATATGATGCAGAGAACAGGTGGGAAAATAGATTATGGCAGAATATTTTCCGGCAAAAAGTATAACTTCCAGTCCCAACAGCAGAAGACTCTGAAGTTATTATATACGGATTCCCTAACCGGCACTTACAACCGCCGCTATTATGATGACTATATTCAGAATGCAGAAGATATCCAGGCGGCTGTCATGATAGATGTTGATAATTTTAAATACATTAATGATAATTATGGTCATGATGCAGGGGATATCGTACTGCATAGTATTGCTCAGACGATTTTATCCTGTGTACGAAGGTCGGATACAGTGATTCGATACGGCGGGGATGAATTTGCCGTTATCTTTTATCAGATACCCGAAGAGGCGTTTGAGAATAAATTAGAAAGAATGAGATATTTAGTTGAGATCCTCAGCGTGAAGGAGTATCCGCAAATTCATATGTCTGTAAGTGTAGGCGGAGTATATGGAACAAAAAGAGCAAAGGAACTCTTTAAAATTGCAGACCGTATGATGTATCAATCGAAGCTTACAAAGAATCAGGTGAACATCTGTTTCCTGGATAAAAAAACAGAGAGCGTGTAAAAAGAGGTGGCGAAATTATGAATTTGAAAGAATGTTACATAAGTTTTGGCGGTGACTATGATGAGGTGCTGGGCAGATTGAGACGGGAACAGACTGTCCAGAAATTCGTATACAAATTTTTGGATGATAAAAGTTTTTTTCAGTTTGAGGCTTCTATGAAAAGCAGAGGTTATGAGGAGGCGCTCCGGGCTGTTCATACACTCAAAGGAATTTGCCAGAATCTGTCGTTTAGCAGACTGTACGAAAGCAGCAGTCTGGTGACAAATGCGTTGAAAGAGAATGATTATGATAAAGCAATCGAGATGATGCCACAATTATCAGAGGATTATCATCAGATTATTCATTCTGTTGAAGAATACAAGAACTCTAAGGAGGAATAACGTCAATGAAGATCAGGAAAAAACGGGATCCCGCAATGCAATTCTTAATCTTCAGCTTCATAGGAGTTTTGCTTTTTAGTATTGTTGTTTTCAGTGTTCTGGGAATTTATATGAGCCAAAAGAGTAAAAATGCAATTACTGAGATTGGAGAAATCTACATGTCAGGAATGAATCAGCAAATCTCCGGACACTTTGATACGGTAATCGGACTACGTTTTGATCAGGTCAAAGGCATTATTTCCGTTGTCCCAACAGATAATACTGACAGAGAGCAACTGTATGAAGAGTTGATTTACAGGGCGAAGGTCAGAGGGTTTGACTATTTAGCGCTTTGTTCCGAGGAGGGGGTCTTTGAAACTCTTTATGGAGCATCTATACAGCCCGGCAATCCAGCTCCTTTTGTAGAAGCGCTGGCACAGGGGGAACAAAGAGTTGCCGTGGGGGTTGATTCGACCGGGAAAGAAGTGGTATTGTTTGGTATTGACGCGTCCTATCCTATGCGGGATGGAAGTAAGTGCACCGGTCTGGTAGCTGCTGTACCACTGGAGTATATTACGGATTTTCTGGCGCTGCAGGATGAAAACCAGCTGATGTATTATCATATTATCCGACCGGACGGCAGTTTTGTCATACAAAATAGAAACATGGAGCTGGCAGGATTTTTTGAACAGTTACAGGAACAGCTTCAGTCTGAATCAGGAAACTCTTTACAAGGAACGTTGATTGAAGAGTTTGGCAGTGCGTTAAAGAATCATAAAAAGTATTCCGGAACACTTGAAGTAGATGGTGAGAAACGGCATATTTGTGGAATATCATTACCTTATTCGGAATGGTATCTGGTGGCAGTAATGCCCTATAGTGTTTTGGATGATACCATAAATCGTCTGAGCAATCAGCGTATGATTCTGACATTATTATCCTGTGCTTCTATATTGGTTATACTGACATTGGTCTTTAGCCGGTATTTTTCCATAACCCGTTCCCAGATGCTTGAGTTAGAGGAAGCCCGCCAAAAAGCGGTTGAATCAAGTAAAGCATATCAAGTAAACATCTATTAGGGCTGATCAACGATGTTTTGGATATGTCTAAAATTGAAAGTGGGAAATTAACTTTAACAACAGAACAAATTTCATTAAAGGAAGTTGTTGAAGGAATTGTTAATATTATGCAGCCACAGGTTAAGGCAAAAAGGCAAACCTTTGACATACATGTGGAAAATATCTTAACAGAAAATATGTGGTGCGATGGTGTACGCTTGAATCAGGTTTTGCTAAATCTTTTATCGAATTCAACGAAGTATACACCGGAGGGGGGGGCGATACAACTATCCCTCTCTGAAGAAAAATCTCCGAAAGGAGAAAACTATATCCGAATCCATATCAAGGTCAAGGATAATGGAATTGGTATGTCGCCAGATTTTCTGAAAAGAATATATGAACCCTATAGCCGTGCTGATGGAGTCAGGGTTAGTAAAACGCAAGGCACTGGTTTGGGAATGGCAATTACAAAGTACATTGTGGAGGCAATGGAAGGATCCCTTAATATAACAAGTGAACTTGATAAAGGTACCGAGGTTTCTCTTACATTTGATTTTGAAAAAGCGGTTGCACTGGAAATGGATATGGTTCTTCCTTCCTGGAATATGTTGGTAGTTGATGATGATGAATTACTCTGCAGGACAGCGATAGACACGCTGAAAACCATCGGCATCAATGCCGACTGGGTATTGAGTGGAGAAAAGGCGATAGAACTGGTTACCCAACACCACCAAAAGAGAGATGATTATCAAATCATTCTATTGGATTGGAAACTACCTGGTATGAATGGGATTCAAGTTGCAAAAGAAATCCGGCGTAATTTGGGAGATGAAGTGCCGATTTTGCTGATTTCTGCATATGACTGGAGTGAATGTGAAGCGGAAGCTCGTGAAGCAGGTATTAGTGGTTTTATTTCCAAACCCCTTTTTAAATCCACTCTGTATCATGCTTTGCGTCAGTATATGGGCGCTGAAACAGAAAATGATCAGACATTGAACCACAATATCGATCTATCCGGACGTCGTATTCTGCTTGCTGAGGATAATGAACTAAACTGGGAAGTTGCTAAAGAATTACTTTCCGATTTAGGCGTGGAACTGGATTGGGCAGAAGATGGCCAGATCTGTCTGGACAAGTTCCAAAGATCACCAGAGGGATATTACGATGCCATTCTTATGGATATACGGATGCCGCATATGACAGGGTATGAGGCCACAAAAGCTATCCGTGGACTGAATCATCCTAATGCCCTATCTGTTCCAATTATAGCTATGAGTGCAGATGCTTTTTCTGATGACATACAGCATTGTCTGGAGTGCGGTATGAATGCCCATATAGCAAAGCCAATCGATGATATAGAATTGACTCGCATATTAAAAAGATTTTTAATTTAAATCTATCCATAAAAGCGCGTGTCCGAAGGCACGCGCTTTTATATTTATCTCCAATTCCCACCTTTTCGTTTTTAGGTGTAGATCGCCTCCATTCCAATTATTTCAAAAAAATGATTGGAATGGAGGAGTAAATGGATTACGAATATTGGACTAAGACCATAAATGAAGAAGATCGTAAAATCAACAATGCAAACCGTAGATTTCGTTATCATTGTTACTCACTGGAAAGTATGAGTGAAGAACTCATTTACCAAGAACGTTCTTTATTTCCCCACAACGACTTTACCACAGAATTATTTAACGAGGACTTTATTGATACTGTCCAAAATGAAAAATTAGCCAAAGCCCTGCGTCGTCTGACCGACCGGCAAAAGCAGGCTATTAAACTTGCTTTTTGGGAGGGATATCAGTACAAGGAAATTGCGGCAGTATTCCAGTGTAGTCCGGCGGCGGTTACGCTACTGCTTCAAAGAGCGTTCCACCGGCTCAGGGAATATCTAAACGAATAGTTGAAAGCAAGGGCAGTATCCAAGCGATACTGCCCTTGTCTTTGTCTATTTATTTTTTGAAAATTGTATCGTTACCCTTTAATTTACAGGTTCTCTAATCTCCGATAGATAAGAGGGATAAGCCCTCTAATACAAAAATCGGAGGTGTTCTATTATGGTAAAAACCATCAAAGTAATTCATCTGGCTCCTGGGGAATCCGTTTTAATCACAGCGGCCCCTGCCCCTACGCCACCTTGTCAGGCTGCCGCAAGCTGTCCTTATGCCTGCGGCGAACCAAAACAGTTCTGTGATACTCATGCAGAACATACGCCGAAAGAGATCGTCGCTTTTTTCCGCGTTGCATGATGGAGGGCTGGCCTATGTATGTCATTACAATTACTAATATCGATCATAATCTGCTGGAGGTCGAAGTGTCGGTGGACGTTTACAAGGTTTATGAGGATAGCCGCCGCCAGGAAGAACGCCAGAGATATGAGCGCCGGAAACATATCGACGGGAGGTCCTTTGACAACTGCCTGCTTTTTGAACTGGCGACGGAGCCTTTGGAACAAACCTATGAACGTATAGAACGGCTGCGGGAAATACAGGCCGTTCTGCAAGATATTCCACCGCAGCAACGTGAGCGATTTATTCTGCATTTTGCCTACGGTTACTCTTACTCGGAAATTGCCAAAATGCAGGGGTGTCATAAGGCGGCTGTCATGCGTTCCGCTAAATCTGCACTGAAAAAAATTCGTGAAAATCTTGCCGCCTGACTATCAACTTTTGCCCGCTTTCCCTCCTATATAGTGAAAGGGATTGGAGGACCTTTTCTATATCAGGACCTTGACAAACAGCGGGCAATCCGTTCATATCAGCATTCAGATTTTGAATGTGACAGCGAGCAACGCATAGCGCAAACGCCACGACCCCCTGCGGACTGGTCAGAGCAGTCCGTCAATACGATAACATCAAAGGGGCTGAGCGGTTATTTGGCGGCTGATACCCGGCCTGTGGTGGGCTGGAAATTGCCGTGACCTGTCACAGTAGAAAACGCATTACTTCACCGAACGCGGAGGGCCGCCAGCTACCGGCTGGATAACCACGGCACGATCTGAATGTTCCCACTGTACCGGGGGTGAGCCGATGGACGATGACAAGTCCAGATAATACGGTACTAAATAAAACGATAACCGAGGCCCGCGCTGGAGCAATCCGGCGCGGTGCCCTCTTTTTATAGAAAGCAGGTGAAAAATGGACAAAGATAGGAAACCGGACGCTGTGATGATGCGCCGGGTAAAGGGCACGACCTATGTTGTGTCCTCTTTCTTCAATCAGGACAGCAAAGAAACTGCTGCCGACAAAATGGCGCGATTGATTGAACGTGAAGCTGGCCTGGGTACATCAGTTAATAAAAATTTAACACTTTAATGTGCGAAAGTGCTTCCTAAGACGGCAAAGGTGCGGTATAATAAAGGCATAAACCCAAGCCCTTTAGTTCGTCGGATTGGAGGATATGATGTTACAGACGAACGAAAAGGACAATAAAAAAATTGAATATATCGCGCTTTATTGCCGTGTAGATTCGGCAAACAGTCAAGTCAATACTTTGGGGATTCTAACACAGAAAAAACGACTGGCCCTTTGGGCGGAGCAACAGGGCTTTACCCCTGAGCAGATCATCTATTTGGTGGACAGCGGCTTTTCTGGCCGTACTCTTGACCGCCCTGGTATTCAGAAATTCCTTTCTGGTGACCGGAAATATGCTATTATGGCTGCTATGGATTTTTCCCGGTTCAGCCGTGATTTGTTCCTTGCTGACGAACTTATTGACTATGCCGACACCCAGGGAACGACGCTCTATGTGTTAAACCAGGATATTTCACTTAACCAGTGGAAGCGTGAACGGGATCAACGCCTGTATGCACTCCTGAAAGGGGGTGCGGCACAATGATGGCAAATATGACTGAAATGCTTTCATACCATAACGTGTTGAGCCTGGACGCTTTGACTGCCCTGTACTGCCGGTTATCGGTGGACGACGCAAATGACGGTGACAGCAACAGTATCCAAAACCAGAAAGAAATGCTGGAAAGGTATTGCAAAGAAAACGGCTTCACCAATTACCGATTTTATGTTGATGATGGCTATTCCGGCACGACCTTTGACCGCCCTGATTTTCAAAGAATGGTAGCTGATGTGCGGGCTGGTTTAGTAAAAAGGGTCATTATCAAGGATATGTCGCGATTTGGCCGTGACTACTTGCAGGTGGGCATGTATACGGAAATGATCTTCCCGGAATATGAGGTTCACTTTGTTGCTGTCAATGACGGTGTAGATTCTCAAAAGGGCGAAAATGACCTGACCCCGTTCCGCAATCTGTTCAATGAATGGTATGCCCGTGACTGCTCAAAGAAGCAAAGGGCGGTCAAGCGAATGAAAGGTATGTCCGGGCAACGGATAAGCAGCAACCCTCCTTATGGCTATATTAAGGGCGAAGGTGGCCAGCTTGTTCCCGATCCGGAAGCAGCCTGGGTAGTCAAGCTGATGTTTGATCTGGCCGCACAGGGGCTGGGGCCGGTTCGGATAGCAAATATCCTGACCAAGAAAAAAATCCCCACACCTGGTACGCTGGCATTCCGCCGGACAGGGAAAAAGCGGAACTACCACCCGGAAGCACCTTATAACTGGTCTGACAGCACGATTGCCAACATTCTGGAATATAAGGAATATTTGGGCCACACGGTCAACTTCAAAACCTACTCCAAGTCTTATAAGTTCAAGAAGCGGCTGCCTACCCCGGAGGATCAGCAGATGATTTTTGAGAATACTCACCCGGCGCTGGTAGAGCAAGAGGTTTGGGAGCAGGTTCAGCGACTGCGGGAGGGGCGGCCACGTCCTACCAAGCAGGGGGAAATGGCATTGTTCTCTGGTTTGCTGTTCTGTGCAGACTGCGGTTCCCCACTCCGCGCTCACCGTGGACAGAATATCAGTAAAAATCAGGAGTGCTATTGCTGTGGGAAATACCGTGACCGGACAAATAGCTGTACCATGCACTACATCAGAGCAGTGGTTCTGGAAAATCTGGTATTGGAAAACCTAAAGCAGACAGTTACTTTTGCACTTGAAAACGAACAGGAATTTGTCCGGCGTTTAATGAATCGCTCCGCAAAGGAGCAGCAAAAGCAGATACAGTCCATGAAAAAGGAACTGGCTGCAAAGGAGCGTCGGATTGGTGAGCTGGATAACATCATCAAACGGCTTTATGAGGACAATATAAGTGGAAAGCTGTCTGACGAACGGTTCAAAAAACTGTCATCAGACTATGAGAAAGAACAGCGCGATACATGTTCTGAAATCGCAGATATTCAGAAACAGGTCAATGAAGCTGAAAGCAAAGTCATTAAAATAGACAGCTTCTTGAAGATGGCCAGGAAGTACACTTCTTTTGAAGAACTCTCCCGTGGTATGCTTCACGATCTGATAGAGAAAATTGTTATCCATGAGGGTGACAAGAGCAGCGGCCACCGCCAGCAGAAAATTGACATCTACTATACCTTTATCGGGGAAGTTGGTGCAACACAGCTTGTGGCGCAACTCGAATTGAAAGGAAAAGCAGCGTAACATACTCTCGTACATTACGCTGCTTATCACAAAACTAAAAAAGTTTCCTTAACCGGCTCCCGCTTTTGCAGGTCCTCCGGCAGTTTCTGGTAATCCCGGTCATCGTAGAGTCTGGCGCCGGAGTCCAGGCCGAAGATTTCCATACCGGGTTTAAACTGTCCCTCGGACACGCTCTTGCCCGCCGCGTAGGTGGCGCCGGTGGTATCCTTGAGGGCGGACCAGAACACGATGTCCTGGTTGATAGCGCCCTGCCACTCGTCGCTGCCAATGCACAACACGTTCATTTCCTCGCAGGCCCGGATCACGCCCAGCCCCGCCTGGTTGGCAGAGTGCATGACAATGTCCGCTCCCTTTCCGATCAGCTGCTTGGCCAGCTCCCCGCCCTTGTTGGGGTCGTCGGAGGAACCGATGTAGATGGACTCACAGGCCACGTCCGGGTCCCCGTATTTCACACCGGCCTCAAATCCGGCGCGCCAGCGGTTCACGGTGGGCAGGTCCATGTTGCCGATCCAGGCCACCTGTTTTGTCTTGGTGGTTTTTGCCGCAACAACTCCGGCGATAAACGCGGATTCCTGAGGTTCCACCACAATGGTTTTCACGTTTGGCAGATCGCTGGTAGCGTAGGTGTCCACCAGAATAAACTGGGTGTCGGGGAAATCCGGAGCCAGGTTAAAGGCCACGTCAGCCAGGTCGTCCCAAACCACGTAGATGGGGTTCGCCCCCGCCTCCGCCATGGCCCGGACCTGCTCGGTGTACTCGGATTTATCCAGAGCCTCGATGATCTTAGCCTCCTTGCCGGACTCCTGGGCGTACTGCTTGACGCCGTTGTAAGCCAGCGTCAGAAAAGGATCGCCCTGAGGTATGATAATGATCATGGCCGTCATTTTGCTGCTGTCAGCAGACGCCTGCCCCGCGCCCTGCGCAGCCTGCTCCGTACCGCCCGCCGCAGCGGATGTCTGCTCTGTTTTGGATGAACCGCAGCCGGTGAGAAGTCCGAAGGCCATGGCTGCCGCCAACAATGATACCAGTATTTTTTTCATGATTGATTTCCCCCTGTCAGAAATTGTTCTTTAAATTGTTCCACTGCGGCCGCCGTCGCGACGCCGCCTCTCGCCCCCATAAAGCCTATGGCCCGGGCCGCGGCCGCGTTGGCAAATTCCGCGCACTCCCGCAGCATCCACCCCCGGCTGACGCCGTAGAGGAAGGATGCGTTAAAGGTATCCCCCGCTCCGGTGGTGTCCACGGCCTTTACCTTATACCCCGGCACATGGATGGGTTTCCCCTCCCCCGCGTACACGGAGCAGCCCCAGCTCCCCTTGGTGTAAACCAGGGCAGCGCCCATCTTCCGAAGCCGTTCCCCGTAATCTCCGCCGTAAAGCTCCGTGAGCCTGCGGTGGCTGCCGGAATTGATAAACAGGTAATCCGCCCAGCCCAGCTGAAGGAAATCCTTCTCCGGCTCAGCCAGCGTACCCGCCTCCACATCCAGGGCCAGCTTGGCCCCTGAGGCGACGATCCGCTCCGTAATGTGCTCTTCATCCCCAAAGGCCCGCAGTTCGCTGAGGGAGGAATACACGATATCCGCCTCCGCGATCAGCCGTCCCTGGTCTCCGGTCAGCTTCAAATCCCTCTTTTTCCGGTCCATCACGAAAATGACCCGCTCCCCGTCCTTCAGCATGATCAGACATCTGGGGTCCGGCAGAGAAGCATCCACGGAAAAATACGAGGTGTCCACGCCGCATTCCCGCAGCTCCCGCTCCATGATTTTGGACTGGGGTCCGCCGTTGACGCAGTCGATCATATAAGTTTTACATCCGTAACCGGCGTACACTGCGGCCGCATTGGCCAGCATTCCGCCCACCTTGGTTTCCAGAAATTTACAAACAACCTTATCCCCCATCACGGGGACCGTGTCCATTTCATAATATTCGTCCAGATCATTTGTGCCGATGACGACCATAATGCCGTTCATCCGACCATCCCCCTTATCCTGCCTGCCATACCCCGCAAATCCATGTTGTTCTTGGTCTCCAGGACCTCCACGTACTCCTTTGGAAGGGAGCCGATTCCGTTGAGCGCTCCCAGGATCCCCCCCACCATGGTGGCGATGGTGTCCGTGTCGTTTCCGATATTCACCCCGGCGTAAATGGCTTCCATGGTGTCGCCTTTTGCTGCGGCTAAAAGCCCGAAGCTGGCAGGCACCGCCTCCGCAGCGGCCAGCCCGCAGCCAATGCGGTCGGAAATCTCATCCATGGCGGTGAGTATATCTCCCGCCCCGCGTCCGATTTCCACCGCCATCTGAATCCGCTTCTCCACCGAAGGCCCGGCCAGCACCTTGCCGGTCTCGCTGCCGATCTCAAAGCCTTTTTTGGCCCCGTAGATTCCCGCGTCGATCACGGACTGCAGCGTGGCTTCCCGTTTCATGGCCTCCGCCGTGGCAGCGGCCACCGCCGTTGCGCCCGATAAGGCGATGTTGTTGTTGTGAGTCCATCTGCACATGATGACGGCGTCCCTGACGGCTTTGTCCACATCCCCCGCGGCGAACAGAGCCACCGGCGAGATCTTCATAGCTCCGCCGTTGCTGGCCTTGCCATTGTCATTGACCAGGACGAAACCGCCCTCCGGCAAAGCCGGTTTGTTTCCCCGCAGCTCTTCCACCGCCGCTCTGGTGGTGGGGCCTGCGAATCTCTGAAAAAAATCATCGTACTCCGCCCAGGACAGCAGGGCCGCCCGGGATACCTCCGGCGTAATCTCCCCGTTGTGGCGGAGAATTTCCAGACAGGTAATGTATGCCAGGCTGAAATCGTCGGTCACCTGGCCGGGCATATTTCCTCTGGCAAAGGTGTCGTCCGGCGGGGTCAGAAATTCCTTCACCCGGCCGCCGAATTTCTCCTCGATCTGCCTGCGGGTGCGCATCTCCGTGGCCGCGCCCAGGGCATCCCCCGCCGCTGCGCCCACGAGGCAGCCCAATATCTTTTCTTCTATGTAATCCAAAACAGTTCCTCCGTTATCCTTATGATTTTACCTGCTGTGGAGAGTTCCGCAGAGCGGTCTTTGGGGGCGCGGTTTCCGCCGCGCACCCGGGGGCCGGGATGAATTTTTATACGTACCCCACAGGGGACAATATGTAAAAGTATCCCGCCGTCCCCGGCTCCCTCAGCACTTTATAACATACATTTTCTTCCAAAAGGGCATAGTCGCCCTGGGAGAGTCTGACCGTGTGGACGCGCTCCGGCTGTTCCCGCAAACTCACCGTCAAATTCACAGCGCCGCAGGCGCACAGGATTTGGCGCGCGGCGGCCGGGCCGGATTCCGTGTCGCTGTCCCGGGAAATGGCGGCCGGGCCGCATTCCACAGCGCCATCCCGGGAAATGGCGGCCGGGCCGCACTCCGTGGCGCCGTCCCAAGAATCGTCCTCCGGGAATCCAACGCCCAGATAGCAGCCTTCCGTCAGGGCCGGCATTTCCTCCAGCCAGCTCCTCCAGCCGGTATCCCCGGCAAGGCCGGGGCCTTCCAGCACGCGGACCAGTCGGCCGTAAGTTGAAAACGACGTACGATCCGTACCGTTTAAGAATCGTTTCGCCTCAGGCGCGCCCAGCCGTGTTTCCGCTTCCAGTGCTGCCGCCTGGGGCTCCCCGGACTCCGGCGCTGCGTTCTCCCGTCTCCCGGCTTCCTGCGCCACTGTTCCCAACTCCCCGCGCTCTCCCGTCTCCCACCGCACCGGCACCGCTTCCGGAACAATCTCCGTCCACTTCACCTCAGACGCTACAAAATCCCGCTGTGGGATCAGAAAAAAGTAGGTGGTATCCCGGTGCAGCCCGTGGTTGGCGTCGTGCCAAATGCCTCTGCCCAGCACCACCGCCTCCCCCGGCCTCATGATAAACGCCCGGACGTCCCGGCTCCTGGGCGCTTCCTCCGGATCGGAGTCCGCCACTGTGAGAATCATCTCGCCGTCCCCACAGATCAGAAGCTCCTCGGACAGAACGTGCCGCTCCATCTTCGCCGAGACAAAAGGCCCGCCCGCCACCGCGGTTGCCCCGATTTTCAGCGGCTCCCCGCTGATCCGTTCCCGGCTCACAAACGTCTGCCCGTCCGCCAGGCGCACTCCATCTTCCCCGCGCAGATTGTAATATCTGCCGTAAGCCGCAAAATTACCGGCTGTTATCCGTATCGGCTCAATGGCCTCCATATCGCTTCCCCCATTTCTACAAACCGCTGTAATAGCGGGCCGCAATATCGTGCGGCAGCTTTTCCAGATTAAACGCGCAGTGGTCGTTGGCGAAGTCCACGTACCCGGGCGGGATCATGTACATCCCGTAAACCGCCCCCGCGAGAGCGCCCGCCAGCACGGACAATCCTTTGGTCTCCCGTCCCAGCCAGGCGGCCTCTGCCATCATTTCCGTAAATTCTTCGGGCCTGCGCTCCAAAAGCCGGAGCAGCGCTTCCAGCAGCGGATTTTCCTGCGGCTGCCGTTCCACCGCCCCGCGGATCACGTCCAGCACCGCCTCCAGCCGGTCGTTTCCGGCCATCGCCTCGGCAAAGGCGCTGGTCAGCCCCATGTTCTCCTCCAGATCCTGCTCCCTGGGGTAAACCACCTCGCAGATCCGGGCGAAAAACTCCCTGGCCCCGGCGGCGTTGCCGGGATTCGCCAGACCGGCCGGCATGGTCATCAGCGCTTTTTCCGGGAATTCCCTGCCGTCCCGCATGAACTCCGGGTACTGGTTCCAGGTCACCAGCGCGCTGGAAATCTTCCCCGGATTCAGTCCCTCCCGGCATTTTGCAAGCTCCTCTGCCACAAAATAGGCGATGGCAAATTCCCCCGAAACGCCCGCCGGTTCTCCGGAGAGCAGGCTGCCGTCAAATCCCCGCTTTTCATCAAGCGCGTGTTCCAAAAACGCCCGGTAATGTTCCCGGTCCCCGGCAGCCCTGGCTATGGTCCCGAACATGTCCCCCAGAGCCGCGCCGTAAATACATCCCATGATCTTGTTGCAGCTCAGGGTGCTGACGCTGTCCTGCTGCTTGCGGCTGTACTGGGTGTGGGTATAAAAAATATCGGACCTCTGGTAGTTCTCACAGTATTCGATGATCCGCCCCAGCTGGTCGCTGGAGGTGCGCTTGATACTCAGCACCGGCTCGTCGGGCAGAATGTCCAACAGCCTGGCCACATTGTCCGGGCACCCTACTGCCCGGAATTTCTCGTCGATCACGTCGAAAAAGATATTAGCTTTTGTGTTTAACAAATTGTACAGGGAGCCGTTCTCCAAATCCTCCTGGTAGAAATCGATGTTGCCCACATAGCGCTTCACCAGATATGCATCGTCATACCCCGCGGGCCTGCCCTCGGCCAGGCGCACCCTGACGATATGGATCAGGGGCGTATAGCGGGGCACGCCGAAGATATTGCTGAGCTTTTCGTCGGCGGACAGCTCCTCGATGTTGATCAGCCTGGAACCGATCCCCATACCGGCTCCGGCGTACTTCTTCAAGGAAGATAATCCATGGCTTCTCTCCGTGCTGCCGAACACCTGGGGGCTCTTCACCACAAAGGTTCCCCGCCCCTTGATCGTTTCCAGAATCCCTCTGCGGCACAGTTCCTTGATGGCCTCCCGCACCGTCACCCGGCTCACGCCAAAGGCCTCGGCCAGCTCATTCTGGGTGGGGATCATGTCTCCCTTTTGGTAGACTCCGTTGGCGATGTCCTCGGATATCTTGTGGAAGATCTGCGTGTAAACGGTTCTGGGAGTGCTGTTTCTTGTCATTGAAAACCCTCCAATCTGAATTGAAATGAATATGCATATGCATATTTGTCAACGAGATTGCACAGTCCGAAATGTATAACTTCGTTTCCATCGACGGTATTTTGGAAAAAAACAGCAGTTTTCTCCGGAATTTCACTCCTGTTTTTTACAATTCGGCTATTATGAGTGAAAATATATGGCCAGCCATTTACATTTCTCACATCCAGCTCTTTACCGAACGCCGGACTATGACCAACCGCCCGCAGGCTGCGCCAGCAGCCCATTGCATACAACAAAAAACAGAGGACCTCGCCAGTCCTCTGTTTTTTTCCCTTATCCGTTCCCCGCCCCGCAGAATCCGTTCCCGTCCATCCCCGGAACGTCCCCCGCGCAAGCAGAACAATACCATTATTCAAAATACTCCCGGTACTCGTCCGAGAAAATCTTCCCTCCCAGCCGCCTGATTCCCCCATACAAATGCTGCATCATCAGGGGTTCGATTGCGTCCAGATTCTTCGTATCGATAATCTGCATCATCTCCTGATGGTTCTCCAGCACATCCGGCACGTTCCTGGCCCCCACGATGTCCAGGCGGATAAAGCGGGAGTAGTCCGCGTCCGGTTTAATCAGCTGTTCCCAGAGATACATCTTGTCGGTGGACCGGAACCAGATCTCATGCATGGCAAGGTCTCTGTGAAGAAAATCATTGATATCAAAAGGCCCCGGCTCGTGCCTTTTTGCGCCCGCCTCCTCCAGCATCCGCAGACGGTAACGGGCCTGCTCGGCCTCCGGCGGAGTGCAGACCTTGACGAAATCCCTGAACACCATGGACTCCACGGCGACCCGCTGGTAGATCAGCTGGTTGGCAATGTGCAGGTTGATGGGCGTGACAATGGTCCCTTTATGCGGAATAATCTGCACAAAACGGTTCTGCTCCAAACGCTGCAGCGCGCTGCGGACCGGGGTACGGGATATGGAGAAACGTTTACAAAGCGTATTTTCACTCAGCATTTCCCCCGGCTTTATTTCCAGACTCACAATCTCTCCTTCAAGAATCTGGTATATCTCATCGACCGATAGACCTGTATCCATAAAATCCTCCTGTACCCCTGTGCTATATCTCTCATTATAGGGAGATGAAAATTAAAAGTCAAATAAAAGTTGTATCAAAAAAGCCCGCTTCCCTTTACCCTGTATACAAGCTAACAAAAATAATCCATCAAAGCTGTGCATTCTGCCAATTCCAGGACATTCAGGAGGAGAAAAGTTCATTTTTCGTCTCTGTTTTTCTACATTTTATATAAATTTTGTATAAATTTAAGTGGATTTTATCGTCATTTTGGAAGAACATTTAAAAAGCCTCAAAAATTTTTGCAGAAACAAAGCACTTGCAAAATACGGTTTAATCTGCTAATATGCTGTTAGAGCAGTCAGCTTGTATACAAGTTTGTTGCAGATCACGATACTATTTAATTTAAACCCGCAAGGAGGAAAGGTTTTATGAAAAAATCAATCGCAATGCTTCTGAGTCTCGCCATGGCGGCATCACTTACGGCCTGCGGAGGCGGCAGCAAACCGGCCGAGACACCGGCTCCCGAATCAACCACCACGGCTGCGGCAGCCGATACGTCTGAGGAAGCCAAAACAGAAGCGGCGGCAGACGGGGCGGAAGATCCCTTCGCAGCATTAGGCGACTTTGTCATGACAATCGGCCATGCACAGCCGGAAGGAAATCCCAGATATGTTTCCATGGAGAAATTTGCAGCCGATGTTGCAGAAAAGACCAACGGACACGTTAAAGTAGAGGTATACGGCAACGGCCAGCTGGGCACTGAAAAGGAAATGCTGGAGCAGGTCGTTGCAGGAACCATCCAGGGTATGAGAGGCGGCCAGTTTGATTTCAGCCCCCGTCTGCTGATGTTCACACTGCCCTTCCTGACCCAGAACCGCGCGCAGATCACCGCTTTAATGCAGAGCGATCTGGCGAAGAAGGTCTGCACCGAGGCAGAGGCAGAGACCGGCACCGTGATTCTCTCCCTGTGCGACGCAGGCGGCTACCGCCAGTTCTCCAACTCCAAGCACCCCATCACCAAGCCTGAGGACTTAAAGGGCCTGAAGATGAGAACCAACGGCATGAACACCATTGATAAGACCTTTATCGCAATGGGCGCGACCACAACCACCATCCCCTACTCCGACCTGTACATGGGCTTAAAGACCAGCGTTGCGGACGGCCAGGAAAACCCGTGGGTAAACGTAGAGGGTATGAAGTTCTATGAAGTGCAGAAATACTTCACGGAAGTAAACTACCAGTTCCATCCGGATCCCTTCTATGTAAATGCAACCTGGTGGAATGCGCTTCCGACCGAGTATCAGGAGATCATCCAGGCGTGCGCAGACGAAATGTCCGTTTACAACGACCAGCTGATCGACGAGAACCAGAACGCTGCAAAGCAGGTTGTAATCGACGCAGGCTGTGAAGTATACGAGCCCACCGAGGACGAGCTGAAAGTATTCCAGGAGGCCGTGCAGGTTGTCTACGACCAGTGTATCGAAGAGGGTATGCTGACCGCTGAGGAACTGAAGGAAATGCAGGATATCGTGGCAAACGCAAAATAGCAACAGTTGGGCAGCCTGAATCATTGCGGTTACGCATAATTTACGGCTGCCCTTCGTCTATCAGGAAGGGGCTGATTACCATCGAAAAGCTGAAGAAGGCAGGAGAGAAACTCTTCAATTTATATTTTGGCATTGGCGTGGTCGCAATGGGGCTGCTGGCCGTACTGGTCGTATTTGCCGTCATTGCCCGCTATTTCTTTTCGCACAGCTGGAAAGAGCTGGCGGAGTTTAACACAACGCTGTTTGCATTTACAACCTTTTGGGGAATGGGCATCAATGTGATCAAAAATGAACACGTCATGATCGATATCCTCTACGACGGCGTAAAGCCCGCCATCAAGCGCTGGCTCGCCGTGCTCAACTACGTGATCGTCATGATTGTGGACCTGGTCTTTACTTGGCAGGGCTTCAAATACGTGGCGGTGGCGGGCAAGCAGATCAGCCAGGGCATGGAGATTCCGATGAAATATATGTATGGAATCATGCCCGTGTGCGGAATCATCTGCGCCCTCTGCATCGCGGTTAAAATCGTCGAATTCATCACCGCGGATGTCTCGTACTTTGAACCGAAAAACAAGGCCCTCACCAAGGATGAGGCGGCTGCTTAAGAAAGGAGAGAAAATCTTATGGCAATGATCATTCTTTTAGTGCTGCTGATTTTCTTCGCAGCTCTGGGCGTGCCGCTGGCATTTGCAATCGGCGCTTCCTGCGTTACATATATCACGACCAACGCCCCCCATTTCATCAGCATGGTCCCCCAGCGGATCTGGAACGGCGCGTACAGCGAGCTGATGATCGCCATGCCGCTGTTTATGCTGGCGGGCGAACTGATGAATACCGGCGGAATCACAAAGCGGATTATCAATTTCTGCCTTCAGCTGCTGCGCCCGTTCCACGGCGGCCTGGGAGAGGTCAATATCGTGGCTTCCATGATATTCGGCGGAATCTCCGGCTCTTCCGTGGCGGATACGTCGGCCCTTGGCAGTATCCTGATTCCGGCGATGGAAGAACAGGGCTATCCGCCCTCTGCATCGGCGGGTATTACCGTAGCTTCCTCCACCATGGGTATGATTATCCCGCCCTCCACGCCCATGATCGTGTATTCCATGATTTCCGGCGCTTCGGTAGGCGCGCTGTTTATGGCGGGCGCCGTGCCGGGGATTCTGATCGGCCTGACCCAGCTGGTTCTGGTATTCTGGATCAGCCACAAGAAACGCTGGCATCCCAAACGCGCTCCTTTTGTGATGAAGGAATTTGTTTCAGCGATTTTGTCCGGTATCCCGGCGCTGCTGATGCCGATTTTCATTATCGTATGCGTGTCCTTCGGCGTGTGCACGGCCTCTGAGAGCGCGGGCGTTGCAGTGCTGTATTCCCTGCTGGTCGGATTTTTCGTATACCGGGAGCTGACCTGGACCGACGTGTGGAACGCGCTGAAAAAAACGCTGATTTCCTCCTCCTCCATTATGCTGATCATCGGCTTCACCACCATTTTCACCTGGGTGCTCACCATGCAGAAGGTTCCGCAGATCGTAGCCGGATTCTTCATGGGTCTCAACATGCCCGCGTGGGGAATTGCGCTGATGTTCGACGTCATGATTCTGATGATCGGAACCTTTATCGACGTAAGCCCGGCCATCCTTCTGCTGACCCCGATCATGCTGCCGGTTATGCAGAACTATGGATTTTCCCCGCTGCAGTTCGGCGCGATGATGATCACCGGCCTGGCCATCGGTCTGGTAACGCCGCCGGTGGGCATGTGCCTGAACGCGTGCAACAAGATCAACCGTATGCCCATTGTGGAAATATTCAAGGGAGCGCTGCCCTTTGTAATCTGTAACGTGATCGTGCTGGTCGTGATCAGCCTCTGGGGGCCGCTGACCACCTGGCTGCCGGGCCTTCTGGGCTACAGCGTATTTTAAAGGAGAGGCAAAATGACATTAAAAGAAAAAATGAAACAGGGGCCGGTTTTCGGAATGGCCTGCTTTACCGGTACGACCTGTGTGATTGAAAATATCGCCATGTCCGGGCTGGACTTCATCTACCTGGACCTGGAGCACACCAACTATATGCTGGACGAGGCATTCGAGAAGCAGATCATGGCCGCGAAGCTCCATGACATTTCCATTCTGGTCCGGATGGCGGACGACAATGAGGTGGCCATCCGCAAGGTGCTGGAGTGGGGCGCTGAGGGCGTGGTAATCCCCCACTGCAAGACGGCCGAGATGGCCAGACGCTGTGTGGAAGCCGCCAAATTCTCCCCCATGGGACGCCGGGGCGGCGAAAGTAATGTGCGCGCGGCCGGTTTCGGATATCACAATTTTGACTGGAACACCTATATGGAACAGCAGAACCGGGACACCATGGTAATTCCCATGGACGAGGATTATGAGTTCACGGATCACCTCGACGAGATTCTGGATGTGGAGGGCGTGGATGCCGTAAACTTCGGACCCATTGACTACGCTGTAAGCAAAAACCTGAGAGTCGGATATTCTATGGGCGAGGAAGTAAAGGAAGCTTACCGGGCGCTGGTTGCCAAGGCCCAGGCCAGGGGCATCGGCGTTCTGGGGCCGGTGGTTCCGCCCACAAAGGAGAATCTGGAGCAGGCGATCAAGGACGGCTACAACATGATCATTCTCGGAAATGACATGTGGCATTTCCAGAAATCCCTGAAAGACATGATGCAGCAGGCCGTGGAGCCGGTCAGGGAAGCGGTTGTCGGAAAATAACATTTAAAAACATAAAACCCGGGACGAAGAATGGATTGTCTTTCTTCGTCCCAGGCTTTGTTCTGCCGGTAATTGAATATTCGGTTACAGCACCACTGCCTCGGCGCTCCTGGAACTGCTCACAACCCCCTGGAGCAGCTTTTTCTTGTCCCGCTCTGCGATGCGGGCGTTCTCCTGAAGCGTCTCGCACTTCTGGTAGAAATACTTAATGATATCTTTCCGAGTGATAATTCCGATAAAGCACTTCTGGTCGTCCAGCACGGGGACGAAGTTCTGATTCAGCGCCTTGCCGATCAGGTCCTCCATGTTGGCGTCCGCTTTCACGGGGCGGTTGTCCAGGCGCCGCCTGATTGCGGTAACCGGGATCTTCTCCGCGCTTTTTAAATCCAGATTGAACTGATTTTTAATCCCCCACAAAAGATCGCCCTCTGTAAGCGTCCCCACGTACCGGCCGGTGCGGCTGACAATCGGTACCGCGGAATATTTGTGGTATTCCATCTTCTCCAAAGCCTGTCTCAACGTATCATCTTCACTTATGTACGCCACTTCACTTTTGGGAGTCAGGAAAAATAATATATTCATATTGTCACTCCTTCTTCTCCTCGTTCTTAATACAGTTTACTACAGTCCTCTGAACCGAATGTGAACAAATTATTATAAAAATCTGAAATTTCTTAAGATGCGGGAAAGGGTATATTTTCCTTCGGAAAATGCCGCCCGGTCCAGCGGCAAAATGCCGCCGGCTGCGCGCCTGCGGCATTTTCGGACAAAAAGGAGTTTTAAGGATTATTCGTAACTGTTCAGTAGGTCTGCGCACTTGCTGCGCTGACCGTTTGAAAACCTAAGCCTGCTGGCAAAAATCCCATCGATGAAGTCGATTTTAAATGGATTTTTGCCCGTGTCTGTGAAGGTACTGAACAGATCCGATTATTCCATGTAGTCCAGCGGGTCCACGGTTTTGCCCTCGTGCTGAAGCTCGAAGAATACGTTGACTCCCTCCACGGAATAATATTTTGTGGGCTCGGAGACATAACCCAGAGTCTGTCCGGCTTCCAGGTACTCGCCCTCCACCGCGCAGACTTCCTTGAGCTGTCCGCAGATGGCGGTGTAATCATTTCCCAGATCCAGGGTCACATAATTGCCGATCTCCTCGTTGCTGCCCACCGCAACCACCTTGGCGTTGGCCGGAGCCGTCACCGGGGTGCTGACGTCGGACTGGATCACCAGGCCGGGGTTGCATTTGTACTGGTCCAGGGTGGGGAAATAAATGGTCTGGTCCATACTGTAGTCCAGCAGCACATTTCCGCGAACCGGCCATGTCATCTTGCTGGTATCCGTAAAGTTCAGAACCAGCGGTTTTGCGGCATCCTTGCCCGCTCCGGCCTCTGCGGCCAGATCATCCCCCGCGTTGTTCGCGGGCGTTTCCTTTATCGCGGAAGCCAACGCTTCCTCCTTTGTCTCTTCCACAGGCGCTGCATTTGATGCGCCTGCCACCTGGGTGTCCCCCTGGGTTCCTTCCTGGGCGATGGTGTCCGGTCCCGGAATCTCCAGGTACGGGCTGGTCTCTTTCCCATTTCCTCTTTGAACGGTAAACACTCCTGCTGCGGCTACTATAGTCAGCAGGCCCAACACTAGCATGACAAGAAACAGCTTATCCTTGAGCATCTGGTTTATTTTGTCTCTCACGTTTATCACCTCGGTACTATTCTTACCAAACCGAGGGTTCTTATTCAGAAATCAATTCAATATTTTTATAAAAATACGTGAGTATCTCCTCCGCCTTCCACCCCTCCCTGGCCCGGGCATTGGCGCCTGCCTGGCTGAGGCCGTATCCGTGTCCGATTCCCTTGGCTACGGCGCGCATGCCGTCCTCGTATGGCTCCAGCGTGAAGCAAGAGGATTGCAGCCCCAGGGCGTACTGCACCTCCTCGCCGGTAAAATCGTGGCCTCCGATCTGCAGCGCCGTCACGTAGCCGCCGTCGTCCCTGGACACGATCTGCACCGAATCAGGAATCTGCCCCGGCTCCACCGGGCGGGCGCCGGAACTGCTGTCCGGGATTCCGCTAATTTTTCCGGCAAATTCATCTCTGGTGAAGGTGAGCATCTGCAGATAGCCGTCCGCCTCCACGTCCTTCGGGCAGTCCACCGGCTGAAGGTAGGGATGTCCCTCGTCCCCGGCCCTGGTTCTCCCCGCGGTGGCCCGGCAAAACATGGCGTCTATGTACTGACCGTCGCAGACCATCGTCACCCCCGCAGTGGACTGCACCGCATCCTCCAGCTTCTCATAGATCGCCGGAAACTGGGCGCTTCCCCAAAGCGCTTTCATCTGCGCCGTCTCCATACAGTCCAAATCCAGGGCCGATTCCGGCACCTCCTGAACCGACCCGTCCCCCGGGCTTCCTCCCATCTGTTTGTATATGTAGGTTCTGGCCACCACCGCCTGGGCCCGCAGAGCCTCGATCTCATAGTCCGCGGGCATCTGGCGCGCCAGCACCCCCGGCAGATACTCCTCCACATCCATGTAATATCCCGTGCCGCCCCTATCCAGCAGAATCCGCCGTTTTCCCACCGCTCCGGCCTGCTGCTCGTGGCGCAGCTCCTCCCCGTGAATCGTGCCTGTCCAGGCCAGAGTCGTCAGATAGGGAACCATCAGCCCCGCCAGCACGCCCACAATGATCCGTCTGTTCATCTCCGCTTTTCTCCCTCCCTGCTTTTTGCATTTCTTTGCGCTGCTATCAGTATATGAGCGCATGCAGGGCGATATGCGCGGCCGCCGCCGGATGTCCCTCTGCCTTTCCCCGGAAACGCAAAAATACCGCCCCGGGGATCAGACTGGCAGCGCCAATCTGTATCGGGACGGCATTTTTATACTCCGGTTTCAGCCCGGGCCCGTTCTCCTGCCCTTGCGATTACGCCTCCACCTCATAAAGTTTTCCATATTTTTCCTTCAAATACCGCACATAATACTTCGGGTCAAAATCCTCCCCGGTCACGTCCTTTAAAATGGTCCGGCTGTCCTTCAATTTGCCGTACTGGTGAATATTTTCCCGCAAATACTCCCGGATCACATCCACCTTGCCCTGCTCCAGCAAGCCCTCAAAGTCCATTTCCTGCTTCATGTGGTAGTAGAGCTGCGCTCCAAAAGCGCTGCCCAGGGCGTAGGACGGAAAGTAGCCGAAGGAGCCCTGGGACCAGTGGATGTCCTGCAGCACGCCCTGGGCTGGATTCTCCGGGCGGACGCCCAGGTATTCCTCGTACTTGTCGGCCCAGAGCTGCGGCAGCTTCTCCACGTCCAGGTCTTCCTCGATCAGCTGTTTCTCGATCTCATAGCGGATCAGCACGTGAAGGCTGTAGGTCAGCTCGTCTGCCTCGGTGCGGATCAGGCCCGGCTCCACCTTGTTGACCGCCTCCACAAACTGGTCTAAGTCCACGTTCCCCATCTGATCCGGGAACATTTCCTGGACCTTTCCGTAGATGGGCGCCCAGAAGGCGGGGCTGCGGCCGATGATATTTTCGAAGAAACGGGACTGGGACTCGTGCATACCCATGCTGGCCCCCTGGCCCACCGGCGTCAGGGTCAGATCGTCCCGGATTCCCAGCTCGTAGATGCCGTGTCCTGCCTCGTGGATCACGGAAAACAGAGAGCTGTCCACACGGTCCGTGTAATGGGTGGTGATTCGCACGTCCTTGTTGTGCAGATTGGTGGTAAAGGGATGGGCGCTGACCGCCATCACACCTTTGTCAAAGTCAAAGCCGACGTATCCGGCCAGGAAACGCCCCAGCTTCTCCTGCTTCTCCTCCGGGTAATCGCCGGTCAAAAAGCCGTCGTCGATTTTCTTTTTGCTCTCCGTCACCTGTTTCAGAAACGGCACCAGCTCCTCCTTCAGGATGCCGAAGAAGCGGTCCAGATTTTCCATATTAAAGCCCTTCTCGTAGGTGTCCAGCATCACGTCGTAGAGCTTCTGCCCGTCCTTTGCCCGGTAACCGGCGAATTTCTTCTGGTACTCGATCACTTTCTTCAGGGTGGGCGCGAAGCTGTCGAAATCGTTGTCCTTCTTTGTCCTGGACCACACGGCCGTGGACTTGGCCACCAGCCTTGCGTTGTCCTCATATTCGTTCCTCGGAATGCAGTCCAGCTGTTCCAGCTCGTCCGCCACCTCCCGGACGTTGGCCGCCTGGACCTCGTCCAGTCCCTGCTCCGCCTGCAATTCCTTTACCAGCGCTTTCATCCGGTCGTTGGTTATGGCCTGGAAATATTCGCCGGACAGGGTGCCGATCACGTTGCTGGTCAGCTCCCCCGCCTCCTTTGGCGCCAGTGTTTCGTTGTCCCACTCGAACAGGGTCATGGCTGTTTTCAGCGCCATCGCCCGGTCCAGGTATGTTTTAAACTCTTCATATGCCTTGCTCATGTTTTATAATCTCCCTTCTCACAGCTAAAGGACACTCTTGGCCAGAGTGTCCCCAATCTGTTCTCATTTTATGCAAAAAATGTTCGAAAGTCAAACGCCGGTGAACGAGAGAATCACCAGATTTCATCCAGAAGCTGGGCGTACTCTTCGTTGACTTCATCCAAAAATTTACAAAAATCGTCTCTCCCCTGGTAGTCCACGGTCCAGCCGTACCGGTCGCAGGCGGCGGCCCACTCCTTGGTGCCCGCCATCTTGCAAAGCGTCTCCCCCCAGTATTCCACCGCCTCCTCGGGCATATCCTCAGGTCCGAAAATCCCCCGCCAGTTGCTGAAATCCGCGTCGATTCCCAATTCCCGGCAGGTGGGAATCTGCGAGAGCGCCTCCCCTTCCAGGTGGTTGGGCGAGGTCACGGCCAGCACCCGGATGTCCCCGCTCTCCACCAGCCCTAAAACGTCGCTGATCCCCGCGCTCATCACGTCCACCCGCTCTCCCATCAGCTGGGCCAGCACGCCGCCGTTTTCAAACCCTTCATAGGGAATCTCCTGCAGCGCTTCCACCCCCGCCGCATGGGCGATTTTCAGGAACTGGACGTGATCCATAGAGTATTCGGAGGAAGTGCCTCCCACCTTCACCGATCCGGGGTCCGCCTTCAGTTGGTCCATGACCTGGTTTAAGGTCTGATAGGGGGAATCCGCCCGCACGGCAAAGCAGCCGTAATCCACCGCCAGTTTGGCGATGGGCGTGGTGTTTTCCCGGTAGTTGAGCTCTGTGCTGCCGTTTAGATTGATCAGGCACAGCGGCGGGGAGTAGACCACCAGCATGTCGCTGCTGCCCCGCTTCTCGTGCATGTACTCCAGGCACACCCTTCCACCCCCGCCGGGCTTGTTGGTCACCGGCAGAGGCACGCTCACCAGCCCTGTCTCCTGCAGGCACTGGGCCATGGCGCGCACGGTCAGGTCATACCCTCCCCCCGGCCCCGCGGGCGCGATCAGCTCCACCGCCTCCCGCGGGTAGGTTCTCTCCTCCTGCTCCTGGTTCTCCCTGCCGCAGCCAACCAGGGCCGCAGCCAGTAAAACCGTCAAAATCCATCGTGTCCATTTTTTCATAACCCTCTCCGCCTTTTAATACTCGATCATGTCCAGCTGCCTGCGGTATCCCTTGTCGATGGCCGCCACCAGCTCTTCAAAATTTACCGGTTTTATCAGGATGTTGTCGATCTGCCCGTCCTGGCGCAGCTCCAGGGCCTCCCGGTCCACCAGGCCGGTGATCATGATCACGCACAGGTAGGGCTGAAGCTTCTTCATCCTCTGGGCCAGGGCCGTTCCCTTGATCCCGGGCATCATGTAATCCACAATCACGGCGTTCCAGTGAATCCGGCCGTTTACCATATCCTCCAGCGCTTCCTCCGGGTCCGTGTAGCCGTCCACATGGTACCCCCGCCGTTCCAGGCGCTTGCGCAGATATTTCACCACGCTCTCCTCGTCGTCGATCAGGGCGATGGAAATCTGCTTGACCTCCTCCCGCTTCTCCGGCTGACGCTGAATCTGAACCGCGCAGACGCCGATGGTCACCGGCAGGTAAATGTAGAAACAGCTTCCCTCCCCGGGCTTGCTCTGCGCGCTCACGGCCCCGCTGTGGTTGATCAGAATGTCCTTGACCACGGACAGCCCCAGCCCGGTGCCCTCGCCAGCCTCCTTGGTGGTGAAAAACGGGTTAAAAATCTGGTGCAGGACCTCCTCGCTCATGCCGCAGCCCGTGTCGCACACCGCGATCTCCACATAGTCCCCGTCCGCCATCTCCCGGCAGTGCTCCGGCAGCTCCTCCCGGCTGATGCGCCTGGTTTTCACCGACAGCAGACCGCCGTCCTTCTCCATGGCCTGACAGGCGTTGGAGTAGAGGTTTAACAGCACCTGGTGCAGCTGGGTGGCGTTGCCGTAGACGTTTACATTTCCGTCGTCCAGCTTTTCCTCCAGCCGGATGTTGGAGGGAATAATGAGCCGGATCATCTTCAGCGCGTCCCGGATGATCACATCCAGGTTCACGGACTTGAAGGAGGTGGTGTCCGTCTCTTTGCGGCTGAACGGCAGAATCTGCTCCACGATTTCCTTGGCCCGGGTTCCCGCCTTGTGAATCTCCGCAATGTCCTCAAAATATTCGCTCTTTCTGCCCAGCTGCTCCTCCAAAAACTCCGAATACCCCAAAATGGGCGTCAAAAGATTGTTGAACTCGTGGGCGATGCCCCCGGCCAGCGTGCCGATGGTGGTCAGCTTCTGGTAATGGCGCGCCTCCTCCCGGCTCTGGTGCAGTTCCTCCAGGGTGCTGTTGATCTCCTTTAAATACTTGGTCTCCAGCCTCAGCTTCTGGCGGTTGCGCAGCAGGTGGTAGATAATCGTCCCGGCGGCGATCACCAGAAACAGCACGGTGGCCGCCAGCAGGCCGAAGCGCTTTAACATGTTGTTCTGCAGCTCCACCGCCTTGGAATAGGGCATTGCCGTGGAAACGTACCAGGAATTTCCGCTCAAATTCATGCGGGAGAAGGCGGCGATCACCTGCTCCCTGGGCAGTATGCCGCCGGAGTAGGAGTCGTACACCGCGGTGCCCTCCTCGTAGGTGTACTGCTTTTCCAGCATCCGGCGCAGGCTCTCATACTGGGGCATGGAATCCAGCTCCGGGATATCCCGCTCATAATTGAATTGCAGCATCCGGGAATCCGGGTGCATGATAATGTTTCCGTCCCCATCCTTCACCACAATATCGCCCTGATCCCGGAAATTCAGGTTAGCCACATACCGCTTGTAGAGCACATCCAGATCCATGACGCTGATCACGGTGCCCAGATATCCGTTTCCGCCGTAAACGTTGGTGACCAGTGTCATACCGCAGCGCTGCTCGTCGATGGGGAACACGTTTCCGATCCCGCTCTCACGCTTTCTGGCGGACTCGGCCAGCCCCAGGGCCTCCTCGTCCAGCTCCCCGCTAAAGGGATACTGGTTGTAGTGGAAAATCTCCTGTCCATACCGGTCCAGCACATAGATCCGCACCGGGTCCTGCTGGTGGGACTGCATGTAGGAAAAGATATACTCCTTCATCCGGGCCGTCTCGCCCACGGTATAGTAATATTCCATGGATTCCAGAAAACCGGGGGTCTGGGTCACGCTGCGGATATCCCGCAGCTGGTCGGATATGTACAGCTCCATGTTCTGGGCCACCGCCCGGGAGATCAGAAGCAAATGCTGTTGTTGCTGCTCCACCACCATTTTGGTGTACGCGTCGTAGGTGTTGTACATGATTCCGGCGAAAAACAGCAGCGCAGCTCCCATCAACAGCGCCAAAATGATTTTCCTCTTCTCCTCCAACAGCACCTTCATGTTTGTTCCCCCGTATTTACGAAATCCGCAGCCCGGTCAGGCCGGTCCCGGTATGATTTTATCTCTTCATTATACCATCGATCCCGGTATCCGGGAAGCCCCCCTGTCCGGGTGGAGATCGGTATGCCGCCTTTCGGGAAGCCCCTGCCTGAGGGCGGCCCGGCTGCCGTCCGCTGGAAAATCTCCGTCTATTTCCGCAGCCCGCCCCGGCAGAACGGGCAGCAGGAGCCTTTGGGCAGCGGGTATTTCATGTCCAGCTTGCGGCCGCAGTGGGGGCAGCGGTAGGAGCTCTTTTCCAGGATATACGAGCCCAGCAGCATGCAGAGCCCGGCGAGCCACAGGCCTGCGGCCAGGAACAGGATTCCGGCCAGGGCGGCGGCGATGCAGATGGGCTTTACATACTTTAACGGGATTTTTGCTCTCAATACGCTCTGTTTCATCAATATTCTCCTTATAGGGCCGGGCGCGGGGCCGACAGCCCTTAACCGGCCTTCGCTTCATTGCAAATACGGGCCCGGCGGCGGCAAGATATGCCCCGTCAGGCCCGTCACAGGTCAGCTTTTCTTTTTCCGGATGAGCGGTTTCACCACCGGGTTTAAAAGCACCACCAGACAGATGATCAGGATGATCCCCGTCACCGGCCGGGATAAGATGTTAACCGTCTCCTCCCACAGGCTGTTGCCCGCGGCAATGGTGTAGGCGCGGCGCAGGTTGGATTCGCAGATCACGCCCAGCACCAGCCCCAGAATCATGGCGGAGCTGTTGAATTTACAAGTTACAAATACAAATCCGATCAGTCCGGAGATGGCCATCAGGATTACGTCCACCGCCGTATTCTTGGTTGCGTAGGCGCCGATGGTTGCCATCATGATGATGGTTGGTCCAAGGATGCTGTAGGGCACCTTTAAAATCTGCACGAATATTTTTGCGATCACAATCGCTGCGAACACCATGATAATGTTAGCTACCATCATGGACGAGAACGTGGCCGCCAAAAACTGGGGCTGGTTCACCAGCAGCAGCGGACCCATGGTAACGCCCTTCAACACCAGGGCGGACATCATGATGGCTGCGGCGTTTCCTCCGGGGATACCCAGGGAAAGCAGAGGAACCATGGAACCGCCGGTGGCGGCGTTGTTTCCTACCTCAGGGGCGGCGATGCCGTCGATACAGCCGGTTCCGAACTTCTCAGGGTGTTTGGACAGCTTCTGCTCCGTGGAGTAGCACAGGAAGGAGGCGATGGTCGCTCCGGCTCCCGGCAGAATTCCCACCACGGTGCCCAGCACGGAACATCTGGCGATAATCCATTTGACGGATAGCAGCTCTTTTATCGAAGGCATCTTGGCAGAAACGCTCTTCTTGCTGTCCCCCACCGCCTGAAGCTTGGCGGGTTTGTTGGTCTGCTTTAACACTTCGGTTACGGCGAAGAATCCGATCATCACCGGGATCATCTCGATGCCCGAGGTCAGGAACCGGGTGCCGAAGGTGAGGCGCGGCACTCCCAGCAGGGGATCTAAGCCGATACAGGCAAGCAGCAGGCCGATCAGGCCGGAAATAATGGTGCGGCAGATATTGTCCGTCTCCAGGCTGGTCAGAATGGACAGGCCCATAAAGGAGATGGCAAACAGCTCGGAGGGGCCGAAGCTTAGGGCCGCCTGGGTCAGCTGCGGGCTTAAAAGCAGCATACAGATGGCTGCGAACACACCGCCGATGGCCGAGCAGATCAGCTGCACGCCCAGGGCCTTGCCCGCCTCGCCCCGTTGGGCCATGGGATAGCCGTCGTAGGTGGTCGGCGCGCTGGAGGGCACGCCGGGGATTTTAAACAGGATGGCCGTCATGCCCCCGCCGGTAACGGAAGCGCAGTAAATGGCCACCAGAAAGGCGATGGCGTCCACCGGAGTCATCCGATAGGTGAAGGGAATCCCAAGGGTTACGGCCATGGTGGCCGACACGCCCGGCAGAGCGCCGAACAGAGTCCCCAGGAAAACGGCGAAAATAAGCAGTAAAAACATTTTCGGCGCAAATACCACCGAAAGTCCGCTGGTCAATAAGTCTAGCATTCTGGCACCTCCTTTAAATCGCCGGGATCAGGGATTCCACAAACAGGGCGAAATTCCGCAGGAACGGCACCTGTCCTCTGGGAAGCATAACTCCCAGGAATACTGCGAATCCGATGTACAGAAGCACGGTGATCAGCACGGAGGTCACCAGGAGCAGCACCATGTTGCGCTGTCCCAGGAGCAGCCCGTAAGCGATGAGGAACAGCAGACAGGTGGCGATAAATCCCACCGGCTCATACATCAGCGCCATGATCACCACCAACGCCATGCCGAAAAACAGCTTGCTCTTCACCAGGCGGACGATGGAGGGGAAGAAGTCCTTAAAGGAAGCGGCCACGTCCTCTTTCCGGTTCCGTTTGAAAAATTTGTAAATGTTCCAGCAAATGGCCGGGATCAACAGCAGCAGCAGGGCCTGGGGCCACTGCTCCGCGCCAAGTTCATTGGCGGCGGAGACTGGCATGGTGGCTCCCACGTAGAAGTAACAAAATATGGAGAATCCCAGCAATAACAGGTTGACGATCAATTCCAGTGCCATAATTTGATTGCTCCTTCCTGAGTCCTTACTTGATTAAACCCGCTCCCTTCAGATAATCCTCAAAGGTCACGTACTCTTCGTCGATCAGCTTCTGGAAAGTCGCTGCATCCGCGTAGCCTTCACGGTCAAGATAGCTGGCGTTCTTTAAGAATTCCTGGTATTCCGGGCTTTCCCAGGCTGTTTTCAGAGCCGCAGCCATGGAATCCACAGCCGCATCCGGGGTGTCCTTGCGGCAGAAGATACCGCGCCAGGTTCCCACGTAAGAATCGATGTCGTGTTCCCCGGTGCACTCCACGTTGGGGAAGGAGGACATGCGGTTCTCGGACATGGAGATTAAGGGAACAATGTCGCCGGACTCGATCAGACCCTTGATCTCGTCAGCGCCGGTGATATTGATGTTGATGTGGCCGCCCACCATGGCGGAGCTCAGCTCGGAGCCGCTGGAGTAGTTGACGATCTTCACATACTGCTCTACTTCCGTGATACCGCAGCCCAGGCCGCCGGCCAGCGTCTGCTTTAAGGATACGGAGTCAGCGCCGGTTGCGGTCAGCATTCCGCAGGTCAGCTCCTGGGGATGTTCCTTCGCATATGCCACGAACTCGTCGAAATTGGTATATTTTCCTTCCATTGCCTTCTTGGAGGAGGCGATGATGTTGATGGAGTGAACCAGCTTGGAAACCGGGCGGAATTCCTGCTTAAAGTCCACGGGAAGGATTTTCTGCAGGTCCAGCATGATGTGGGACTGTGTGCCCAGCACAAAGGTGTAACCGTCGGCAGGCTGCTTGTAGGTAAAGTCGATGCCGTTGGCGCCGCCTGCGCCCTCCACGTTCACGATCTCAACCGGCACGCCCAGATTTTTTTCCAATATCGGCTGAAGGGGACGAAGCGTTCCGTCCGCGCCGCCGCCTACGCCCCATGGGCAGACGATGGTGACCTTGCGCTCCCACTTCCAGTCGTCGGCCGCAGCCTGGGTATCGGCTTCCTTGGCCTCGCCTCCGGCCGCCTCGCTCCCCGCCGCTTCCGTGGCCGCCGGAGCTGCCGGCGCCGCCGTGGTGCTGCCTCCGCCGGAGCTGGAACCACAGCCGGACGCTGCCGCCGCTGTCATAAGCACCGCCATTGTCATTGCCAGACGTTTCATTACAGACCTTTTCTTCATACCATTTCCTCTCTTTCCGCTTTTAAATATCTGTGCATTCTGCACATTTTTTCGTTCTGAGCCAATCTTACTTTATGAATCTTAACTGATCGAATGGGTTTTCTTAAATTTCTGTAAGGTAAATAAAACGAGATGTATCCCCCTGCCATTTGTGTTATAATAGCGTTAAGAAATACAGCCGCCGTGTCCAAACTGAAGAAAAATCCTACCGCTCACGGGCGGGCGCGTAATTTTCAGATGGACGGCGGGCAGCATCAAAGGAGGGGAGTATCTTGGAAAATAACCGTATACTTGTGGTGGACGACGATCCGTCGGTGCGGCGCATCATTTGCCGCGTATTGGGAAGCGAGGGACTCTCCACTGAGGAGGCGGACGGAGGGGTGGCCGCAGTCCGCATGGCCATGTCCAATCCCTATTCCCTGATCATCCTGGATCTGATGATGGACGACATGGACGGATTTCAGGTCATCCACCATCTGCGGACCAACGGCATTTTAACGCCTCTGTTCGTACTCAGCGGGCGGCAGGCGGAGGTGGATAAGGTTCTGGCTCTGGGGATCGGGGCCGACGACTACATCACCAAACCCTTCAGCACCATGGTGCTCTGCGCCAAAGTCAAAGCCTGCCTGCGCAGGTCCAGCCTGTTGTCCGGCCACGCCAACGAGCTTATCGCCGGACCGTTCCGCTATATCTGCGACGAGATGCGCCTGTTTAAGCAGGGGGAGGAAATCTTTCTCTCCGGCAAGGAATGCCTGCTCATGAAGTATTTCCTCAGCAATCAGAACAAGATTCTGACCAAGGACCAGATCTACCGCTACGTGTGGAACGACGACTTTGTGGACGACAACACCATCATGGTCCACATCCGCCGCCTGCGCATGAAGATCGAGGACTCGCCCGGCCACCCGGTGTATTTGAAAAATATCCGGGGCATGGGGTATCAGTTTGTGGCGGAGGAAGTGGAAGGGCGAAGCGCGATGGTGGGGTGAGGGGGACGGAAGGCCCGAAAATCTCCCCCGCACACCACGCAAAACAGGGATGGAATCCGCTGGATCAAATCGGATTCCATCCCTGTTTTGTTTTTCTTGTTTCCCAATATTTTACAAAATTTTCTGATACAGCTCAAACTGATCCAGCCCGAAATGGCTGTACCCCAAATCCGCCATACCGATGTACGAAAATCCGTATTTCTTGTATAACCCGATGGCGGGGCTGTTCTTCTCATAAACGTCCAGGCGGATCGCTTTCACCTGTTTTTCACGGCAAAACGCAATGACGGCCTCCATCAGCGCCTTGCCAATCCCCGTGCCCAAAAAGTCCGGGTGGACAGCCAGGGTGTACACCACCATCACTTCCTCCGCCGTCAGGTCCAGACCCCAGTCCACTGTCCCGTAAGCTGGTTCCGTCTTATGCTCCAGGATCACGGTCCCGGCGATGCGGCCATCCCGCCGGAGCACGTACAGGGTTCCCTGGTTCACCCCATTTTCGGCGTCCTCCCGGGCCGGATAGACATCCTTTTTCCAGCCGGGATAATTGGTATGGTCCGCCAGATAACGGTTGATACTGTCGTAAAGCAACGCAACCTCGTCAAGGTCCGCCGCGGTCGCCTGTTCCAATACCGGTTTCATTTCCATTTCCTCTTATCTTTCATTACTGCCGCCGCTTCCTCTGCCGGACTCCTGCCGCCGTTCTCCCTTTTCAGGTGCAGAAAACAGCCGCCCCGTCCCGGTCAGGACCAGCTTTGCAGCTCCAGAATATTTCCCTCGCAGTCCGACGCGTAGACAAAGACCGCGCGCTTTCCGCCCGGGTACTCCGCCGTCACCAGCTCCCCGATCTGCCCTCCGCCGTTCTCTAATACCCGCTTTAAAGTCTCCTCCACATCGTCCACCTCAAAGGCCAGATGAGCCAGCCCGCAGCGGTTGATTTTCGGGTCCGACTCCTCCATATGATCATAGGAAAATATTTCCAATGTCGGGTGGTCCTCCCCGTATCCAGGCAGGCAAAGGTGTTCCCCTACAATATGCGCGCCGGAAAGTCCGGTCAGCCTATCCAGCCACTCCCCCCGCAAATCTCTCGTCTCCCCAATGCTCCTGCAGTGAAATACCTCTTTATAAAAAGCGATCAGCTTTTTGTGGTCCCTGGCGATCATATTCGTATGCGCATAGCGAAACATGTGCCTGCACCTCCTTTATATTCCGTATTTCCCCATTCTACCACAAACTCCGGGCGCGCGGAATACATGGCCGGTTATTTTATCACAGCTATTTCGTCACAGCGCAAAAAACGGCGGCCCATCAAACCGATGACCCGCCGCCGTTTCCATATTAATTCTATTCGTATTCCACATACACCGGACATTCCTCCAGCCACAGCGCCCCGGCCGTCTTTCCCTCGGTCTCGAACACAACCAGCTGATTTTTGCCCTCCCGCAGCAGCGGGGCCGGTATGTACAGGTACTGCACCGGGCCCTCGGACCAGTAGCGGCCCAGGTTGAAGCCGTTGATAAAGGCGACGCCCTTACCCAGCTCCCGGCAGTTTAAGAAGGTGTCCTTTGGCTGATCCACCTGGAACTCGTAGCGGTAGAACGCCGGGGTATCCTGAATCCATTCCTTCTCAAAATCCACCTGTTCCACGTTGTCCAGGGGCAGCGCGTACTGCTCCCAGCCGCTCTCAAAGTGGATGTCCACCATGACGCCGGTCCGGATTCCCTTGCGCTGGGTGGGGGCCTGGAGCTTGTAGCCGTAGTTCACCCGGCCCATGTTTTCCACCAGCAGGTCCAGCCGGTTCTCCGGGCCGAAGAACAGCTCCAGCTCCTCGCCGGAATTGTTCTGGCACTGGGTTCCCTCGAACACGCCGTTGAGGTAATACTGCACCCGGTCCGAAGCCTGGACCGCCTTCACCTTCATTTTCCGGTTGTAGCCCTTCACCGGGGTGCGGTACAGCATGTAGCCGTAGCCATTTCCCGCCTCCTCCATGGTCATGGGGTAAGCGCTTCTCTGGCACTCCGCCAGATCGTCCAGGCAGGAGAACAGGGATACCTTTCCGGTCATCTCCGCCTTTCCGTAGGCGGCCCGCTCATGCACCCTGGGCTCCCCGGTGGGAATCTCCGGGAACAATTCCCGGATCACCTCCCGGACCTGATAGAACTTCTCCGTGGGCTGCCCCCACTCGGTCAGGATAGCGTCGTAGTTATAGGACGTGATCTGGGGCAGGTCGGTGTAGCCCCTGGCAGAGCAGCCGTTATAAAACCCGAAGTTGGTGCCGCCCTGGAACATGTAGAGGTTGATGCTGGCCCGCTCTAAGAGCTGACGCACCTCCATGGCCAGGTCCTCCGCGTCCCGGGTGATGATCTTCTCCCTCCAGCGGTTGAACCAGCCGTCCCAGAACTCCATGCACATGAGAGGCCATTTGCGCCCATGGCGCTTGAAAAATGCCTCCAGCACGTCCATATTCTCATCGGAGCGGGAGCCAAAATTGGCGGTGGCGAGCACGCCGTCCTCGATCAGGCTTCCCGACTCCAGCGCCGCGTCCCATGCGCCGTCCGAGGTAAAAAACGGCACCTCCGCCCCAAAGCGCTCCATCAGGGACTTGATCTGACGGAGGTACTCCTTGTCGTTGCCGAAGGAGCCGTATTCATTTTCCACCTGCATCATGATCACGGGGCCGCCCCGGGTGATCTGAAGGTCCGCGATATGCCGGAACAGCTCCCGGTAATAGGCCTCCACCTTTTCCAGAAACAGGGGGGTATTGGTCCGCACCTTCATATCCGGGTAGCGCAGCAGCCAGGCGGGAAGGCCGCCAAGCTCCCACTCCGCGCAGATGAAGGGGCTGGGGCGCAGGATCACGTGCAGCCCCATGGCCCCGGCCAAGCGCACAAAGGCCGCCACATCCCGGCTGCCGGAGAAGTCGAACTCCCCTTCCTCCGGCTCGTGGATATTCCAGGGAATGTAGGTCTCCACGGCATTGAACCCCATGGCCTTTAAGTTGTAAAGGCAGTCCTCCCAGTATTCCGGCATCAGGCGGAAATAATGGACCGCGCCGGAGAGCAGCTTCACAGGCTGCCCATCCAGGCAAAACGCTTCATTGATCTCAAATCTACTCATGCTTTGTCTCTCTCCTGTCACAAAAACGGGATCCAATCCGGGTTCGCCAGCCGCATCAGGCCTTCCATATAGAAATAATCTCCCCAAAGGTTCGGTTCGTCTACGCCCTTGTTCTCCCCATAGGCGTACACGCCGTGAAGCAGAAGGCCCTCGCTGTCCGGCTCTGCCTCAGACGAGGCCAGATCGCGGCAGGTCTTTAGCATTTCCTCCGCCATCTCCCGGCGGCCCATCTCCAGCAGGCCGCAGGCCGCCACGGCCAGCGCCGAGCTGTCCCAGGGCTGGCCGTCTACGTCCTTGAACACCAGATCCCAGTAGGGCATGCCGTTTGCGGGCAGATGCTCCAGGAAATACCGCACCACCCGGTCATGGCGCTCCTGCTCCTCCGCCGTAAAGGCCCTGCCGGACACCCTGACGTGCAGCGGCATGCCGTAAATGGCCCAGGCCTGCCCCCTGGCCCAGCAGGAATTGTCGCTGTAGCCCTGGTGGGTGGCCCCGTGGGAGGGCGCGCCGGTTTCGCTGTCAAAATAGTAGGTGTGGTAGGTGGAGCCGTCCTCCCGGATAATCAGGCGGATCACATTTTCATAGTGGCGCTGCGCCATTTCCCGGTAACGGGCTTCCCCGGTGATCTCAGCCGCCGTGTACAGAAGGGGCAGGTTTAACAGGGAATCGATGATCAGGCGGTATTCCTTGGGGTCCCCGGACTTGCCCCAGGCCTGGATAAAACCGCCCTTTTCCTGGAAACGGGCCGCCAGCACGTCCGCAGCCCTCACGGCCAGGTCCCGCTGGCCCTCGTCTCCGGTGATGCGATAAGCCGCCACCACGGACGGGCTGTAGAGGAACCCGATGTCATGATGGTCCAGGACGAAGTGATCGTCCAGGCGCTGCTTAAAGCTGTCCGTGTTCTTCAGGGCCAGGGTTTTAAACGCCTCATCCCCGGTGTGCAGATAGGCCATCCAGAGCATGCCGGTCCAGAAGCCGTTGGTCCAGTCGTCGTTTTTCTTGATCCGGTACTTGCCGCCGGTGGCGCAGGCCGACGGGAAATCCGTGCCGTACCGCTCCATGTTCCGCTTAAGTACGCCGCAGATGCGGTCCAGCTCCTCCGCCATCCATGTAAGCTTCTCTTCTCTCATAAACGCTCCTCTTTGTCTGCGTTTTCCTGATAAAAAAGAGCGTCCGCGCCGCTCTCTTTTACCGTCTCACGCGTTACCGCGGGTTAGAAAAAATTCTCGATTCCCGTGGCCGGGTCGTCGGGCACCATCTGAGCCGTCACCTTGATTCCGGCGGCCAGCAGCCGGTCCACGGCGGCCTTCTCCTCGGGGGTCATGCTGACGGACTTCTTGTACTGGGTGGTTCCCGGACGGTTGGACATGTTGCCGATGTTCACCGGCAAAAGCTGCACGCCCATTTCCAGCATTTTCACCAGGGTTACGGGGCTCTTCACGATCAACATCACGCGCTGGCCGTCGTAGTTGCCGTTCTGGATGTTGGCCACAGCCTTCTCCAGGGGCAGAATGGAGGTGTTGACGCCGGCGGGGGCCGCCATGCGCAGAATCGCCTTCTCGTTGTCATTTGCAGCCACCGCGTCGTCGATGACCATGATGCGGTTTACCTTCAGTCCGGTGGACCAGCGGGTGGCCACCTGTCCGTGGATCAGGCGGTCGTCAATCCGAATGTGTACGAATCCTTTCATTGTGTTTCCTCCTTCTTTATATGAACATTAAGCAAATACTTTCAGGTTGTAGGCCAGAATGCCAACCACCACCAGCAGCAGGGTGACTCTGGTCGAGTTCATTTTCTTTCTTCCCAGCATCCAGTAGGCGAAGAACACCACCAGGGTGGGGGCCAGGGACGGCATGATCTTGTCTGCCAGCTCCTGGACGGAAATGCTCACCTCGCCCCAGGAGAACTCGTAGGCGAACCGGGCGTTAACCACGGAGGGGATCAGGGCGCCGATCACGGTGATACCTAAAATGTTGGCCGCCTTGGTGATCTTTTTCAGGCGGTTTCCGATCTCACTGACGATCTTCGCGCCCTCCCGGTAGCCCAGGGAGAAGAAATTCTTCATGCAGAACATGCGCAGCAGGCCGAAGAAAATCCAGAGCACCAGAGCCAGGGGGCTTCCCTCTAAAGCCATATAGGAGGCGATGGAGCCGATGATGGTGGACGGGATCACGTGGAACAAGGTGTCGCCGATTCCGGCCAGGGGGCCCATCATACCGGTCTTTAAGGCTGCGATGGTATCCGCGGCCTCCGCTCCCGTCTGGTCCTGCAGGGCGCAGTCCACGCCCATGATGATGGGAGCCATGGTATTGTTGGTGTTGAAGAACTGGAGCTCGGTCTTGGCTAAGGTCTTGCGCGCCTCCTCGTCCTTCTGCTTTTTGATCATGGGCAGCATACTGAAGTAGTAGCCGAGACCCTGCATTTTCTCATAGTTCCAGCCTGCGCCTCCCAGGAAATACCATCTCCAGAATACGCTTTTTCCCTCTTTTGTCAAACCGTTATTCGTATTACTCATCGCCCATTTCACCTCCTGCATTTACTGTAACCTGCGCCGCTGCGGGCGTCTCGTCCTTCTCGGACTGGAAGCTTAAGATTGCGAACGCCAGACCCACCAGGGCCGCGCCCAGCACCGGAACCTTGAGGTAGGCCGCCAGCACGAATCCCACGATCAGGTAGGAAATGTTGCGGCTCACCGGCAGGTAGCGCAGCAGGATCGCAATACCCAGGGAAGGAAGGATTCCGCCGGCGGTCTTCAGGCCGTTCATCAGCCACATGGGCAGGTGGTTCACCACCAGGTTCACGAAGTCGGAACCGAATACCAGGGCCAGGAATACCGGAAGCATACGGGAGATGGACTGGGGGATCAGGCCCAGCAGGTTCATCCGCGCCGCGGACTCAAAATTGCCGTTCTCAACCAGCCGCTCCGCTCTGTGCTGGAAGTATGTATTGGAGAATCTGGCCAGGATGTCCAGCTGGATCATCAGAAGGCCGATGGGGATAGCCAGGGTCACGCCGAACTCGGCTCCCTGTCCGCTCTGGATGGCGAAGGCCGTTCCCAAAAGCGCGCCGGTCATGTAGTCCGGGATGGAAGCGCCGCCGAAGTTGCCGATTCCCAGCACCAGCAGGTTCAGCGTACCGCCGACTACCAGGCCGGTGGTCACATCGCCTAACACCAGGCCGGCGAAGAATCCCGCCATGGTGGGTTTTACCGTTCCGAAGGTTGTGTTGTTGCCGTCATAAAATGCAAATCCCGCGTAGAGCGTAATCAGCAGAATCTGCCACCACTGTATTGTCATTGTCTATTCCTCCCTGTCACTCATCATCTGATCCGGCCGCCTGGGCGGTCAGGTCCATACATACGATGCTGTCTCTTGCCGCCTGCACCAGGCCGGAAAGTTCATCCGCACTGCACACGTCCATGTCCCGCAGCACCGCTTCCACCACCATGGGCAGATTGAGGCCGCTGATCACCTTGGCCCGGTTCTTGAGGCCGTGCTTGGCCAGCAGCAGCTCCGCCCGGTTGTAGGGGGTGCCGCCCTGCAGGTCCGCAAAGATCAGGCCTTTCTTCCCCTCTGTCAGCCAGCTTGTCAGATATTCCTCCAGGCGCTCCGCAAAACGCTCGATTCCCTCTTCCTCCGTCAGTTCCATGGTCGTGATCTGGTCCGCTACCGGGCCCATGACCATGGCGACCGCGGACTTCATTCCCGTCGCAATCCCTCTGTGGGAGACTAATAACAATTCCATACGCTTCCTCCATGCCGGTGCGGTGCACCGGGATCAAATCGGTTCAATCTCAATGCTGAAATAATCCCATCGCTTATAGCCTTCAATGTATTCAATGGTTCTTCCGTCGAACAGGTAGGTGTACCTCCGGATAAAGGCGCTGGGCTCTCTGCCGTCCAGCTCCAAAAGCCTGCTCTCCTCCTCGGGAGCCGGAAATACAATCTCCGTAATCTCCTTGGAATCCGCCTGGTAGAGGTCGATCCCAAAGTCCTGCCGCAGCTTGCCGTAGATGGACGTGAACTTTTCCTTGTCCTTCGCGTCCTCCTCCCGGATAAACTCGGTGATCACATAACTGTTCTGCACGAAAATGGGCTTGTCGTCCACCAGGCGCAGGCGCTTGATGTGGTAGAATTCCTCCTCCGGCTCCAGCTCCAGCTGGGCCGCGATCCGCGGGTCCTTCATCCTGCGGATCTCCAGCACTTCCGTCCGCTCGGCCCCGTCTTTGTACTTCTCAATGTCGGAGAACTTCACAATCTTGCCCCGTTTCGCCTTGGACACATAGGTGCCCTTTCCCTGATACCTGACCAGATACCCCTCGTTGGTCAGGCACTGTAATGCCTTGATCGCGGTGATCCCGCTGACGTTGTACTTGCGTTTCAGCTCCGCCTCACTGTAAAACTTATCCCCCGGCTGGAATTTGCCGTTGTTGATCTCGTAAAGTAAGTTTTGTTTGATCTGCTGATATTTTGGAATTGACATGCGAACCGCTCCTTTTTTATCACTTAGTTGGTTAATATAATAATCTGTTGTTATCATATCAAGTTTTCCCTCTCTCTTCAATCGGAAATGGCTCCTTTTCCCCTAAAATCAGCATGCTCAGCGGAATCCCTCATCCCCCTTTATGGCCCGGAACTCTATATGTGTTCCGATTAATAGGTTAATATATTAAGCTGTTAAGCAGATAGTACCACATCAAAATAGGTTTGGCAAGAGGTTTTTAGAAGATTTTTTAAATATTTTTGGGAGGTTTAAAATAGCGCTGTGTTTTGCTGGTGTTTCAAACTATTTTTTTGCGGATTTCAAACTTTTTTTGTGACAGGGTTGGGGGAACGTATGATATGCTGTTATGGCGGGAGCGCGGAGGAATATGAGGTATAAAAAGCTACCGCGGGACAAACGATATGAAAATGGAGTCTTTTTATAGAAGAAGGAGGTATGGACCGCGATGGATCACGATGAAAATAGAGAAGCGGACGTTCAGATCAAGGAGATATTGGATTATTATGGAGGTCGCGGGGACCGGGGCGCGCAAGAGACGGTGGTGGAAATGCTGCGGGAGCTGCAGGATGTGCAGGGGTATCTAAGTCCGGGCATTCTGGCGGCAGCCGCGGAGACGGCAGGCGTGAAGGAATCCACTATGCGGGCCATCTTAAAACGCTTCCCCAGCCTGAAAACGGCCCCCTACCGCCACGAGATCGTGGTCTGCCTGGGGAAGAACTGCGGTGGGAGGAATATGGAGGTATTGCAGGAGCTGCGCCGGCGGCTTGAGACCGGGCCGGACGGCATCTCCGCCGACGGGAACGTTAAGGTGAGCACGCGGTCCTGCCTGAAATCATGCAGAACCGCGCCGAATGTGATGGTGGATGGGGAAATCTGTTCGGGGTTGAGCGCGGGGGAGATTTTCAGGAGAGTGGAGGGGTAAAAAACTGATAGGTAGCGTTTTCGGTAGTGTTTTAGGTAGTGTTTTAGGTAGTGTTTTAGGTAGTGTTTTAGTACTACAGCGAACTTTGATTACTTTATTTAAATATCCCCCTGTTTTTGATATAATAAAAGGGGGTGGATACTATGATGATAAATACAGCATACGACCCACGGCTATTAGAAC